>DATKTN010000105.1:0-17140 GCA_035531135.1 Anaerolineae bacterium
ATGCTGGGCGTGCCCGGCATCGCCGCCCGCACGTTTGCCGCCGTCGCCAGCCAGGGGGCCAGCGTGCTGATGATCTCCCAGGCCTCGTCGGAGCAGTCCATCTGCTTCGTCATCCCCACGCCGGCAGCGCCGCCGGTGATCCGCGCCGTCGAGGATGAGCTGGCGCTGGAGCTGGCGCGGCGGGACGTGGACCGGGTCTGGTCGCTGGACGACGTGGTGATCGTGAACGTCGTGGGTGCGGGGATGCGGGCCACGCCGGGCGTCTCCGCCCGCGTCTTTGGCGCGCTGGGGCGGGGGAACATCAACGTCGTCGCCATCGCCCAGGGTTCGTCCGACTGCAGCATCTCGCTCGTCGTCGCCGCCGACGCCGCGACCGACGCGGTACGGTAGATTCACAGGGAGGTGATCCTCAATGGCGGAGCTGAATAGCTGGTTCGAGTGTATCCGTGGCTGCGGTCGCCGCTACTCCATCTACGACGTCGTATACCGCTGCGAGGAGTGCGGCGGGCTCCTGGACGTGGAGCACGACCTGGGAGCACTCTGCCGGCGCAGCGGTGCCGACTGGAGGGCGCTGTTCGACGGGCGCGCCCGCTCGGTCGAGCCTCCATACAGGAGCGGCGTGTGGGGCAAGAAGGAGTGGGTCTGCCCCCAGGTCGACGTGGCCAACGTCGTCTCGCTGGGCGAGGGCCACACCCCCCTCCTGCCGACCAGGCGGTTGGGGCGAGAGCTGGGCCTAGCGGACCTGTGGGTCAAACAGTGCGGCACCAGCCATACGGGCTCGTTCAAGGACCTGGGAATGACGGTGCTGGTCTCGGTCGTGCGGCAGATGATGGCCGACCGTCGCCCCCACGCCCCGGCGATCCGGGCGGTGGCCTGTGCCTCGACCGGCGACACCTCGGCCGCGCTGGCCGCGTACTGCGCGGCCGCCGGCATTCCGGCGATCGTGTTCCTCCCCCGGAACAAGGTCTCCACCGCCCAACTGGCCCAGCCCATCGCCCATGGCGCGCTGGTGCTGGCGATCGATACCGACTTTGACGGCTGCATGCGCGTCGTGCAGCAGGTGACGGCCGACCGGACGATCTACCTGGCCAACTCGATGAACTCGCTGCGCATCGAGGGCCAGAAAACGGTGGCGATCGAGATCGCCCAGCAACTGGGGTGGACGGTGCCGGACTGGGTGGTCATCCCGGCCGGCAACCTGGGCAACGTCAGCGCGCTCGGGCGCGGCTTTACGATGATGAAGGAACTGGGCCTGACCGATCGCTTGCCGCGCATCGCCTGTGCCCAGGCCGCGAACGCCAACCCGCTCTACCAGAGTTACCTGGCGGGCTGGGAGGAATACCGGCCGATGCCGGCGCAACGCACGCTGGCCAGCGCCATCCAGATCGGCGCGCCGGTCAGCTACGAGCGGGCGGTGAAGGTGCTGCGGTCCTTTGACGGGATCGTCGAGCAGGCCACCGAGGACGAGCTGGCGGACGCAGCCGCCCGCGCCGACCGTGCCGGCCTGTACTGCTGCCCCCAGACCGGCGTGGCGCTGGCGGCGCTGTCTAAACTGGTCGAGCGAGGGGACATCCGGCCCACACACCGCGTCGTCGTCATCTCCACCGCCCACGGCCTCAAGTTCACCGGGTTCAAGGTCGGCTACCACGAGAGGACGCTGACCGGCGTGATCGCCCGCCACGCCAACCCGCCGTTGGAATTGCCAGCCGACGTCGGGGCGGTGAGACGAGCGATCGACCGAATGGTAGACTGATATTGTGCACTCCGGCCTAGGCGCACCAGGGATATTCTCCTACTGACGCAACTGCGGCCAAAGCCTGCTGGGCGTCAGCGACAGGCTTGAGGCGGGCTGCCCTCGAGATAGGGCTGGAGGACTGATTCATCGAACAGCCCGGTGGCGAACGGCCCTCGGCAGGCGAGCCGCTCAAGTTCCCCCGGCGAGATCGCCGCCGGGTCGCCTCCCATCGCCCTCAGCCAATCCAGGTCCAGGATATAGGCCCGGCCGTCGGCGTGCCAGATAATGAGCCGGTGGCTCCGCGGATCATAGACGTGCCCTTCCTTGCCCAGGCCCAGCTCTGCAAGACACGAGCCTGCACGCCAATCCCACAATTCACTCCGGCCATCTGAGTAGGCGACCACGAGATAGGCGACGGCCGGGTCCGGACCGAAGGACACGCGATCCACCTCGCCCGTGAGCGTGGCGGCGAGCGAGCCCTCGGCGGTGCGACGCAGTTCACCAGGCCGGGCGACGTAATCAACCACGAAGCGGGTCCCGGCTGGGTCTGGGCTAAAGTACGCCTGATCGACCACGCCCGCGAGCGTAGCGACGCGCGAGCCGTCGGCGGTCCGGAGCAGTTCGCCGGCCTCGTCGCCGTAGTCGGCGACGGCGTAGGTCCCGGCCCGCTCCGGGCTGTAGAACAGGGACTCGACGTAGAACCCGAACGCGGCGATGAGCGAACCGTCGGCGGTACGGCGCAGTTTGCTCGGTGGTGCTTCAGCTTCCACCTGCTCGGGGAGGCTGTCGATCAGGAAAAGGGATCCATCCGGGCTAAAGGTCACCGGCGAAAACCCGATGCCGGCGAACGAGCCGTCGGCGGTGCGAAACAACGTGGCAACTTCCTCCTGCTCAACCACGAGATAGGTCGCGTCCGGGTCCGGGCTGAAGGACATCCCAATGACGTGGTCCCAATAGATCTCTTCTTCCAACGGCACGGGCGAGCCGTCGGCGGTACGACGCAGTTCACCGGCCACATCAGCGTAGTCGATCACAAAGTAGGCCAGGTGCGGAGCCGGGCTGAAGGACACGCGAGCGACCTCGCCAGGAAGCGGGGTGACGAGCGAGCCATCGGCAGCACGGCGCAGCTCGTCTGGTGCGTCAGTATAGTCGATCACAAAGCAGGTCGCGCCCGGGCCAAGGTACGCCCGCCCCACCCGGTCCGCGAGCGTGGCGATGAGCGAGCCATCGGCGGTGCGGCGCAGTTCGCCAGGCGCGTCGGCGTAGTCGATCACAAAGTAGGTCGCGTCCGGGCCAAAGTACACCCGACGGACCCCGCCCGCGAGCGTGGCGACGGGTGAGCCGTCGGCGGTGCGGCGCAGCTCGGCACGCGCGTCTGCATAGTCGACCACGAGATACTCTGCGCCCGGATCTGGGCTGAAGGACACACGATCGACCTCGCCGGTGAGCGTGGCGATGAGCGTGCCATCGGCGGTGCGGCGCAGCTCGCCGGGTGCGTCCGCGTAGTCAATCACAAAGTAGGTCCTGCCTGGGTCTGGGCTGAAGACGACAGGCCGGCGATGGGCCATCCTTGTAGCGACGAGCGAGCCGTCGGCGGTGCGGCGGAGCTCGGCGGGCGCGTCGGCATAGTCAACCAGGAGGTAGGTCGCGTTCGGGTCCGGGCTGAAGGACACGCTGGAGAGATCGCCGGCGAGCGTGGCAACGAGCGAACCATCGGCAGCGCGGCGCAGCTCATCGGACGTTTGCCTGTGGTCCAGGATCAGAACAGAGCCCTCGGGGTTGGCATATGCCTCTTCTATATCATCGCCCAGTTTCAAGATCCGGCCCCGCTTTGCCAGCTCCCAGACTGATTCCACAATGAGAGCGTTGACAGCGGCATCGCCCGGGGGTACGAGGGCCAACCCTTCAAGCGCCAGACGCAGCCCCAGCAACGGCTTGCTTTCAAACTCCGCCCGGCCCTGAGCCACCAACGTCCACGCGCGGGCCAGGCGTTCGGCGGCGTCCGCGCGGGTCGCCTCCGCCTGGACCTGGGCCTCCAGCGCAACAGCGGCGTCCCGCGCATCTCGTTCCCGCACAAAGCATACGCCGGCGCTGGTCGCCGCACCGACGGCTACGAGCAGGACCAGCCCAAGATAGAGCGTACGGCGGTGCAGCCGACGCACTGCCTGGACCTGCTCTTCAGCTTTGGCCCCCCGTCGTTCCAACTTGGCCCACCACCCTTTCTCTTCCATCAAAGTACAAGCCTGGACCAGCTTGCGCTGGCGAGAAGCCTTTCTCACGATAACCCTGAGAAGTATACCATTCTTGACTGAAATCGGGTAACCCCCACCTCCGTTCTCACTTTCCTTTAATCTATTCCATACGGTTCCTATACGGCCGTTGGCTATACTGAATGCAAGCTATCCTTGGGACCTAGATCAGATTGGAAGGAGGTGATACGAGATGTGCACACCGCGCGAGGAAGGCCAGGGTCTGGTCGAGTATGCCTTACTCCTGGTTCTTATATCTCTTGTCGTGATTCTAGTTCTGGCACTCCTGGGCCCGGCGGTCGGTAACATCTTCTCTAACCTTGTCAGCAACGTCTAGCTGCAAAGGCGTCAGCGTGTGACGCAATCTTCCCATTGTGTTGGACCGATACGATAGCCTGTTCACCAGTCCAACACAAGTGGGCCACCCAAGCCTGCACGAGAGTGCCGGCGAGACAACCGCCCCAACCTGACAACGGTTGGGGCGGTTCGCATTAGGCCTTTTGGCGATGCTGCTACGGGTAGGTGCGCAACACCAACGGTAGATAGGTGGGCGAGCCCGTGCGCAAGTCCTGCTCGGTCCAGCCATTCCACGGCATGGTGAGCCAGCGGCTGTACTGCTGGAACGGCGTGGTCGCCGGGTGATAATGCAGCCGCACCCGCCAGTGATAGGCGGTATCGAACGCCAGGCCGCTCACCAGTTCGTTGAGATCCGCGCCCGTCGCGCCGGGATTCACCCACGTGGCACTCTGCCGCGTCCCGGTGCCATCGAAGAGGGTTCCCAGCGGTTTGACCTCCCACTCCAGCTTGACCTTGCCCCGGCCAAAGGGAGTGCGCCCCCTCAGGGCCAGGCGAAACGAGCTCGCACTGCCGGACGCGCCCCGGTGAGCAATGGGCGCGCTATCGTCGGCGCTGCGCTGGCGGGGATTCAGGCTGAGGCCCGCGCCGCCGTTGCCGTAATAGACGTAGGCCCGACCCTCCGTCCACGAACCAGTGCCGCTGGTGCTGAAATTCGGCGCCCCCACGATCACGTCGGCGTAGCCGTCTCCGTTCACATCGCCGGCCGTGGCCACAGACCAGCCCATTTGCGCGTCTTCCTCAATGCACACCGCGTTCCAGGCGAGTCCAAGACAGGGTACACCAGGCAGACCTGTCGCCGACCCGTGAAAGACAAAGGCCTGGCCCATATTGTCTCCAAATTGCGTAAATGGGGCTCCGATGATCACGTCCGCATGGCCATCCCCGTTCACGTCACCGGCCGTGCCCACCGACCAGCCAAAATGAGTCTCAGAATAGGAAGGGTTACAATCCGGCGAACTCCAGTCGTAGCTTCCGCTCAGGCCTATGGCAGCACCGTAATACACATATACCATGCCGTCACCCAGGCCGAACTGCGGTTGTGATGACCAATAAGGATACCCGACAATGACGTCAGCATATCCATCCCCATTCACGTCCCCTGCTGTGGCTACCGACCGGCCGAAGAAGCCACCCTCCAGGTACGAGTGGCCGTAGTATTCCTCCCAGTCGGGGCTGTCACTCAGGCCCAACGCCGAGCCGTAGTACGCGAACACAGCACCGGCATCAGGGGCCGGGAAAGGCTCCTCCTTATTGTATCCAGGCGCTCCAACGACCACGTCAGAGTACCCATCCCGGTTCACGTCGCCCGCCGTGGCGACGGAGAAACCGAACAAGGAGTCCGTCTGCTCGTAGAAAGGCTCCGGCCAGTCAGGCTCCGTCGAGAGCCCCGTCACCGACCCGTGATACACGTAGGCCCAGCCCTCACGCGTGTACGGATACCCGTTGTATCCAGGAGCACCGACGATGACGTCGGCGTAGCCGTCGCCATTGACATCCCCGGCCGTGCCCACGGAGAAGCCGAATCGGGATGGCCCCACCTGGTCTGGGCTGCCTGTGGCCGTCCAGTCGGCGTTGTCGGGATTGCCGGTCGGACGCACTCCGTTGAGGTCCAGGCCGGAGGAAGAGCCGTGATAGACGTAGGCCCGCCCAAAATCCTCGGTGCCTACGATCACGTCGTCGTAGCCATCACCGTTCACGTCCCCAGCCGTAGCTACGGAAAATCCGAACCTCATTTCAGACACAGACACGTTGCCCACGGCCGTCCAGTCAGCCGTGTCACTGAGCCCGGAGGCAGAGCCATGGTACACGAGGACCATTCCCCGGTTATACGTACCGTACCTCGGGGCTCCGACGATGACGTCAGCGTATCCATCGCCGTTCACGTCACCGGCGGTGGCCACCGAGGAGCCCAAGCGCCACGTCTCGGCGTAGTCGCCCTGCTGATCCCAGGCGGCATCTGTGGAGAGGCCCATGGGCGAACCATGGTAGACCGAGGCCTGTCCTGCGTCGCTATTTACATATGGAGGCCGGAGGACGTCATAGTAAGGAGTTCCAGCGACGACATCGGCGAAGCCGTCACCGTTCACGTCCCCCGCTGTGGCAACAGAGAAACCGAGCTTCCCCTCCTCCTGGTCGCCTTCATCCGCCCAATCCGCGTTACTGGGATTCCCCGCCGGGCGCGTCCCGTCGAGACCCAGCCCTGTGGCCGAGCCGTGGTACACAAAGGCCGCTCCCCCATCCGTCTGAGCGCCGTCGTAAAGGGAGGCCCCGACGATGACGTCGGCGTAACCGTCGCCGTTTACGTCACCGGCGGTGCCAACCGAGCCGCCGAGCTGGGCATCATACTGGTTGGACTCAACCCACCAGTCGGCGTTCTGCGGGGTGCCACTGGTGCGCGTGCCATTCAAATCCAAACCTGTGGCCGAGCCATGATACACGAAGGCTGCTCCCTCGCGCGTCTGGCCGGCAAAGTAGAAGTAGGCACCGATAATCACATCGGCGTAGCCATCACCGTTCACGTCTCCGGCCGTGGCCACACTGCCGAGGCGGGCATTACCCTGGTTGCTTTCGGCCGTCCAGGCAGTGGTGCTCAGCCCGGCGGCAGAACCGTGGTACACGTAGGCGCGGCCCTCGGCCCCGTGGCCGTTGTCGTAATAGGGCGCTCCGACGATCACGTCAGCGTAGCCATCACCGTTCACGTCACCGGCGGTAGCCACCGAGTTGCCAAAGCTGGCATCAGCCTGGTCGCTCTCGGCCATCCAGTCGGCGTTCTGCGGAGTACCATCGGGCCCCAGCCCCGTCGCCGAGCCATGGTACACAAAGGCCGCTCCCTCACCGGACTGGCCGTCATCGTACTCGTCGGCACCCACGATCACGTCGGCGCAGCCGTCGCCGTTGACGTCTCCGGCCGTAGCGACCCGGATGCCCAGGCGAGCTTCATCCTGGTTGCTCTGCGCCATCCAGTCGGCGTTCTGCGGGGTGCCACCGGTACGCGTGCCATTCAGATCCAAACCCGTGGCCGAGCCATGATACACAAAAGCCGCTCCTTCATTGCTATGGCTGTTATCGTACCAGAACGCACCCACGATCACGTCGGCGTAGCCGTCGCCGTTCACGTCTCCGGCCGTGGCCGCTGACCAGCCAAAGCGCGCAGTTGCCTGGTTACTCTCTGCCGCCCATGACACGCTGGTATCAAGGCCCGTGGCCGAGCCATAGAACACGAGCACCTTCCCCTCATCTGTCTGGCCGCTATCGTAGCCATAGGCCCCCACGATGACGTCGGAGTAGCCGTCCCCGTTCACGTCTCCGGCTGTCGCAACTGAACAGCCGACGTAGGCATTGATAGGGGGAACGAAAACGGGCAGGTTGTACGTCCAGTCAGCCTCGGAAGAGAGCCCTGTAATGACCGGAGCTATCGTCAGGGGATAGACGGCTCCCTCGGTGTCTACAAGAATCGAAACGTGCCGATTGCTGACCGCAATGCGCGCCGGTAACTCCCGCCCGGTGGCATCAAGAGCGTGCAGCGCGCCATAGCGCACGACACCCTGCCCGTCGGAGGTGCTGAGTTCCACTGCATCACCAGCAGCAGTGAGCTTGAGGGCCAGACTCCCAGAAAAGGCCATTTCCAGAACAACGTGGGATTCGTCGGTTGACGCCTCTGATTCGGGCGGGGCCGTCAGCGTAAATCCCTGCTCCAGGCCCCGCTCGTCGTTCACGTACCACTCGACGACTTCGCCCCGGCGGTATTCGACGCGGTTGGTGTCCGGGTGGAGAGTGGCGGCCTGCACCGGCTGCAATGCCCCCTCCCGGCCCCAGGCGGTCAGGCGCAGCCCCCAGCGCCAGGGAGGCGTCTCCACCCCAGCCCAGACGCGAGGGATGAGCACCGGCCCCTCGGTGGTAAAGTAGGTACGCAGGTTGTGGGCGCGGTTGGGCGCCTGGTAGGCGGCGGGAACGCCAGGCAGGTGTGTTTCATCTTGCCACCTGAGGTGGTACTCCGATCGGCGGATGTCCTCCTGCACGATGGCCCACCAATCGGCAGGGATGTCCTCGGGCCGGGTGACCGCCTCGGCACTGTGCTCGCCCAGCGTATGGACTCCTCCGACTTCACTCCCTCCGACTGCCCCTGCGACTTCGCTCAGGGCAGGCCCTTCGGCGGTGCTCAGGGCAGGCGCAGCGGTGACCGGGGCACTGCCCAAAAGCAGCACCAACAGGGTCACAACGGTCAGCGCACGGTAGATGGGATTTCGATTCGGCATCGCAACCTCCTTCCGCCCCACTTCCTTCATTACGATTTTACGATTGATGTCGCCGGGCGACAAGCGCGCGGCCGCAGGCTTGTCTTGCGGCGAGAGGGGCCGTCGCGCTCGCGGCGGGCTGCCCTCGCGCCTGGGTTATCGAGATCGCTCTGCTAAGGCCATAGGTCTTCCAGGCGTTCCCGCCCAACTGCCATCGCCTGGCGTTCCAGGAAGCGCCTCATCGTTGTCCAAGGTGTGCGGTCAATCATCATCTGTTCCATACTTCTCCCCTTGCTATGGGAAACGGTGAGTGTCGCCACTGGCGTATCCCCAACAACTTGCGCCAATAGTTGAAGGTGACAGGAGACAACAGTCGTTCGCCCCGCTCTCGCACGAAGGCGCGGATGCGCGGGCCTCCGTAGGTGCCAGAGAGCCATCGCACCTCGTTCCAGGTGCCATATTCCAGCGTGCGCTGGATGACCAGGTCGGCGTCCTGATCAAGATCCACAGTGTGGAGGTCATATTCCTGGAAACGTGGCCATAGTCCGCTGGGAATGTCACCGTGTGTCATTTTGCTGTCCTCTGTACCGCAGGCTGGAACACCAACCCTTGCGTAGGCCAGACGATTGGTTTCGTACTACAAGTGCCTTCTCATTTGCTTTGAGTGGATTGTAGCATAATGCAAGTCGGCAGACAAATCGATGGTTGACAGAGGTTTTGACTTCTGGGTAGGGTTGGGCTATACTGCTCAAGAAGCACAGATCGGCGGTTTTACTCGGCGGGATCTGTACGAGGGTTGGTGCGCGGCTGGCAGTCCTGCGTACGCCTTTTCCACCGCCGCACCTGGCTGGTTCGGCGACTGGCACCCAACGCCACGGCGACAGTTTTTCTTCCTCCTCTCCGGCGAAATCGAAGGGGAGGTGAGCAATGACGAGGTAGGGAAGCATGGAAAGCACACCTAGCACGGACAAAAGCCTGGAGTATCTGATGGACCGGGCCCGGCGGATGGCTCTCCGCTACGCGGAGGTGAGCCCTTACAGACTGAACCCGAACCGGGATGTCTGGGAGGGAATCGTCAGGGGTATCGGGCGGCAGGCTCATACCTTTGGCTGGCCCTACTGTCCCTGACAGCAGCGGACCGGCGATCCCGTGGAGGATCGCAAGTTCGTCTGCCCCTGCTATCGCCACGAGAGGGACATCGCCGAGACGGGCCACTGCATCTGCCACCTGTTCGTGAGCGACGACTATCGACCGGTGGAGATAGAGGCTCCACCTGTCCGGGAGGAGGGCAGCCCCTGGCCTCGCATCGTGGTCTATGGAGCCTATTGGTGCAAAGACACTGTGCGCACCAGGGATTTCCTCAATCGCCACGGCATCCCCTACACGCTCGTCGACGTGGGCGACGATCCCCAGGCAGCCCAGAGAGTGATTGACTGGAACCAGGGCCATCTCTCTACCCCCACGCTGGATATCGAGGGGCGAATCGTCACCGAGCCGTCGGACGAAGAGCTGGCGGAGCTTTTGGGGCTGACGCCGAATAGCTTATGACGGGCTAACCGCTGACTGCTGACCGCTAACCGCTATTCCCCAACGGCTGGCACACCGGGCACACGTAACCGCTCGTGCTCCCTGTCTTGATCTTGACCACCGCCGTCCCGCACGCCGGGCACGGCTCTCTCTCCCGGCAGGCCTCCAGCAGAAACCGCTCGTCCCAGTCCCCCTTCTCGCCGTACAGGTTCAGCTCCCACGCGCTGCCGCCGTGGTCCACGCTCTCCTGTAACGTCTCCCACAGCGCCCGCCACAGCCCGGTCACCTCGTCGTCGCTCAGCGTGTCGATCCGCCGCAGCGGGTGGATGCCCGCGATAAACAGCGGATCCTGGACGTAGACGTTGCCGATCCCGGCGATCCGCTTCTGGTTGAGCAGGAACGGCTTGATCGCCCCCCGCCGGCCCCGCAACTCCTGATCTAGCCCAGGCTGGCCCTGGCGCTGCGTTGTGAGGAGCGGTCAATGGTGATTTGCCCGCGCAAGAGAAACAAGTACAATAACACGTGCTACTGGGAAGGTTGGGCGGATTCTTGTTGTCAGAGAAATGCACTGTTGTAGGGGGTAAAGACAAATGGAGGAGGAGGGTTGAAAAAAACGCCGCTCGGTCTACTGGCTTTTGGCACGATGTGCCTGACAACGTCGGTGCTGACGGCTTGCGTGGACACACCTACACCTTCTCCATCCCCGCCGTACACTGTGACGCCGCAGCCTGAAACCGATTTTGAACTCCCTGCGCCCGTCTATTTCCTGCGAGAAGGCCAGGTCTGGCGCCTGGCGCGCGATGGCAAAACGCAGCAGCAGATCACGCGCGAAGCCGCAGCGGTGGAGAGCTTTGATGTTTCGCCTGTGGACGGTGCGCTGGTCTACGTCACCAACAATACCTTGATTCACACCGATGCGCTTGGAGAGAACCGTCACGTGCTGCTGTCGGGACCTGCGCTGCCGCCTGTAGGGGACGAACTGGCTGCGCTCAACGACCGAGACCACATCACCGGCAGAATCACCACGCCGACATGGTCGCCTGATGGGGACCGCATCGCCTACGTCCACAATGGCCTCAATGTGATGACGGTGTCGAGCGGGGAGGTGCAGACCGTCCATCCCAACGGCTTCATACCAGAGCAGGGTGAGGCAACCGACCGGCTGGTGATCGCCTCCGTTATTTCCTGGTCTCCGAATGGTCAGCATCTTTTGGTGGTGTTCTACAGCTATCCACTCCGCAGCGTCTATTCCCAGAAGGTGGCCGTTAAGGCGCTCTCCGATTACTTGTCAACTGTGGGGGACTGTGTTTCCTGCACCTTTGGGTGGCACGGTGACAGCCAGGTCTTCTATTTGGGGAACCCCTCCTATGGAGGAAGCGAGGCTCTGAGCCGGTGCACCGTCGCCGAAGTGCGATGCACGTGTATCGGACAGGATGTGCCAGCCCGCACCGCTTACTTTTACGCGTATCCCCACGTCCCCAACCAGGACGAGGTATACGTCTTTATGGCGACAAGCCCTGATCGGGGGGAACCACCGGGGGCGTTCAGGCTGTACAGAGTGGGCTCGGACGGCGGTGGCATTACCGCGCTTCGCACGGACGAGCATTCCATACAGTCGGCGTTGTGGGCCAATGATAGCCGTGGCGTGCTCATCGTGACGGCGTCTGCATCAGACGAGATACCGGCGGATACACTGGTGTGGTTGCCGGTGGACGGCAATCCAGCCATCAGGTTGCCGGTCACAGGGTCTCAAATGCTACGTTGGGGAGCCGACATATAGCAAATCAAGGAGGACGAAAAAATGACTGAAAAGCAAGCAAAGCAGACTCAGCCGCCAGCGGTGCCTTCAATAAGCCCGCAAATGCAAGCATACCTCAACACCCAAATCGAAGCCGACGAACAAGTGCTATGGGCTGGCACAACCAATGTGTCCGGGCGGATGAAACGGTTGAGACCGCTTGTCATCTTGTGTCTGTTTATGATGTTTTTCTGCAGCGGTTTATTCCTCTTGATGGACAATCCGTCACGGTTGCTCCTCGTGCTATTGTCGCTGCTTACCTGGGCCGGAATACCGGCCGTTGTGGCCTGGGGACAATCCAACCATCTGCGCCGCACGCTCTATGCCATCACCAATCGGCGGGTTCTGATTATGAGCGTAGGCAAACCCAGCAGAACCGAGTCTTACCCGCCCGAAAAACTGGATTTCATTCGACCTGTCTCCAAAAAGGCGGGACGAGGCGATATCTATTTTACCGTCCTCAGGGGTAAAGGTCGTCACCGTCATATGCGTTTCAATCACGGCTTTCTTGACATCGCCGAGGTGGAACAGGTTGCCGACCTGATGCGCCGAACCTTTCCTGGAGAGGCCTCAAGCGAGCAGTAGGTAGATATGTTGTAACTACTCAGCGACCCTTGCGAAGGTTGCGAATAGCCTTGTCAATGTAAAGATTCCAGGCGAACGAGGACGCTTTCGCCCTGAAATGTGCTTGCAAACCTTCGCAAGGGTTCCCACCCAAGCAGTTACCCCTTATGATGCTGTGTAGCGCTCCTCGATCTCCTCGGCCCGCTCCACCCCCACCTCCGTCAACGTCGGCGACTTGGCGCGCCGCGTCTGGCTGGTGTGCTCCTTCTCATCCAGTGCGTTCAGCACCTCGAAGAGATACCCTACTGCTGGCGAAACGACCGCTACGCCCTCCACAGATGGAGCAGTTTTGCGCAGCCTGCCCCTAGATTGAAATGCGCCCCCCGCGACCTCCTGTGGGTTGTCAGGTCGGGGAGATGATGTTAGAATAGATGTAGGTCTGTAAACAGGGAGAATGTGCGATGCCAGATCCGACGTTGGTCAATATCCTACAAGATATTCATGCCCTGACCGCGGAACTAGAATTCTACGAACGCAAGTATGGCGTGCTGTCTGAGACGTTCTTTGAGGCATATATGAGCGGGGAAGAGCCAGAAGATGATGCCTGGGTGCCGGACTTTGCAATATGGGCTGGAACATACCAGACCTGGCTGGATCGCCAGCGAGAGTACAGGGCCGCTGTACGTCGGCTACGAGAACGCCCGGCTAGCCTGTCGCAACTGATCACCATGGCTACCCCGTCGTGATGATGTATCTGACCACGCTTGCTGACTACGAGGCTTTTGTCTACTCACTTCGCCAGCAGTCCTATTTCCGCCCCTTTGCCTCCATGAAGGCCCTCCGCACCCTGTTAGGAGCGTTCTCCTCCAGGAGCACGATCAGGTGGTTGCGCGCCCGCGAGCAACCCACGTAGAGCAACGGGGCCATCTCATCCCACTCCGACGGCCAGCGGCCTATGTCCGCCAGGATGACGACCGCGCGCTCGAGTCCCTTAAAGTCGTAGATCGTCGTACAGTAGACCTGGCCTTGCGGCGTCGGCCAGGTATCGGTCAGTCGCAGCCCACCCCTGGCACTGCCGTCCAACAGCCGCCCCTTGCTTCGCAACCGCGAGGTCAGCACGACGATTTCGCCGGTAGGAACCTGCTGGTCCACACTCAATATGCGCAGAACCTCCTGTAGCGTGACCTGCAAGCCTTGTGAACCCGGGTATGGGACCACTGCCACCGGCCGGCCAAGCGGGCCGCGGGCCTGGGGAGCTTCCTCAGCCCCCTCGGCCTCGTAGAATTTCACGACCACCTGATGGATGTTCTGCGTATTGCGGCAGTTGACAGACAGCAGATACGGCGGTTGCTGGATGGGGAAAGCGCCGTGCCGGACGTAGAGGCGCTGGTTGTCGTCAAAAAAGATGTAGAGGATGCCATCGTCGGGATCGCGGAGCAGCATCTGCAGCGGAATCCACCAGTTCTCGCAAAAGTCCTGCCCCTCGTCGACGATGATGGCGTCGTAGCGGACGTCCAGCGCACCCGCAGCCTCCATCAGCGCTTCGGGCAACTGCTGGTTAAAGAATACGTCATCGTCCCGCTTCTCCGGCAGCACGCCAGCTTGCTGTGCCAGATCGTAACACAGGGCGTGGAAATTGGCGACGTCGAGGTTGGCGCGGAGCTTTAAGCGGGCCTGCAGATCGGCAGCCAGGTGCTTGTTGAAGCAGGTGAGCAGGACATGGAACCCCTGGCGTGCCAGGCGGGTGGCCTTTTCGGCGGCCAGCATCGTCTTGCCCGATCCGGCGCAGCCGCAGACGGCCGCCCGACGCTGCCGGTTGAGCACATCCAGAACCCCATACTGCTGCTCGGTGAGACGAACAAGCTGTTCCCGCTCCTGCACAAAGTCACCCCACAGCGCCGGACGCAGTTCCCAGGTCTTGCCCAGGAGGTCCATGAGCGCATAGACCGCTTCTTCGCCAGGGGCGGTGTCACGCTGGCTTGCCCCGCCCCGGTAGTAGGCCAGCACGCTACCGACCCACCTGGAGAGGTTGGCCAGATCGGTCTTATCCAGGATGATCCGGCGTGGCTGATCCGGGCCGAGCAACGCCGCACCGACAACGATGTCAGGGAACGCGACGGCGTGGCCGACGTTGATCCGACGCGCGGGCATGTGCAGCATGATCTGGAGCCGCTCCTCCAGTGCGTACTTGCTGTACCGGACCTGGGCAAAGGGATTTCTGATTTCGTAGACCTGACCGTGCCGGTTGGTGCTCGTCCAGCAGTCAGTGGAGGGATCATACTCGATGGCACCACCTTTAGCTTCCAGGACCAGGATGCCGCGCTTGGGATGAGCGATGACAAAGTCGGCCTCCCCATCCCGCGGACGGCCCTCCCCGTCCAGCGACTGCCAGGCGACGCTGTGGAAGACGGTGTAGCTATTGTCCAACTCATCGCGGAAGGCCTCGTAGAGCAGCCGCTCGGCGTCGCTTTTGACATCTGGGCTGAGCTCGTTGGGATACATCCGGGCCATAATTCGTCAACCTCCTGCTTTGTCACCTTCCTGTATCTGAGGCTCAAATCCTGCAATCGCGTCAGGTTGCAGGCTCAGTTCATCTTCGCTATTGTCTCAGAGGCAAATTCCTTCAGTTTTGCAATTTGGGAACTATCATGCGCAAGATCATTTTTCTCCCATGCATACACTTTTATATCCCCGATTATCTGTGCTCCAAAACGTCTGAGCCACCTGGAGAGCAGTTCATTCAGTAGTTCAAAACCGTTCTCAGCCGCAATGGTAACCAGGGCGACCTTTTTGTCCTTGAACGGTGGTACTGGATGAGTACCAACGCTGACGGTTCTGTCAATAAAGTCCTTCATCACGCCAGGAGGACTCAGCCAGTAGACGGGAACACTGACGATCAGCAGATCGGCTTCCCCCCATTTATTGAGGAGTTGTTGCAGGTCATCATGCTCAATGGCGCACTTCTGCAATTCCCAGCACCTTCCACAACCGACGCAGTGTCCTATATCGTAATCGGCGATTCTGATGAATTCTGTCTCACCAAGATCGCGCAGCGTTTCAAGAATCGTTCTTGCTGCAACGTCTGAATTCCCATCTTTTCTGGGACTCCCGGATACTCCTAATATCTTCATGCAAATCACCTCATTGACGCCCGCAATTGTGCCTTAATCCTGTCCCTATCGTGGTTCTTATTCACCCACCCACGATATCCCCAGCCATTTGCGTTGCGGTTTCCATTGCTCTGTCTCCAAGCTCATCCGGGGTGGTGCAAAATGGGACGACATACTTGCCGACGACATCCCATGCCTGATACCGGCTCTCCCTGTCGAAGGCTTCCTGGATGAGGTCGGCATTCTCTTCAATCGGACCACCACAGGTCACGAGGAGTGCGATCCGTTTGCCTCCAAGCAGAGGCGTATATTCTGGGCTGCCATATCCTGTGACCAGACAATTTTGGCGGTCAACAAGGGCTTTCATCTGGGAAGTGAAACCGTAGGTATACAGCGGCGAGGCGTATACCACAGCGTCTGAAGCCACCATGCGCTCGAATATCCACACCGCATCGTCCTGTTGCTTGCAGCCCGGTTCATGCCTCACCTCCTGGCAGGCCTGACACCCCAAACACCCGTTAACCTCATAATCTACAATGTTAATCCGGTCTACTTCATACCCTTGCTCCGTCATCAGGTTCTCAAACAATTCAAGCACCCTTGCCGTATTGCCTTTTTTCCTCGGACTTCCCAGGATAGTTGTCACTTGCATCACTCTTCCTCCTGATAATTGATTTGGTAGATGGTACATCCGATCGCTAACCGCCATCGTCCAACGGCTGGCACCTCGGGCACACGTAGCTACTCGTGCTCCCCGTCTTGATCTTCTCCACCACCGTCCCGCACGTCGGGCACGGCTCTCCCTCCCGGTAGCCCACCAGCAGGAAGCGCTCGCCCCACCCTCCCTTCTCGCCGTACAGGTTCAACTCCCACGCGCTGCCACCGTGGTCGATGCTCTCCTGCAACGTCTCCCGAAGCGCCCGCCACAGCGCGGCCACCTCGTCGTCGCTCAACGTGTGGATCGGCCGCAGCGGGTGAACCCCCGCCTGGAACAGCGGATCCTGGACGTAGACGTTGCCGATCCCGGCGATCCGCTTCTGATTGAGCAGGAAGGGCTTGATCGCGCCGCGCCGCCCCCGCAGGAGCGCCCGGAACTCGTCGAGCATCAGGTCGAGCGCGTTGGGGCCAAGCTGGGCCGTCATCCCGTGCAAGGCCAGATCGGGGGCGTAGTGAGCGTACCCGAACCACCAAAAGTTCACCGCCAGGCAGGTGCCGTCGTCCAGGTCAAGGATCAAGCGATACTTTTCCGGCAGGTGCTCCCGGTCGGTCAGCAGGATCTCGCCGCCCATCCCCAGGCCCACCAGCAGCCAGCCTTGCGTCGTCTCGACCTGGAGCCACTTGCCCCGGGGCGCCACGTCGCGAATCTCGGCGCCGGTCAGCGCGGCCTGAAACTCATCCACCGGCACGTTCAGGCACTTGGGCTGCAGCACCTCGATCCCGGTGACCATCCGGCCGGCCAACTCCTTCCGCATATCGCGGGCAAAGACGGTGATTTCAGGTAGTTCAGGCACAGGCATCCTCCTCCCCTTATGGTGACTACTCAGCGACCCTTGCGAAGGTTGCGA
>DATKTN010000106.1:0-2495 GCA_035531135.1 Anaerolineae bacterium
CCTCACGAACGAGATCGAGCGGCGGGCGCGGGCGTACATCGACAGGATCGACGCGCTGGGCGGGGCGCTGGCGGCGATCGAGCAGGGGTACGTCCAGCAGGAGATCGCCGACGCCGCCTACCGCTACCAGCGCGAGGTGGATGCAGGGGACAGGATCGTGGTGGGGGTGAACGCGTACCAGGTGGAGGAGGGACAAGTAGCGCTGGAGCGGCTGGCCGTGGACCCGGCCATCGAGGAGCGGCAGCGGGCCCGGCTGGCCGCGCTGCGGGCGCGGCAGGATGGGGAGCGGGCCTCGGCCGCGTTGGCCCGGATCGAGGCGGCCGCCCGTGCTCCCGACGAGCCACTGATGGACCTGTTCATCGCCGCCGTGGAGGCCGACTGCACGCTCGGCGAGATCTGCGGCGTCCTGCGGCAGGTGTGGGGGGAGTACCGGCCACGCGTGAGCATCTAGAAATTTGACGTTTGACTACAAACTGTATATAATTGACTACAAATTGTAGTTGGAGCGGGCAAAGTGTTGGATAAGCTGATCTCCTCCTCGGCACGGGTCAAAGTCCTGAGATTGCTGCTGCTCAACGAGGAGAAACGATACTACCAGAGGGAAATCGCCGAACTGGCAGGATTGCCCGTGCGTGCGGTCCAGCGAGAGGGCGCGCGGCTGACCGAGATTGGACTCCTGCGCCGGATCGAGGATGGCAACCGGGTCTACTTCCAGGCCAACGCGGCCTGCCCGATTTTCGCTGAACTGAAGCGCATCCTGCTCAAGACCGTCGCCCTCGAACTTTTACTGAGCGAGCCCCTCGCCAGAGAGGGACAGATTGAGGTCGCCTTCATCTACGGCTCCTACGCTGCCGATCGGGAGACCGCTACCAGCGACGTAGACCTCTTTGTCATCGGCTCCATCTCCAGCCGGCAGTTGTCCGCGGCGTTGCGTCCCGTGCAGACGGAGGTCCAGCGGGAATTCAGTTACCACCTGGTCTCACCGGAAGAGTTCCGAGAGCGGTTGAGTCGGAACGACGGGTTCCTGCGCAACGTGATCGAGGGCCCCAAGGTCTTTGTGATTGGCAATGAAGAAACGCTACGCACACTTGCAGCGCGAATGCGTGGGGGGATGGTGATGGGGAAACAAGATATGACGGAACCGATGTTGAGCGTGGAGGAGGCGCTGGAACGGGTGCTGGGCGCGTTTCATCCGCTGGAGCCGGAGCGGGTGCCCATCCTCGAGGCGCTGGGCCGCGTCCTGGCCGGGGACGTGTACGCCGGCGTGGACGTCCCGCCGCACGCCAACTCGTCGATGGACGGCTATGCGGTGCTGGCAGCCGACACCGCCGGGGCCGGCCGCCGGGCTCCCAGCCGCCTGCGCGTCATCGGCGAGCTGGCCGCGGGCTACGTCACCGGGACGGCGGTAGCGCCCGGCACGGCGATCCGCATCATGACCGGCGCGCCCATCCCGCCAGGCGCCGACGCCGTCGTGCGGGTCGAGGACACGGCGGCGGAGGGTGAGTGGGTCGAGGTCTTTGCGCAAGTGCCGGTGGGCCAGTACGTCCGCCCCGCCGGAGAGGACGTGCGCCGGGGGGAGCTGGTTCTGCGACGGGGGACGATCGTCCGCCCGCAGGAGGTGGGGATGCTGGCCACGCTGGGGCAAGGCCAGGTGCCCGTCACCCGCCGCCCCCGGGTGGCGATCCTGGCCACCGGCGACGAGGTCGTCGAGATCGACGCCCCGCTCGCGCCGGGCAAGATCCGCAACGCCAACAGCTACTCCAACGCCGCGCAGGTGGTCAAGCACGGGGGGACCCCCGTCATGCTGGGCATCGCCCGCGACCGGGTCGAGGAGTTGACGCAAAAGATCAGCGCAGGGCTGGCGCAGGGGGTGGACCTGTTCCTCACCTCCGGCGGCGTCTCCGTCGGCGACTTTGACCTGGTGAAGGACGTGTTGGCCGCCGAGGGGGAGATCAACTTTTGGCGGGTGCGGATGAAGCCGGGGAAACCGCTGGCCTTCGGGCGGATCGGGGGGGTGCCCGTCCTGGGCCTGCCGGGCAACCCCGTCTCGGTGATGGTCTCCTTCGAGATGTTCGTCCGTCCGGCCATTCTCAAGATGCTGGGGGTGACCGGGTGGGAGCGGCCCACCGTCGAGGCCACGCTGATGGACGGCGTGAAACACAAGGACGAGCGGCGCCACTATCTGCGCGTCCGCGTCGAGGCGCACGAGGGAGAACACCGCGCCTACCTCACGGGCGGCCAGGGATCGGGGATCCTGAGTTCGATGGTCAAGGCCAACGGGCTGGCGATCATCCCGGAGGACTGGACTCACGCGGAGGCTGGGGCACGGGTGCGGGTGATGATGCTGGATTGAAATCAATGAACTCTCTTCGCAGACCATCCTCTGCCCGCGGCTATCTCCTCGCTTTCGTCGCCACGGCCTTCTGGTCCACGACGGCCGTCATCATCGGCCACCTGACCACGCGCTTCCACCTGCCGCCGCTGGTGCTGGCGTT
>DATKTN010000107.1:0-16710 GCA_035531135.1 Anaerolineae bacterium
TTGCGTGTTTCGTGTCTCTACGGCGTTGGGGGGTTGTCGAGTAATTCCATAATGGCTGCGTCGTAAGATGCTTGTTCCTCCCTCAATCCATACCCGCGCTCGGCGGGGATGATGGTGAGCAGCAGACGGGCGATTTGGGTCAAGAGGCTGATGCGGTGGGTGGCCACAGCCTCTGAGAGGACATGGCGCCCCTGGCGATACCAGCCACGGGCCTCGCGGGCCGAGCCCAGCGCGTATTCGTAGAATCGGGCCTGGTCCTTGCCGGAGCGACGGCCGTACCCCTCGGCGATATTGGCGCCAGTGGAGCCGACGGCCCGGAAGAGCTGATCGGCCAGGCTGACCGTCCGTCTGTCCTTGATCAGCTTGGACACATCTTGCCAGGCCAGGTCGCTGGCAAAGACCGCAAGCCGATAAACTTGCATTCGCCAGAGCGGGTCCTGGGTAAACTCTGGCGGCACGGAAGCCAACCACTCGTCGTAAGTCATTGCCCCCTCATCACCAGACCACGGAACACGAAATACGAAATACGAAACACGCACTACGCGTTACGTGTTGCGTGTTCCATGTTGCGTAGTCCGCTTCACCCGATACAGCATCTCCCCCGCCCTCCGCACCAACAGCACGCCCTCGTCCTCGCGCCCGGCCCAGGCCTCGGGATCGACTGTGGCCGGGTCCAGGTAGCCCAGGCCGATGCGCTCGCACCGCTCGCGCGGGATGGAGGTGGCCAGCGTGACCCGGATGCGCGGGCGCTCGACGCCGTTCTCGTAGGTGCCGGCGCCGCGCAGATGGGTCGAGTGGGCCAGCACCCCCCACGGATAGCCCCTGAAGCGGTCCCACTGCTTGACAAAGTAGTCGCGCACGTGGTAGCCAATCTCGTCGAGGGTCCTGCCGTGCGTGTAAGAGACCTCGGTGATGTGGGGGGCGTAGATGATCACCTCCCCGCCGTCGGCGATCGCCGGCTCCATCTTGTACATCCCCTTGGCGGCGGTCCAGATGTCGTCGTACATCTCCGGCATGACGGAGAGGACGCGCCGGAAGGGCTTGTCTACGTAGACGATGTCCATCTGGGCCGAGAGCTCTGTCGCCGCACGCCAGGCCCCCTCCATCGAGCCGACGTAGATGCCGTGCAGCGACTGGCCGTGCATCACCATGGCGAAGCACAGCCTCGGCGTGGGGATGAACGAGGCCGCCCGGTCGATCATCGCGCGCACCGGCGTGTCTGCCACGCCGATGATGGCCGCGCTGGTCAAGAGCGCGCCCAGCCAGTGGGTCACGTTGATCATCTCCGGGCCGGCGATCCCGGGGAAAAAGTACTTGTTCCCCCCGGAGAAGCCCACCACCTCGTGGGGGAACACCGGCCCGCAGACCAGGAGTTGGTCGTACTCCGTGCGACCGCTGCGGTCGCCGACTAGCCGGTTGAGACGCACCGGCACGTCCAGTGAGAGGCGGCCCTCGCTGAGCGCCTCTACCTCGGCGGCAGGGAGCGTGCCGAGCGTGCTAAAGGTCTCGGGCAGGTCCCAGCGGTGGTTAAAGATGTGCGACTGCCCCGCCCGCCCGTCGCACACCTCCGCGCCGACCAACCGGCTCAGCGCCGCGTCGTCCATCGGTTGGTGGGTCCCCAGCGCCACCAGGTAGTCCAGCACGGCCACCTGCCCCCCCAGAGACTCACGGAACAGGCGGAAGAGGAGCGGCACCGGCGCGGTGCGGGTGCCGTCGGGGACGATGGCCAGCACCCGTTTGCCCGCGAGGTCGGCCTGCGCCAGCCCATCGGCCACCAGGTCGCGGACCTCGGTTTCGGTGATGGCTCTGTCTGAGTAGCCCTTGCCGACAATCATTTAACCTCCCATGCGGTTTCAGGTTTCAGGGTCTCAGGTTGGACAGGCCCAGCTTGAAACCTGAAACCGTGAAACCTGAAACCATCTCTACCCCGACGTCGAAGCATCAGCGATCCGCTGGTGCACGCGGGCCACCAACTCGGGGTCCAGTCCTGATTCAGGGGCGACTTCTTCACGCTCCGCCAGAGCTCGCCGTACTTCAGCAGGCGATGTCTGTCCCAGGTCCTCCAACAAGGCAGCAAACGCCTCCCGCTGTTGCTGCAAGGCCTCTTCCGACATGGGCGTGACCATATAGGCCATCGCTACGTGCCGGGTGAGGGCATACACGAGGTATTGGTTCAACGAAACCTTTTCCTGCTTCGCTCGACGTTCCAACTCGCTATGCAGCGACTCTGGCAATCGAAGGGTCAACCGGCTCATAATGCACTCCTTTGGTCTCTGCCCAGCCTCATCACGAACTCAGCCGGGGTCATCACGGACAATCCCAGCGACTGCTGCGCCAGCCGGAAATCCCGTGTGTTCTTCGTGACCACTGGCGCGCCAGCGTTCATCGCGCAGTCAATCACAAGATCGTCCCCTGGGTCTGGGGATGTGGGCCGCCACGAAAAGTAGATGGACACAAAGTACGGTGTCGTCAACCTCTGCAATCTGCCGATTGCTGATTTGCCGATTTGCTGATTTGCTGGTTCGTTGATTCGCTGACTCGCTGACTTGTCACCGTTTCCACGGCGGCACTTCCGGCAGCATCTTTTCGAACTCGGCGACGAGGGCGGCCTCGTACGCTCCCGCGTATTCGCCCGCCAGGAACTTTTGCAGTGCCTCTTCGTAGAACCGTTGCCACGATTCCTCCTCGTGGCCCGGGTTGACCGGGTAAAAGAGGGCGCTGTTCTGCCGGGCCGCCTTCATGTCCCCCGGCGCGTCGCCGACCATCAGGATGTGGTCAAGGGCGTACTTGCCCTTGGCGGCCAGCTCCAGGTGGAGCGCCTTCTTGCCCATCTCCTGCCCGGCAATGACGTGCACGTAGCGGGCGATGTCATGCTCCTCCCACTCCCGCGTCAGCGCCTCCACCGGCGTGGCCGAGACGACGATCATGTCGGCCTTGTCGGCGAGGTACTCCAGGCTCTTGCGCACGTACGGAAAGGGCGGCACGCCGTGCACCATGTCCGCCACGGTGGCGTTGACGCCGGTCGTCCACGCCCACGCCGTGTCCAGTTCCGGGTCGGGGTGCTCGGCCATGTACGCCCGCAGGCCATCGTTGCTCTTGGGGAAGGCGTCGGCGGCGATGAACTCTCGAATGCGGGGCGCTTCCGGCGGCACGACGTTCCGCGCCTGCACCTCCGACCGCTCCCGCAGCAGGTCAAAGACCATCACCAGCGCTGGCCAGCGGTTGATGCCGCGCCACTTGGAATACAGGTTGACGAACTCGGCCGCCTCGCGGGCATACTTGGAGACCGGCTGCAGCTGCCAGTGCTTGATGATGTTGGGGGTGAAGCACTCCTTGTGCTTGATCTCCATCGTGTCGAACGCGCAGCCGTCGGAGTCTATGCCGACGAAAAAGTCGCGTTCCGGTTTCAGCTCGGCCAGAGGGCGAGCGGGTTTGGGATAGTCTGCCACTGTTTTCTCTCCTGTCTTCTACGCCTTGTATCGCTCAAAGCACCGTACCAGGGGCGTCTGCGCCAGGCCAACAGTTCGCGCACTGGTCGCCCTGGGGCGTGCGTTCACACGCCGCTGAACGCCGAGAACCCACCATCCACCGGCACGACGATGCCGGTCACGAACGCGGACGCGGGTGAGAGCAGCCACAGCACCGTGCCGAGCAGGTCCTCCGGGTCGCCGAACCGGTCCATGGGCGTGTGTTCGATGATCGTGCGACCCCGGGGCGTCAACTCGCCGGTATCTTGATCAACCAGCAAGAAGCGGTTCTGGGCCGTCAGGAAAAAGCCCGGCGCGATGGCGTTGACGCGAATGCCTGGCCCGTACTCCTGCGCCATGTGCACCGCCAGCCATTGGGTGAAATTGCTCACCCCGGCTTTGGCGGCGGAATAGGCGGGTATCCGGGTCAACGGGCGAAAGGCGCTCATCGAGGAGACGTTCAAGATCACCCCCTCGCCATGCTCCGCCATCCCCCGGCCAAACACCTGGCATGGTATGATCGTCCCCACGATATTGAGGTCAAACACGAAACGGAGCGCGTCCTCAGGCAGGTCAAAGAAGGAGAGGTCAGCGCTGGTAGTCGCCTTCGGGTTGTTGCCCCCGGCGGTGTTGATCAGCATGTCCACGGGCCCAAACTCGCCCCGGATCGCCTCCCCGGCCTCGATCAGCGTGTCGCGCTTTAGCACGTCGCCGTACACGACGCTGGCGCAGCCCGGGCCACACCCCAGGCGATCGATCAGCCGGTCGGCCAGCGCCGGATCCCGGTCCAGGATCGCCACGTTGGCACCGCAGCCCACCAGCGCGCAGGCCATCTCGCCTCCCAGAATCCCCGCGCCGCCGGTGATGACGACGGTGCGGCCGGTGAAATCGTACAACTCTTTCACTTGCTCAAGGTTCATCTAGTCCATCCTCCATTGTGCGGCATCGGTGAACAACTCTCTCCTGCCTCTTTTTGAGAACTCGTCGCTCGCGATCTGTTGCCATTTTGGCTCCAGACCTATGGACGCTTCGTCCGTGTAGTGTCCGGCGATAAAACCACCCCGGCCGCGCCAGAGTTCCTCGACCAGTTCGCGTGCCTCTTGCCGGATGAGCGTTTCGTCTTTCGTCTGGAGCGTCGTCTGGATGTCAATGGGACACCAAAATGTGACTTTCCCTCCCTGCTGCAGTTCTTTAAGGGTGTCAATCCCGTGAATTCTGGGTTGGTCGAACTGGAAAAGGTCAACGCCGGCCTCAATCAAATCGGGGACAATGGCCGTGATCTTGCCGCAAGAGTGCATAAACATCTTGAGGCCCAGGGAGTGGGCGTAAGAACAGAGCTCCACGAAGCGCGGCTTGAACTCTTCTCTCCACAGCTTGGGGTTGATCAACGTCTGGGTTTGGGTGCCCCAGTCCTCCGCGATTATGATGCTATCAGCACCGGCCTCTCTCATGTGCGCCATCTGTACCTTGATTTGCTCGTCAATGCGCTCGTGAAGTACTCTGATCCTCTCTCGTTCCAGGATCAGGTCCATCAGGTACTGTTCCATCCGGCGCAGCTTCCTGGCGACGCTGAACGTAAACCCGTGGATGTATCCAACGTGCCAACGATCAGGCTGTGACGCAAAACGCTCCTTCGCTTTGGCATAGTACTCAGGGTTGGAGAAGTCGGGGAGCGGAAAAGTCCTCACGTCGTTCAGGTCGTCCAGCGCACCTTTTACGATTTCTCCCTTTGACGTATCGTCGACCCTGCCCCACACATTGCCCCATTCGTCTGTCCGCCGCCATGCCCGGTTACCTATTTTGCGCCATTCGCCATCAGGATGGTACATCTCGACGCCGACCATAGCGAGATCTGAGGGCGGAAAGGAGTGGGCTACCCTTGCCGGGCATTCAAATTCGAGTGTTCTGCTGACGATCTCTCGACCGTTCACCCGTGTCCTATCTCCATTGGCTGCTTGTCATCCTTCTCGATCATCGCCCCTGGCGCTACTTCGAGCCGATGGATCGCCGATGCGCCGGCCTCGTGTAGCGCCTCCTCCAACTGCGTGGCGTCCGGCCAGGGCCAGAGTGCGATAATCGTGCCGCCGTGCCCGGCGCCGGCCAGCTTGGCCCCCAGTGCACCGGCCTCCAGTGCGGCGGCGATCAGCCGTTCATTCGACTCGCCAGATCCGCCCAGGTCACGTTGGATCGCGTGATTCTCGTTCATCAGGCGGCCCATCAGCGGCCAGTCGGCCATGAGGAGCGCCTTCTTGCCCGTCCGGGCGATCTCCGTGATGCGCTCATACCCCTCCACCACGGCCGATTCCCCCTCCAGCCAGCGTTCGCGCAGCGGTTTGTGGACTTCGCCAGAGGCATGTTGCACGCCGGTGAAGCCCAGCACAAAGGGCAGCTCCGGACAGTAGGCGGCCAGCGGCTCGATCGTCGCGAAGAGTTCCGCCTCGGCTTCACGGTAGAACTGCTTGCCCCGAAAGTCCATGTAATTCAGGCCGCCAAACGTGCACATGTAGGCGTCCTGGTAGCCACATACAACCCTGAGGTAGTTCAACTCGATGTGACGCGCCCGCTCCGCCAACTGGTACATGTGCGGATACTGCCCCTGCCAGGCCAACAGCGCCTGGAGCAGCGCCACCACCAGCGCCGTGGAACCCGACATGCCGCTGCGCAGGGGGATTTCGCTTTCGTAGCGCACGTGACACGCCAGCGGGGGTAGGCGCATATAGTCCAGGATGGCCCGGGGCAGGTCGAAGCGGTCGCCCCGGGGGCGCAGGTCGTCTCGGCTGGCGATCCGGCACTCCTGCCCGGCGGTTTCCAGCACGAACTCGGGCGCGGGCGTCACGGTCACCCGTGCACGCATACCTACCGAACACGAGAGGACTGCGCCACCGTACATGTCCGTAGGGTTGCCGATGATCCCAGCCCGGCCGGGGGCCGAACAGACCACTTCGCTTTTAGAGTTCATAGGCTTTGGCCTTCAAGTACTTCCGGATCAGGTACCCATATCTTTCGTCAGCCAGGGCAAACTCGATGAAGGCGCGAAAATAGCTCTCGAAATTGCCGACGTCGTAGCGACGCTGGTCAGGAGATAGAAGCCAGGCATACACCGGCTCTCCCATACGAATGAGCAATTTGATCGCGTCCGTGAGTTGGATCTCGCCCCGCTTGCCGGGCAACGTGCGCTTGAGTGCGTCAAAGATGGCCGGGCTGAAGACGTAGCGCGCGGCCACGGCCAGCGTGGTTGGCGCGGTGCGCAGAGGTGGCTTCTCGACGATGTCAGTGACCGTCACCGGCTCGCCAGGGGGAGGCTCAGCGCCTTCGATGCTGACGATGCCGTAGCGGAATGCCTCTTCCAGCGGCACCCTTTCCACGGCTACGATGGCTGCCGCTCCCAGATGGATATGGGCCTCCATCATCGCTCGCAGCGGGGCGGCGGGATCGTCGGCAGCGATCAGCGAGTCCCCCAGCGCCACCGCACAGTCGTCGTTGTCCACAAAATCGGCGCCCAGCGAGATTGCGTCGCCCAGCCCCTTGGGAGAGCTCTGTCGGGTGTAGAAAAAGCGCGACTTGCCCTCGAGATAGGCCATGTCTGCCAACACCGCCTCGTTCCCGGCCTGTTCCAACGCCGAGAAAAGTTCGGGGTCCGAATCAAAGTGATCTTCGATCGCCCGCTTGCGACGACCCGTGATCAATAGGATCTGGCGCAGGCCAGCGGCCTGCAGTTCTTCCACCACGTATTGGACCGCCGGTTTGCGTCCCACCGGCAGCATCTCTTTGGGCTGCGACTTGGTGGCTGGCAAGAGCCGCGTGCCCAGTCCAGCCGCCGGGACGATCGCTTTGGTTATCGTTTGAGCCATGGCTGATTCCCTCCATCAAGCTATGAACGGCGACAGGTGTCGTTCGAAATGTGACTCCAGCAGCGAGTAGTAAACCTCCTCGTGCTTCTCCAGCGTCGCCAGCAGCCGGCCGCCGAACCGGTCCAGCACCGAGCCGAACGTCACGTGTAACACCTGCCGCGCATCGAACTGCTCCAGCAAACCGGGTAAGGCCTCGTCCCTCAATCCGTCCGGGACGGGGACGTTGGCCAGTTGCGCCGAGACGTGGTAGGTGGCCCGGTCACCGTCGTAGCGCTCCCGGGCGAAGCCCAGGATCTGGCGGAACAGGCCCGGGTCCGCCTGGGAGATCGCCCGCAGCGCCTCCAGGTAGCTGGTGCCGGCGGTCTTGAGGTGCACCAGCCCGTGGGTCAACCTGGCGATGATGGGATAGATGCTGAACTTGTCCGAGCCTGAGTGGATGCTGAGTTTGTACGGCCCCAGGGCGCGGGCGATGGCAGCGTGTTTGGCGAGTTCCGTCTCAAACTCGATCAGGTCGCCGATGTAGTCCACCCCTTTTTCAAAGCGGCCGACGTAACGTGGCGCCAGGCTCGCCCAGCGCACCCCCAGCCGACGCAGCTCGCTGGCGATGAACAGGTGCTCCGCTGGCGAGGTGGGGGTCTCCGTCTCGTCCACCGAGACCTCCAGCTCAAAGTCGTTCCCTCCCATCCGGTCGGCCAGGTACCGGTACATGCGCACCGTGTGGGCGATCGCGCGCCCGTACTTGGCCGCCGCCCGCCACAGCGGTTCCCGGTCGAGAGTGAGCGCGGTGTCCCCCAGGTCGAACGATCGCCCCAGATACCGTCGTTCCATGTCCAGCGCCGTGTCCTCCAACGCATCCCAGGGGAGCGTCTGTGCTTTTGCCTCGACCTCGGCAGGCGGAGCGGTGTGCGCCGCGTTGTCCACGTGGTCTCCGGGGTCTATCGTGTACAGCGTATACCCGGCAGCGACGAAGGCGTCCACGGCGGCGGGCGTCTTCAGGTGGTCGGCGTCAGCACCCCACGGCTCACGCCAGCCCTCCTGAAAGATACCCCAGGTGGCGTCATCGACCACCCCCTGCGGCGTGCGCCCTGTGCGGGCGTTCTCGCGCACCGACTGCTGGGCAAAGATCGACGCGATGCCGCTGAATTGGCGCGCTGCCCACACGTGCCCCGGCGTCGCCAGCCCCAGCCGGTCGCCGAAGCCGGCCGAGGTCTTGAGGCCGAGTGGCACGGGGCGCAGCCAGCGCAGCCGGCCCCGCAGCACAGCCGCATTGCCCGGCGTGAGCGGGCACAGCAGCGGCCCGCCGTCCCCGCCGGTGGCGCTTTCGTGGCGCGCACCCTCAAAACCGCTGGTATCCCCAAGGACACCGAGCACCCGCCGACTCGCTTCGTCGCCCCGTGCCAGGAAATACGTCGTGCCGTCCACCTGAACCACCGAGCGCGGATAAACCGTCAGCCCGGCCAATTCTTTCAGAGTTTGGTCTAGATCCATGTCATGCTCCCGATTTGTTCCGTCATTTGGTCATTGGACATTGGACATTGGACATTGGTCATTGGTCATTTCATTGGCCATTGGTCATTTCTTCAAACCTGTACGCCCGCTTCGCCAGCCGGTACGCCGCGTCCAGGACCATCTCGCGGGCGTCGTCCACGTCCACGATGGACCGCACGACCAGGCCGGCGATCCAGTTGGCGCTGGCGCGGCGCCACAGGTCGTGGCGGGCCGGGATCGAGGGGAATGCCCGCGTGTCGTCGTTGAAGCCCACGGTGTTGTGGAGCCCCGCCGTCTCCATCACGCTGTCGAAATAGCGCCCTATCCCGTTCAGACTGTCGTGGAACCACCACGGCGGGCCGAGCCTCATCGCCGGATAATGCCCGGCCAGCGGGGCTAACTCGCGCGCGTAGGTCGACTCGTCCAGCGTAAAGACGATGAACGTCAGCCGGGGGTCGTTGCCGTACTTTGTCAGGAGCGGGCGCAGGTTGTGGGTGAACTCGCTCCGTTCCGGGATGTCGCAACCCTTGTCGCGGCCGAAGCGCTCAAAGATGGGTTGGTTGTGGTTGCGCACCGATCCCACGTGGAACTGCATCACCAGGCCGTCCTCGATGCTCATACGCGCGCTCTCCACGATCATGTGGGCGGTGAAGCGGCGCGCGTCGTCGGGCGTGGCCTGGCCGCGCAACGCCCGCTGGAAGATGGCGTCGGCCTCTGGTGGGGATAGTTCCGCCGTGTACGCCGACTGGGCGCCATGATCGGTGGCACTGGCCCCGAATGACTTGAAAAATGCCCGCCGCTCCTCGAGCGCCCGGATAAAGGTCGGGTAGGAGTGGACGGTGATGCCGCTGGCCTCGCTCAGGCCGTCGATGTTCTCCCGCCAGCCCTCCGTCAGCAGATTGACCACGGCGTCGGGCCGGAACGTGGGCCGGACGTCCCCATCCCAGCCCGAGTCCCGGATCGCCTGGTGGTGGACCAGTGGGTCGGTAGCGGCGTCGGTCGTGCAGAGCACCTCGATGTTGAACCGCTCGAACAGCGCCCGGGGGCGGAATTCGGGTGTGGTCAGTTTCTCCGCGATCTGGTCGTAGATGGCCTGGGCCGTCTCCCCCGTCAGCTTTTCCTCGATGCCAAAGACGTCGTGCAGCTCGTTGACCAGCCAGACGCCACTGGGCGTGCCGCGAAAGAGATAAAAGTGGTCGGCCAAGATCTGCCAGATCTTGAGATGATCCTGCTCTACCAGGCCGCCGTCACTGCGGGGGATGCCCAGCGCTTCCAACGCGATGCCCTGCGAGTAGAGCATGCGGAAGACATAGTGGTCCGGGATGATCAGCAGCTCGGTGGGCGTGCCGAAGGTGGCGTCCTCGTCGGCGAGCAGCCTGGGGTCTACGTGCCCGTGCGGGCAGATGAGGGGCAGTCCGACCACCGACTCGTATAGCTCCCGCGCGATGCGTCGCTGTGCCGGGTCCGGGTCAAAGTACCGGTCTGCAGGCAGGTGCCATTTGGGATGATTCATTGCTCAACACTCCTATCAGTATCGCTTACAGAACCGTTCGAACAGGTCGTCAAGTTGATCTGGCGTGAGCGGCGCGTCGACCCAGATGGCCAGACCTTCCGGGCGCAGCGCCTGGCACAGCGCCAGTACCTCCCCGGCCGGGCAAATGACCAGCACCGACCGGGTGCGTTGCTGGATCTTGCGGAACATGTCAACCCACGCCAGGGCCGAGGGCGTGCCCGCGCCCGGCGTGAACTGGATGGCCTGGATGTCGGGCACGTCGAGCAACGCATCGACGTGATGCGCGGCGTCGGGGCCGTCGAGGTGGAACGCGGCGCGGCCGACAGTTGCGGCATGGCGAGCGATGTCGGGCAGGAAGAGGGTCGTAAATTGGTTTGGCCCGATCAGCGCGTTAAAGTCGCACTCCGGGATCACCCACGGCCGGTTCGACCACAGCCTGTGCCAGTGGACCAACCCCGCGCCCTGCCCGAGGACGATTCGATACAGCTCGGTGAACGCGCGGTGCCAGCCCGCGTATATGGCGTCGAGGGCCTCACGGACCCGGTGGGGCTGGTCCATCACGTCCATACAGAGCTGTGCCGAGCCGCGAAGGTTCAGCAACACGTCGCCGGCCCCACCCAGATTCGGTGTGCAGACCAGGTAGCGCCCCGCAGCGTCCTCGGCGACGAGCTTTGTCAGCTTTCGCAGCAACATCCACCAGTGATTGTCGTCCCGTATGGTCCAGTCCGGCGCATTCGACCAGCCATCGTCGATGAAGGCGTGGGTCCAGGTGGTGTCGGCGCCGAACTCGAGCTCACCGCCGAACAGGCCGCCGAGCAGCACCGGCCCAAAGTCCACGCGAATGTTCGGCAGCGCGTCGCCCACCCGATGGATCTGGAGCATGTCGGCGAACTTGGCCTCGAACCATGCGTCGGGCTGGTCGAGCAGATCCAGCCGGCGCGTGATCGGGCGACTCGGGTCGGCGTTTGCCGTGGCGATGAACACAGGCCGGTCGAGCAGGTCCTGCGCCCACCAGGCCTCGAATCGCCGGGCGATGGTGGGCAAGTCCCGGCAGAACTCGAGTGGCCCGGCCGCGATCTGTCGCAGCGTCTGCGCCCACGCCGGCAGGTCGGGTATTGGTTGGATTGGCGGAAAGTTGATCGCCCCGTCGATGGTCGTGCCCCCCTACCTGGTTGATTGAGAATGCGAACTGATCTAGGGTGCACTGGCGCGGACGACGAGTTCCGGCCGCAGCACGATCTCCGCACACGGATTCTGCTCCGCTTCCGAATTCTGATTCGCTTCCTTGGAGCAATCACCGATCTGGTTCAGCAACAAGCGCATGGCCTGGGCACCCAGTTCGTACCGGGGCACGTGGCAGGTGGTCAGCGGTGGCGTGACCAGCGCGGCCAACATGATGTCGTCGAAGCCGACGAGCGCCAGGTCATCGGGCACCTGGCGGCCCAGGTCGGCGCAGGCACGTAGCGCGCCGACGGCGACCAGGTCATTGTAGCAAAAGAGCGCGGTCAGTTCGAGGCGGGCGGTCAGTAGATCCCTGGCGGCCTGGTGACCGCCATCCACGCCGGCGGGACAGGGAATCGTCCACGCGGGGCTGTACGGCAGATCGGCGGCGGCGCACGCGGCGCGATAGCCCCCGGCCCGCGAGCGACCGCTGCGGGAGGCCAGCGGCCCAGCCAGGAAGCCCACCGCCCGGTGGCCGCTGTCCACCAGATGTTGCGTGGCCATGCGTCCGCCGGCCACGTCGTCCAGCATCACGGTTCCCACTCCGTTTTCCGCCCTCGCTGGTTCCAGGCGCCGATTGACGAGCACGACGGCGGATTGACGGGCCACCACCTGGCGCAACTCGTCGTCGTCGAGCCGCGAGCTGCACAGGACGACGCCATCCACGCGTTTCTCCTCCAGCGACCGCAACACGGCCAGCTCGCGCTCCGGATCTTCGTCCGTGTTGCACAGAAACACGTTGTAGCCCCCGGCGTACCCCTCGTGTTCCGCGCCCCGTGCCACGTCGGAGAAGAAAGGGTTAGCGACGTCGGGGATCACCAGCCCGAGCGTGCGGGTGCGGCGGGTGGCCAGCCCACGGGCGATGCTGCTGGGCCGGTAGCCCATCTCCTCGGCGATGCGCAACACCCGGGCGCGGGTCCGCGGGCTGATCTCGCCCAGGTCGTTGATGGCCCGAGAGACGGTCTGGCGGGAGACTCCGGCCGCCCGGGCCACGTCCTCAATCGTTGTTCTCTTGCGGTCCATCGACTCTCCGTGAGCCGTGAGCGCTCACGGATTATCTTATCACAACTCTGGGTGCGTGTCAAGAGTGCGTGGCGGCGAATCTTCGAAAGCTAGCGCATGGATCAACAATGCCAGAGATGCTGCCAAGAAGCGCCAGGATGTCTGTAAGGTAGCTCATGTGAGCTTTTGGGAAGATGGACGCCAGGCTATTCTTTCAAAAAGAGTTCGATCACCGGCACGGCCACGTCCGGTTTCTGCACCGGCAGTTCCAGCGTCAGCGCGCCGGGCGCGCCCCCCATCGTCGTGTTCTGCGCCTGCTGGTGCGGATCGATGACGCGCATCTTGATCTCGGAGCCGTCGTTGAGCAGTTGCGCGTAGGCGACCCGGCCCGCCAGGCCGTCGAGGTGGACGTGCCGGAACGGCCACGCGAAGAGGTGCAGGTACAGACGGTTCCCGTTCTGCGTGTAACGACAGTCGGGCGGCGGCGCCAAGTCACTGGCGGTGCAACCATAGATCGAGCGACCGTGCAACCGCATCCACTCGCCGATCCCGCGCAGCCGTTCGAACGCGCGCGGCTCGAACTCACCGCGCGCGTTCGGGCCCACGTTGAGCAGCATGTTGCCGCCCTTTGACACCGTGTCCACGAGCAGGCGCACGAGCGTGTCGACCGGTTTCCAGTCCAGGTTTTCGCGGTCGTAGCCCCAACTGCCGTTGAACGTCTGGCACGCCTCCCACACGACCGGCTTGCCGTCCACCTCCATCCACCCGCGCGGCTGGTACTGTTCGGGCGTCTTGAAATCGCCGCCGATTCCCATGCGGTCGTCGACGATGATGTGCGGCTGCAGCTCGCGCACCATCGCCATCAATTTCTCCGACTGCCAGTCGTCCTTGCCTTTGCCTTTGGACCAACCCCAGTCCCTGTCCGCGTAAGAGAAATCGAACCACATGATGTCGATCTTGCCGAATTGGGTCAAGAGTTCGCGCGTCTGCCCGTGCAGGTACCCGGCGTACTTGCGGACGTCGCGGCCCTTCTGCGCCTCACGGAAGGATACGTCGTCGCGCATCGGATGCAGCCCGTCGATGGGGAATTCGGGATGATGCCAGTCGATCAGCGAGTGGTAGAAACCGACCTTGAGGCCTTCCGCGCGGAACGCCTCCACCATCGGCCGGAGCACGTCCTTTCCCCACGGCGTGTTCGTGGCCTTGTAATCGGTCAGCGCCGAGTCCCACAGGCAAAAGCCGTCGTGGTGCTTGCTCGTGACGACGAAATACTTCATCCCCGCGTTCTTTGCCTCGCGCGCCCACACGGTCGGGTCGTACAGGTCCGGGTAAAAGTGGTCAAAATACTTTTGATAGTCCTCGTCCCGGATGCGCTCGCGGTTCTTCACCCACTCGTGCCGCGCAGGCAGCGCGTAGATGCCCCAGTGGATGAACAGACCAAAGCGGTCGTGGACGAACCAACGGGTATCACCGGCGGTTGGTTCCGGCATTCTCGGCATGATGGGTCCCTCCTTAGTTGTTGCCAGACCTGACAGGTTTTAGCAGGCGTATATGAGGCAACGAGGCGTCTTCGACCGGGCAAGTTGACGGCAAGGAGCCAGGAGACACGAAACCTGTCAGGTCTACGGCTCGACGACGATCTCCAGCCCCTCCGTAGGGATCACCTCGAAGAAGGTGTTGCCTACCTTCAACAGGATCGGATTGCCCTCCTCGTCCGTCAGCGTCAGCATATCCGCGCGCTCCCAGTGTTGCCAGAAACCGTCGATCCGCATCTCGTCGCGGAAGATGACAGCCCGGTTCGAGTCCCAGAGCGCAAACTCGATCGAGAGGGCGCCGCTGTGGGGTTCCTCGACGATGGTGGTGTCCCAGTGCGGCACGTAGAGCACGACCACGTTGGCGGCGCTGAGCTGCTGGCCGTCGAGCGCGTCGGTGTGCGGCGCGCCGTCGGACCAGCGCAGGTAGCGCCCGCTGGCCTCGTCGTACCGCCACTCCGCGTCCAGGCTGCGGTACGGGATCCGCACGTAGGACACAGGTTCTCCCTCGACCGCAGGCTCCTCTGAGAAGGCCATCCCCTCCAGTTTCTGCCGCCCGCTGACGTCGCGCTCCGCCGCCCACTCCCGCACCAGCGCCGGGCTGGTGTACATCGTGTGTTCCAACGGTACGTCCCGTCTATAGTCCCGGTAGAATGGATTCGGATCGATCGTTCCCCACAGGCTCTCCGAGACGACCTGGTCGGGGTACAGGTCCGAGTCCTTGACGAGGGCCATCACGCCGTTGCTAAAGCCCGAGCAGGCAAAGACCGCCTTGTAGATCGCGGGGAGATGCAGGTCGATCAGGCGGCCGCTGCGCACCGGTCCCACTCGCTCTGGGTCCTTCCCCAGATAGATCGCGGTCCAGCGGCTGGCGAACCAGCCCTCGTTGTAGTGCTCAAAGATCAGGTCGGCGCTGTTGATGCCGGCCTGGGGACGCACGTACTGGCCCGGCCAGTTCGAGATTTTGATCGCCACGGGCACCCGCTCCAGCAGCATCGTGTCGGACACGACCTCGCCGGTGAGCGGGTTGACGTTTTCGGGCCAGGGCGTCGGGGTGGGGGTGAACTTGGGGGTCGGGGTGAGCGTGGGCAACGGCGTGGACGTTGGGAATGGGGTCGCCGTCGGCGCACGGGGTGCAGACGTCCGGGTCGGCGTGGGGGTTGCCTCCGCCGTCGGACGGCTGCACCCGCCCAGCGCGCCCGAAACGAGCGCCACCGCCGCCAGTCCGGCCGTGATCCAGGTCAAGATACGCACCCATTTCTTGTGTTCTCGTTGGCTCATCGTGGTCTACCTCCGCGTGGTTTGGTGAAACGCACTGTATTATAGCATGGGTAGACGGTAGACAGTAGACAGTAGACGGGGAATGCCTCCCCCCTGTCTACCGTCTACCTACTACTGTCTACCCTCCTGTTCTCGCCTTCGCCAGCAAGTATTCCCCGCTGATCGTCCCGTCGCTGAACAGGTTGAGCGACGTGGAGGCCGTGCGGTCAAAGTCCCACCAGGTGACCTCCATGCCATCGCAGTCGTAGACGGGATTGTCGCGGTAGGTGCGGACCGGCGAACGGTGAGACAGGAGGTCCCAGCGCCGGTGGTCGCCGTACAGTTGGCGGAGCACCACCCGCCGGACGCCGATCTCGCGGCAGCGGGCCAGGAACACGTCCACCTGCCCGGCGTTGTGCTCGTCGATCACGCAGGAGACCTTGACGGGGACGCGGGCCGACCGCACGATCGCCGCCAGGTCGGGGACCCGCCGCGAGCAGGTCATCTTCTCATACGTGTCCGGCTCGAGGGAGGGGAGGGAGAGCGACACCCGGTCGTACAAGTCAGGGTAGACGGTAGTCAGTAGACAGTAGACAGGGGAGGGCGCGCACATCCCCGTCTACCGTCTACCGTCTACCTAATTGAACCAGATACTCCTTCACCGCCCCCGCGTAGAACAGCGCCACGACCCCGTTAAAGTGCTCAACCCCGTTGGGCGTGAGGCGCAGGTAGGGGCCGACGGCCTCCATCAGGCCGCGCTGGAGCACGAAGGCGACCTCGTTGGGAAAGTGGTCCTCCAACTGGACGCCGAACCTGGCCCGAAAGTGATCCCGGTGGATCTCGCCAAAGTAGAACGAGACGGCGATCATCTTGGCCATCGCCACGTCGAGCGGCAGGTGGTACAGGTCCTGGATCGGCAGCCGCCCGGCGTCCACGGCCCGCAGGTACGGCTGGAGCGCTTTCGCTGCCGCGCCCAGGTTGTACGATAGCGTGCGGTGTGACAGCGACTGCGCGCCCAACCCCAGCCCCAGGTAGGGCGTGCCCTTGATCACCCGTTCGGTCAGATAGTCGCTCGTGCCCACGTCGCCAGGGACGCGGCTGTACGTGTTCTTGCCCGGCGTGCCGGCGTACCCCGCCGCCAGCAGCAGGTCGCGGGCGATCGCCTCCAGCTCGTTGACGGCCCGCCGCGTGACGCGCGCGGCCTGCTCCTGGATCCGCGTCCCTTTGTAGCGCACCCGGTACAACGTGATGTACTCGGGGCCCAGCGCGATGGTCTGCTCGACCGTCGTGCGCCACGCCTCCGGCGACTGGCCGGCAAAGCCGAGCATCAGGTCGACGTTGAACCGGCGGAACCCGGCGTCGCGGACGTGGCGGAC
>DATKTN010000108.1:0-7510 GCA_035531135.1 Anaerolineae bacterium
ATCGGTCATACCGGCCGACCAATGACCCTTCCATCTTGGCCGCGGAGTACCAGAGAGCCCAGCAGGAGAACGCCGATCCGACGAGCGCCAGCGTGGTGAGCGAGGACGACGACGCTATCCACGTCATGCAGCACGAAGAGGCGCTCATGCAGTATCCCCCGGACTCACCGGAGTCTGAGGCCATGATGCGGCACATTCAGGCTCATTTGGGCCGGATGGAGAGGCTGCAATGGGCCAACCCGCGATGTCAGCGCGTAGCACCCTGGCGGTTCCTGTACGGCCCTGACGCGGAGCAGTGGGAGGAACGCAGGTGGGAGGCCGAGCTTTGCGACGAACACCTTTTCGTCCTTGAGCGGACGCCTGGGATCAAGAACCTCAACCCGGAGAACTGTCCGGCAGTTGACGAGTTCGACAACCCGCACGAGGGCAATTGGCGCAAGAGTTCCGAGTTCGACTTCGAGAGTACGCGGCTCAAGATTTGGAAGATCCACGACAGGATCAACGATAGTTGGACCTTCCTGCCCTACAAGACGGGCAATGAGATCAAGCCCATCTTGGAAGAGGACTGGCCGTACACGAACCTTGAACTGTACGAGCGGATAGTACACCGGCCATTTCCCGGCAGGGTTCATGGGTTGTCCACTCTGCACCTGATCCGCCCTGTGCTGTTGGAGTTGGCGAAGGTTAACTCCGTCATTCGCAAGGCGGCTCGTCGCAGTGCCGGGTATGGATTGGTCACGTCCAAGGGTTCACTTACCGCCAGCGAGCAGGACGATCTTTACAACATCGACAAGCCCGTCAAGGAAGTCAACCCGCAGGGATTGGCCTTGATGAAGGAGTTCAAGCCGCCGGCACTCCCGCGCGAACTGATCGAGTACCGGGAGATGCTCCAGACTGAATTGCGGCGTGTACTTGGCTCTGACGTTATCACGCAGGGCGGGGACACGCAGCACCAGATCACCGCGACTGAGGCGGGTGTGCGGTCCCAGCGTGGAGATGAGCGGACTAACCGCCGGCAACAACAGGTATCCGAACTTCTATCCCGTATCGCACGCACCACCATCCTTGAGTATCGCCTGTTCGCGCCGGAGGAGGAGGACTTGCTTGTCCGCGTGGCCGGTCCCTTGGGTATGGAGGCGATGCAGCTGAATCCGGCGTCGATACCGGAAGATTTGATCGTGAAGGTTGACGTGTCTGCGGCCACGGACGCCAGGAGGGTTGAGGACATTCAGGCGGCGCAGACGTTCATCGAAGCCCTTACCACTCTAGCACCAGGCCAGTTCAACGTGCCGGAAGTGCTGATGTGGTACGGCAACAGGTTGGGCGTGGACAACCCGGATCGGTTCTTCACTGGTCCCGGTGGCGCGCCAGTAGTCCCGGCAGTCGAGGGCGGCGCGCCGATGACTGGAGGCCAGCAGCCAGCCCAACCACCGCAGGCCCAGCCACAGCAGGCCCAGCCGCAAATGCAACCACAAGTCTAGGAGACACACAATGCCAGAGTTGAAGTTGACTGATGACGCGCAGGTTCCTGTCGAGTTGGACATACAGGAATCCGACCCCGAAATGGCGGAGTTCCAGCGGCAGGCCCGCGCCGCCAAAGAACCCGTCCTTTCGCAGTTGAAGCCCGGCGACCTGTTCGCTGCGTTCTCTCCCTTCTACCGCATGGCCAGGGTCAAGGAAGTCGGGCGCGACAAGTGCCTGTGCGACTGCTGGGTGAACCAGACGCAGGAGCGGGTCACGCACAAGCAGGAGTACCTTGGGACCGTCCCTATCGTCCGCAAGTGGCAGGAGATATGGGGACTCAAGGAGATTCTCGTTTTCCGCTGGGAGCGGACCAACCCGGACGCGGACCCGCAGAGGCGCGAGACGCATGTAGTCGTCTTGCAGGAGAATCGGCCAGAGAACGAGAGCAGCGCGTCGAGCATGGTCCCCACGCGGAAGAACAGTCAGGGCCAGACGGACGGGGCATGGTGCGTCGTGCATGTAGTCCCGTACACCGAGCCGCCCAAGCCGCAGGAACAGCCACAGGAGACACAGGATGACGAAGCGATCAGCGAACCCGAGCCCGAAAAGCCTCGCCGGGGCCGCCCTCCGGGCTCGAAAAACCATCCTAAAGTCGAGTAAATCATGGAAGGCAAGATCGACAAGGCAAAGTACGGGGCGAACTTCGAGCGCATCTTCGGACACGCCGGCCCCAAGATAGAGGGTGGGCACGAACGGCTGGTCATCGGAGAGGCGGCGAAGCGTGCCCGGTCGGACCTGAACGTCGCGCCCCCGCCGTTCAAGATGCACCACTCTCGCATCCACGGCTGCAAGCTGAATAGTTGGTCCGACTACCACGCGGCCAACAAGGTTCTCGGCCTGGTGGACACAGGGGAGAAGCACCCGAGCGCGGAGAAGGGCGTGCCGTTGCAAGTGAAGTTGCCCCCTCCGGTCCCCAAGAGCCCGTTCGTCAAGCGGCACTTGGAGCACCTGGACAGCGCGGGCAATGTCGTGAGCAGAACGGAAATCGAATAGGAGACACACAGATGGACAGCGAATTGAAGTTGGAGGACCTGGTGGACGAAGAACTCCCGCCACAGGATCCACTGGACGAACCCAAGGTAGAGGAGCCGGTAGTCGAGGCTCCCGGCGCAATACAGAAACACTTCCCATCACTTGCCGCACGGTGGGACAGATTGGACGCAGAGGCCCGAGAAGCCGCTTGGGCGGATTTGGCAGAGCGGTTGGAAACCGCGCCTGGTGTCGATGCTGACGGGAAGGGCAATGCGAGCAGACCCGGTGAGGCTGCCGCGCCCGATCCAGCCGGCGAAGGCTCCGGGCGGGAGACCGACCCGTTCGCCAATGTGCCCACGCCCGTCTCCGAGAAGGCCATCCTCAAGCTGAAAGAGGCACTGGGCGACGACCCGGAAGTCAATGACGCGATAGACGAATTGACGAAGGGCGTCAACTGGATGCGCGATGTCGGCGTTGAGACGGCACGGGGACTGAAGGAGCATGGGGATAGATTGACTGGGGTCGAGGGCGACGTGGCTCCCATCAGGGAGCAGCGTCAACTTGAAGACTCGCTCGTCACGTTCGACGCGAACAACGACGGCGCGCTCGGCAAGCTCTCCGAACCCCAGTACAAGGCGGTCTCCAGCACGGCGATCCAGTGGCGACGGGCCAACCCGACGGCCTCGTGGGACGACGCCATCGAACTGGCGCTCACGAGGACGGTGAGGGGCAAGGCGGTCTTGCTCCCAAAACCTCCCGACCCGGAGCGGTCGCGGAGAAGCTCGCTTGCCAGCGCTGCGGCGTCGAGAGGCGGAAAGCCATCTGACCCGCAGGATGAGCCTGCACAGAGTCTCGACGATTTGGACGAGACGTACAATCAGGCAGTACTCAAGCTGGGGCGATAAGTAGCACCCACACAGAAGCCTAAAGGGGTAGTTTCATGGCACTTTCCGGTTATCCTTCGGAGCCGACTGTCTACACTGGCACAGCGGTTCCGATGAATGTCACCACTCTGCTGACGCACACCACGCAGAAATACATTCCCAAGTTGCGGATGTCGGCGTTCAGCGCAACGCCGTTCCTCCGCATGTTGGCCTTGCAGGCATGGGGCTCCAAGGCCGCGCTCGGCGACGCTCGCTACGGCAACGTCACCAAGACCAGCGGCAAGGGCATCGTGTTCAACCAGGGCGGCTACCAGACGAGTTCGGCCTTCTTCACCACCAGCACCAGCGGTTCGCTCGTGGGTCGGATGGCCGAGATCAACCCGACGTTCTTGCAGCCCGGAAGCAGCGTAGCCTACAGCTGGGTCCGGTACGTCCTCTCGCTCGGCATTCCCGAGGAGTTCATCAAGGACAACGTCGGCTCCGCCCGGCTGCTGGACCGCCTGAAAACCGACCTCAAGATCGGCCAGGCGTCGGCCGTTACGGACCTGTCCTACATGGCCCTGGGCCACTCCAGCGCGCCCACCGGCTCGCCGTTCGGCCTGACCAAGCTCGTTTCAGTCACGCAGAGTTCTTCGGTGAACCCCGGCGGGATTGACCCGGATGCCGTGACGGCCTGGGCGAACTGTTTCACTCCCGTAACGTCGGTTGGCGGCGGCGGTGAGTTGGACCGGCCCTTGTCCCTGCTTCGCAAGATGGAGTCGTTCCGAATCCGTCTGCGCAGCTTTGCCGAGTCTTCGGGCGATTACGTCCTCGTGGGCACGCCCGGCGCGTTCCAGTACTACCTGCGGGCCGCGTATGCCGATGGGGTTGCCAACCAGGGCTTGCGCAACCAGGGCATGTACGACTCGTCCATCGACCACGCCGTCTTCGGCGGGTCTCCGTTCATGTACGACGGCAACGTCACGGTCCCCGAGGGCGCGACGGCCAGCACGGACGCGATCTACTTCCTGGACCTCAACGAGCTGGGCCTGAACATCAAGGCCAACGAGTACTTCGAGCAGGAAGGCTGGACGGCCCCGGCGACCAAGGACCGCCAGCGGTTCTACCAGGCGAACCTGTGGCTCCGCATGGTCCCGTTCGTGACCCTGCGCCGCATCCAGGGCGTTCTCTACAACCTCCCGGCGAACCCGGATGTCATTACTTCCAACGGCTAACGTAGCCGTTTCGCCATAGCTCCAGAAAGGGGTATTACAATGGCTTACGCTGTTCCCACAACGTACATCGGACTGAGCAATCCCGTCCTTCAAGACCTTGATGTCGTGCAGAGTGCGCTCGGCGACATCCTGGGCAAGGAGACGCTGGATACTCTCAGTGGTCGCAAGTTCAAGTACGTGGTCACTGACGCGAGTTGCGTGGCCTCCACCGGCGGGGAACCCGCCTACTACATGGTAGGCACGACCGCCAACGAGGTCACGAGCGACTACTCGGACGCGCAGAACTCCGAACAGACCGGCGCGACGTTCGCCGGGGTGTTCTGCGGCACGATCACGGGCGGGGCTGCGGAGTACTGCTGGATCGAGGTTCCCAACGGGGCCATCACGGCAGACTGCTCCCTGGCCACGGAAGTCGGCATCTGCGACGGCCTTGTCGCCGCCCACGATTCCTACTTCTCAATCGCTGCAAGTTTCAGCGAACACGTCGTAGCGGTTGCGATGGAGGCGGCCTCCAGCAACCTGGGCGACATCATCATGTTGCCGTAGTGCGGTTCCAGGGGTGGGGCGGCCCCAAGGGGGAGCCGCCCCGCCCCGCTGTTTTCCCGAGGAGACACGATGGAGACACAGGATACTGTAGTGGATACCGCAGGCATCCCCACGTGGACGTATCGGATCACGATGGAAGATGTTATGCGGCGGTATCCCCCCCAGCCGCCGCTGACTGACTTCGAGCCGAAATATAAAGGCGAAGTCCTGGCGGTCGGTCGGGCGGTGTACGAGACGGTGAATCACGAGTCGGCTGACTTTCTTGTCAGGCTTGGCGCGGGCCTCGCCTACAAGTACGCGCCGGGCAACCTATGGATTCACCGAACGTATGGCAGGCTGCCGTACCCCCACGCGGTCTATTGGCCGTTGGGGTGCGCCTTTGCGACAGAGAAGGCGGCCGGCAGGCGGTTCGACTGGTACGTCTGGTTCGACGACGACGTACTAGTCGAACCCCGCCATATCGAGATGCTGCTGGAGGCCGCCGATCCGCTGAACCGCCCATTCGTGACCGCCCTGCCGATAGATCGGTGGGAGCCTCATCTTCCGGCGATCACAGAGATTGTGGACGGCAAGGTGAAGCGATGGGTGCTGCCTCCAAAGACAGGGACCGTGCCCGTGGCGCATACTGGCCTGTGCCTTGCCGTGTTCCACCGGACGCTGTTCGAGCGCGTGCCCGAGCCGTGGTTCGGCATAGCTCCCCCGACGCTTAACTCCAACGGGATGAACCCTGACTACTGGTGGTCCGTCCAGTTGATGAAGGCCGGAATACAGCCCTATGTCCGGTGCGACTGCAACCCGATCCACCTGGGCAGGAACCTTCACATTGACGCTGACTATTCCCGGCAATGGCTGGAGCGGTCCCCGAGGCGCAATGAGTACCCCGAGACCGACCCGGCCAACAGGGAGACGAGTCCGACAACTGGCGCGACGGTGATTGACCCGCCCCCCCGGAGAAACGGGAGGGAGACATGAGCAGGACATCAGCAATCATCGTCCCCACCTGTGATCGGGACAAGTGGTTCTCCGAGATAGCCATTCGGGGGATCAGGAAGCACATCCCCAGCGCGCTCGTCGTCGAGTTCAAGGATACGGACACCAAGACGGAGCGGAAGGTTCCTGACGACATACGGGAACTGTGCCGCACGATTCCGTACCTCCGCAAACAGGTTGACGCCCCGTTCGTTATCGACGTGGACGACATCATCATCCTTGACGCCGACGCCTTCGTCTGCCGCCGGCCGGATGAGCTTCTGTCGGGCTATGGCTATCAGGGCCATACGCTGTACGGGACGCCTGACTATCCCTGGGGCCTACAGGTATGGGCGGAGTTGGGCTTCAAGTTCCCCGTTGTGCGTCCGCTGTTCTGTGCGGGTGTCTTTTCGGCCCCACGTTCGATGTGGACGCTCAACGAGACGATGATCTTTGAGTACCTCCGCCAGTGCGTCAAGCACGGGTTCCACGATCCGAACTGGAAGTACAGCAACGTCACGCTGGACCAGAACCTGGCCGCCGGTCTGTGGCGCAAGACGTGCAAGGACAATCCGCTCTCTGCCTTGGAGTATCCATTGGGGATACCCACGGTGGACCAGAAAGTCTTTCACGCCTGCTACTACAAGAAGCGCAGGGAGTTCATGCAGTTCCTCGCCGAGTACGCGCGGGAGCTGGAATCGTGAAGTACCTCCACGAGCCGCACGGCACGGTGGAGTTCTGGACGTGGTGCAGGGACAAGTGCCATGGCAACCCGGTGACGATGGACCTGTGCGCGTCCGGTGTTCTTCCTATGCTACGGCTGGCCTCGCGCCTGTGGTGGCCGATCCTCGAATTGGGTGGTGGAGCATACAGCACGTTCATTCTCCATGCAGCCCTGCCGAGGCGGAAGATTCTGACCCTGGAGACGAGTCGGGAATGGTATCCGTTGCTATGCCATTTGTTGTCGAAGAACCACGAGATTCGTCTTGTGCCCAACATCGCGGACGCGGTTCGGTGGATGAATGGCTGGAAGGGCTTGGTGCTGGTTGATCACGCACCGGCCGAGGACCGGCCCTTGACTGTCGAGCAGCTACGCGGCCAGGAGAACATCCTGGTATGCCACGACAGTGACCACCCCGAATGGTGCGGAGGCGCCCTTGAGGGCTGGAAGTTCCGGGCCGACATACCCTGGCCCAGAGGGGCGACGACGGTAGTTTCCGACAGCATCAACGTTGGGGAGATGCTCAAAGATGACTGAGGCCGTCGCCCTTGCCATCCCGGTTTACGAGGGGATCAAGCCCGTTCCGGCCAGGGCCATCATCAGCCTGTGCCGCCGGATGGACCGAACGATGGGCGATGATCTGTGGTTGTTGGAGTTGAAGGACAGGCTTACCTATCCGT
>DATKTN010000109.1:0-3827 GCA_035531135.1 Anaerolineae bacterium
TGCCTGAGTGGAGGAGATGTCAATGGACGAACGACCGGATGCGGAATCGACCCAAGAGACGATCCGAGAGGAGCGACGAATGATTTGGACATAATATCCAGCGTACGCAGCATCTGTATCAAGACTGAAGGTAGGGGTAATCGTTGTGCTTTCCTTGGTCCTAACGCTGCTTCCTCAGTTGGCTGGGGCAGGGCAAGACTATTCCACGACGTATTACGTTAAGGATGGGCTGGGGAAATATTTCCATGTCTTGGGCATGATCGACAACACCGCCTACAGCGACCACATTTATGCCAACGCCTTCTGGCTGAACGTATACACCGACAACAGCTCGTATTCGGCCGTCTGCTCCCAGTACACCTACTATCGTAACGCTCCATCGCCTTATTCTGGGAAGCTCTGGAACGATGGTTCGCCCTTCCCGATCACTACCAACCCCACCTGGGACTACATGACGTTCAATCAGAACATGTACTGGGGCGGCGGACAGGTTCAAATCATGCTGGAGACCGACTCCTACGACTACTGCGGCTCTGGTTTAGGTTACACAACGGCAGGCGTCGAAATGGTTCGTGATGGCAGCGGCTGGTACGACTTTGCGATAACGCCCTAGGACTCCAGCGACAGAGTGGAGAGATCGACCGACGGGTCAGGCGTGAGTGCGGCCAGGATCTCGGGCCAGAAGCCCGCGTGGCGCCACTCCTGCTAGCGCGTGTAGACCGTGTGCCAGGGTCCGAACTGCTCGGGCACCTCACGCCAGGTCGCGCCCATTCGCCTGACCCAGCGCATGCCCGCCAACAGGCGGCGGTGCTCATGGACGGGACGCCCAGTGCTCGTTGGCGGCGGCGGCAGGGCGGCGATGCCGGTCCAGCGGGCGTCGGTCAGTTCGGTGAACGGCCAGGCCAGCCGATGGATCGCCGGGCAATCGGCGTGGGGTGGATGGAGGCGTTCGCGCCGGGTGCAATGCCCCTGCTGGGCGACCGCCTGATGCCGGCGACGAAAGCGCGACCAGGCCAGCCGAAAGGCCACGCGCTCGGGCGGCTCGCGGACGGCCAGCCGCAGGCGCCGCACCTCCGGCACGGTCAGGGGAAGCAGGCCACCGGTCCCCCCTTTTGCTCATCACGCAGCTGCCGGCGGGTCACTTCCAGGTAGGCGTAGGCGCGCATGGCGAGGGTGATATGCCGATACCAAGCCCGCCACTTGCGGACCTCATACTGATCCAATGCGACGAGTCCCTTGGCGTCTTCAAAGCGCTCCTCGATCGCCCAGCGCTGACCCGCGACGCGCACCACCGTCTCCAGGGAGGTCGACGCAGAACCGTACGCACGAAAGTAGGCCAACTCGGTCGGGTCACTCAGGCTGCGGCGGACCAGCCGCCAGTGCGCCATGCCGGGGACCGTCGCATAGGGCAACTGGACGCAGGCCCAGTCCTACCAACGCTCGCCCTGGCTCCCCGCGCCACACGAGCGCGTGCCCCAGCGGGCCGCGGGGAGCGCGGCGACGAGCCCGTCCGCTCGTTCCTGGGTGCCTGCGTGCCAGCGCGGATGGTTGCTGGAGACGGCCATGACATACGGCTGCTTGGCCTGCTCCAGCCAGCGGCGCAGGTCGGTATCGTTGCCATAGAGTTCAGCACCGGTGACCCACGCCACCGGGACCCCGGCCTGCACGGCGCACTCCAGCATCCGTTGGGCCAGTTGCGGTTTGGTGGCGAAGGCGATAGGGTCGGGGACGCCAGCTTCTCGCCGTCGAGACTGATCCTCAGTCCACTCGTGGGGCAGATACAACGCGCGGTCGAGCAAGGCGTGTCCCGTGGGACTGGCAGAGCCGAGGAACACGCCGATCTGGCAATGCTCGCGACGCCCGGCCGTCCCACTGTACGGCCGTTGCACCCCCACCGACTTGCGGCCTTTCTTGAGGAAGCCGGTTTCGTCGACGATCAGGACGCCCGCCGGATCGCCGAGGTGCTCGACCACGTAACTGCGCAGGTCATCCCGGACGCCGTCCTCGTCCCACGCGGCGGCATTCAAGAGTCGCCGCACCCCCGGTGGCCCAGCCTCACCCAACTGCTCGGCCAGTTGCCCGCCGTTCTTGCGTTCGACCCGTTCAAGCAAACCGAGTAGGTAGCCCTTCGCACGCGCGCGCGCCTCCACCCGGCGAAAGCGCCCCGCGATTCGCGCAGGGAGCGCATCGAATTCGCCGCGCCAACCCTCGAGCTTTTCGTCGATCAACTGAGTCCCCCTCCCTTTCGGTGGCTATACGGGGACCTCGTTTACTCCTGTATCTGTCGCTGGAGTACTAGGGTCTGTCTGCAAAGGGGTAGACGGGGAGGATGCGACGTCATGAACGCACGGATGACCAGTGGGAGCGGCTCGCTCCGCACCTGCCACGACAGCGAGCGGCAACCGGTCGTCCCGCCAAGGACCACCGGACGATGGTCGAGGCCATCTGCTGGTGACTGCGGACGGGTGCGCCCTGGCGCGATCTGCCGGAGCGGTATGGGCCGTGGCAAAGCGTGTACACCCGCTGGCGGCGCTCCAGACCGCCGCTGACGCGCGGGGGAGACTGGATTGGTCACTCCATTTCCTAGACGGGACGACGATTCGCGCCCACGCCCATGCGGCTGGCGCGAAAAAGGGGGCGGCGATCAAGCCCTCGGACGCAGGCGGGGCGGGTTCAGCACCAAAGTCCACGTGCGGACCGAACGCGGAGGTATCCCCATCACCTGGACGCTGACCCCGGGCCAGCGGCATGAGACGACCCAAGTCGCGCCCCTGCTGGAACAGGGGGCGGGGCGGCGGCCACGCGGTCGCCCGCGCCAGCGACCGAAGCGGGTGGCGGGCGACAAAGGCTCTACCGGTCGACCGGTGCGGCATTATCGGCGCAAGCGGGGCAGCGGCACGGTCATCCCCCGCTTGAACGCGGAGTCCCGGCGTGGCGTGCGCTTCGACCGCGATGCCTACCGGGAGCGGAATCAGGTCGAGCGCACCATCAATCAGCTCAAGCAGTGCCGGGCGATTGCCACTCGCTCTGAGAAATTGGAGGCGACCTTCCATGCCTTGCTCACCCTCGCCACGATCAAGCTCTACCTGCTCGTTTGCAGACACGCCCTGGTCACCGCACAAAACCGCGTCTCGATTCTGCACCTTTACGACGCAGAATCGAGACGCATTTCATTTCTCGGCAGGGTCGCTCAGCGACATGAAACGGTCGTTACCCCGGCGATGTTCCGCTCGGCGGAGACTTCTCTGGGTCACCGCGCCATTCAACGTACGAGTAGACGATCAGCACGACGGCGATCACTCCGGCGACACTTCCGACGATCAACGACAGTGCCCCACTCACGTTCACGGCGATCAACGCGAAGAAGATCAGGCCAGCCAGGGTGAAGAGCCAGCCCGCCAGGCGATGCGTGCGCACCCACGAGCGCTTGCTCGACAGCGTCCAGGGCGTGCGCACGCCGACGAACCAGTTCGGCCGCACCTTACCCATCACATTTCCGAGCACAATGAACAGGAGGCCGATGACCCCGAGGATCACGCGGGTCATGTTGAAGCCAACACCCTTGATCGCCAGCAGGCTGATACCATAGATCGCGGCCATCATTGCCAGCACGGCGTAGCGCACGATCAGATACGGCCCGGAAAACTGCACGTAATTTGCCCGTCCGGGGTCGATACGCGGGATGAAGAGCAGCAAGAGATAGATCCCCAGCGCGATCGCCGGAAGCAGCAACAACCCTTCCGCCTTGCCGCCATACCCATCGACCTTGCCGGCGGCATTCCAATGCACCGGGATGCGCGACGACACTGTCGGCCAAACCACGATCG
>DATKTN010000110.1:0-2439 GCA_035531135.1 Anaerolineae bacterium
ATCTTGAGCCCGGCAAGGCCTCCGTCGGCGGGGATGTGCGGGTGCTGGTGGGCGGTTTTCCCCAGACGCTCCAGGGTGTGGACGTGTGGGCCTACAGTCCGGGTGGAGGTGTGTATCACACCATCACCATCCAGGACGGCACCTATCATTTCTACAACATTCCGCCGGGCACCTACACCATCTACGCGGAAATCTGGGTCGGGGGCGGGCTTCGCTTCGCGACGACGACGGTTACGTTGGGAGCTGGCCCCAACGAGGGCGTGAACCTGTTCCTGCTTTAGGTGTCGTGGAGATGTCGATGAGGAGAGAGCGGTGTGAGCGCAGGCGGGGCGCGGCCGTCGTGCTGGCGGCCGGGTTGGCGGCGGTCGCGCTGGCGATGGTGCTCGGGGCCCTGGCGATGGCTGCCCCCTTGGGTTTCCTGCACGTCCGTTTCAACCTCTCGCAGACCGCGAGGCTTGTGTCGGCCCCCCCCGACCTGGCGGTCAGTCCGGAGGGGGATTGGGTGGCGGTGGCCTGGACGGAGGAGTACGCGGTTGGCGCCGGGTACGACAAGGGCCGGGGCCACGTCTATCTGCGCGCCGCCTCGGAGACGGGAGGGGGCTGGGGGAGCAAAATCCGCGTCTTTACGGGCACGTTTAACGCCTGTGCCTCCGACGTTGCCGTGGCAATCACGGGTACTACGGCCCACGTGGCCTACGTCGTTTTCAACGACAGTTGTAACGATCCCAACCAGGTGCTGTTGCGCTATCGAACTTGCTCGCTGACCGATGGACGGTGCGATGCCCCCGAGGCTGAGGATCCGGGAATCTCTCTTGATGCGCGCGAGCATAGCATCACGTGGGTGGATCTGGCATTGGATGCGGAGGGGAACCCCCACCTGGTGTGGTCTCAGTTTTTCAAAGCCATAGATGAGAACAAGATCTTTTTCAAAGCCTCCGATGGCACCACTTGGGGGGGGCTGGAGTACGTGGAATCGAACGTCAACAGTCGCAAGCCCGCCATCGCCTGGGCGGATGGCTACGTGCACGCAGTGTGGGAGGAGGAGACGGAGAGCGGCATCCGGATCCGGTATCGGCGACGGGTCGAATCCGGACCCGATCCGGGGTGGGAGCCTGCCACCGGGCTTTGTACGTGGCAGTCCAGCTTCCCGCCACGTAATCCGGACGTAGCGGCGAGGGCAGGCAAGGTCTTTGTGGTGTGGGATTGGTGCTCTGACGTTGACTTTGAAACGAAGTCTTGTGTGCACTACAACTTGGTCTACCGGCGTTCCAACGACAGGGGTGATGGGCTCGCTGATAATGAGATTCTAGAGGTCGGAACGGACCGTCCCTATTTTGACCTGGAGTACCAGTCGACGGACAATCTGGCACAAAGAGACGAGTCTCTGGTCGATCTCCAGCCAGGTATCGCGCTGAATCGGGCTGGCTGGCCTGCCGTCGTCTGGCACGTGGACCGAAACAGCGGAGACGAGGACCCGGACTATGACGTCTACTACACGTACGCGCTCACAGGCACGGAAGATAGCGTGGGCTGGATCACGCCCACCCTGCTGGGCGCAGGTGGAGGGGCCCTGGGCTCTGCGGTCATCGGCGTGGGGGAACCGGAGCCTGGCGGCGAGCAGCATCTCCACGTCGCCTATGTGAGGAAGCCGGACACGAGCAACTGGGACGTTTACTACGACAGCAATGAGGAGGACCGCTACGAACACGTCCACCTGCCGGTGGTGATGAGGGCCTATTAGGTCCGGCGAATTGCCCGGTGTGGATGATGGGGAAGTAGATGCTTGATGGAGCGTACGAGTGCGATGGCTGAAGGTTCGAGTCGCTGGCTGTGGTTTCTGAGCCTGAGCCTCGTCCTGATGGTCGTGGTGGTGGGGGTGGTGGTCTACGACCGGTTGGTCGGGCCGGCCGTGCCGGCTCCGGCATCCGGTGTGGCCGATGACCAGGTTACCGCCCGGCAGGCGTTCGCTCCGGCGGCCGGGCTGGCCGGGCAATGGCAGGAGGATGCGCGTCTGGCTGTGGTCTCCGGGTACCGGCCGGCAGTGGGGATGCAGGCGGGAGGGCAGGTCGAGTGGGCTTTCCAGTTTTTCTCGCCCGCCGCGCAGCGGTTGGCGCTCATTACAGTGGCTGACGGGAGAGCGCGGATGGTGCGCGAGAGCGTGAGCCCCTACGCGGTGCCCACGTTCTCCACCGGGGAGTGGCGTGTGGATAGCAACCAGGCGCTGCAGGCGTGGTGGAGCCAGGGAGGGAAGACGCTGGTGGCCCGGCGCCCGGACGTTGACGTGGCGATGCAGTTGCGCGTGCCGGATGGGGGAGTTGGGCATCCGGTCTGGACTGTGGTTGGATCGGTGGCTGGCACCGAGACGGCCTTTACCGTCGTGGTGGACGCCGCCGATGGCGCGTTGGTCGAGCCGTGATGGGGGAACTGTCGTGGAGAGCG
>DATKTN010000111.1:0-2770 GCA_035531135.1 Anaerolineae bacterium
CGTGTCGGTAATGACACGAGTGGCTACCTGGCAACTGCGGCGATCAAGCCAGCGAGCCAGATGCCCGATCGGCGAGCGAGGAGAGAAACGGCGGCGGTCCTCGCAGAGGGTATCGTAGGTAGAGACATAGGCATCAAGGACGATGGGTTTGCGTTGCAGGACTGATAGGGCAACAGCAAGAAGCTGGCCGTAGAAACCTACAAAGCAGACATCGTATTCCGGGGTATGAGTAATGAATCGAGCCAATCCGGCAATGGTACGAGCCATGGTGGTGTGAGCGCTGGCGGTGCGCATGATGACGTCAAAGTGCGTTCGCAGGGCATTGAGTACGACTCGGTTGCGTATATAGTCTACCTCACGCCCAGAGATGAATAGCACGCTGGGCTTCATATCATGCCCACTTCCCGTGAGGATTGCTTCGGCACACGCTTATGCATCTCGAGTACTCGGTAGTTAGCGCTACATATTGGACCATACTGCCCTGAAAGAGATATACCGACTTTACCAAATGTAGCTTCACCCAATGTCTCTTACGCCCACACCGGCCTTGATGACGCCATTGTATCCTACCAAGTGCAGCGGTGAGGTGAGCCAGCGGCGATCAATTAAGGACGATTGCCACCAAAGGTGCCTATTCCAAAGGCGACTCACTGCCCGGAAGCCTCTCTTTCACCGGCGTTCAGCTCCATCCGCCGCACCCGGTACAGCGCCTCCTCCACCATCTTGCGGTTCAGCCGCACCAGGTCGGCCATCAGGCCGATGAGACAGACCTGGAAGCCGACGATGGTCAGGATGGCCGCCAGGATCAACGACTGGACCTTTCCGGTCCCCGCTCCTCGCAGGAAAAAATACAGAAAGCGCAAGCTTATCAGTACGCCGCCAGCGATGAACGTCCCACCGATCATCGTGAACACCCGCAGCGGGCGGTACATGGTGTAGAAGCGCACGATGGTGACGATGGAGAGGGCCAGGAAGGAAGGAATGCTGCGCATGAGGCGCGATTGGCGGGTCTGGGGATTGGTGCGTATCGGGACGTACACGACCGCCATACGACGAGCGCCGGCCTGGATGAGCGTCTCCAGCGTGTAGGTATAGTCGCTGAGGACGGTGAGCCGGAGCGCTGCCTCGCGGGTGAAGGCCCGAAACCCGCTGGTGGCATCCGGGATTGGGATGCCGGCCGCCCGCTCCACGACCCAGCTTCCCCAGCGCTGCAGCAATCGTTTGAGCGGCGAGAAGTGCTCCAACGCCGCCACCCCCCGGTCGCCGACGACGATGTCGGCCTGCCCATCCAGGATCGGCTGGATCAGCCGACCAATTTCCTCCCCCTGGTACTGGTTGTCGGCGTCGGTGTTGACGATCACGTCGGCGCCGGCCCGGAGGGCCGCCTCCAACCCGGTCACGAACGCGTGGGCCAGCCCGCGGTTTTGCTTCAACTGGACGATATGGTGTACTCCCAACTCCCGTGCTATCCCGACCGTGCGGTCATCGCTGCCGTCGTCCACCACCAGGTATTCGATCTCGTCCACACCCGGCAGCGCCCGGGGCAGGTCTTGCACCGTCTGGGGGAGGGTGGCCTCCTCGTTATAGCAGGGGATCTGGATGACGAGTTTCATCTGCAAAAGCCAGCTCTAGACTGTGGAAGCAGTCGCGCCAAGATTGGGTTACACTGCCGATTCTAACACGGTTGTGTGCTCTCGTCAACGAGTCGTCAGAATTCGAACTTCACGGTAACGACCTCTCGCCCGCGCACGGGCAGCGTCACGGCGTCGGCGTCGCAGGCCAGTTCAACGTCCCCTTCCTCCGCCAGGTTGACCCGCAGCACCCGGCGGAAGGGCCGCCACAACTGGATGGTGCCCTCCACCAGGTTGGCGCCCACGTTCCAGCAGCGGACGATGAGCCCCCGCCCGTCCTCCGGTTCCTTGACCGCGCTGACCTCCAGCGTGGAGGGCGCCACCGTGACAAAGCTGAGCCGGGCCGGCAGCCCTTTGGCTTCGCCCCGGGCGGATGGTGCAGCGTGAGCGTCGGTGGCGAGCGCGCGCAGGTCGGTCTGGAACCCGTATGCCAGCGCGTGGGCCTGGCAATAGTCACCGGGGTGGGGAATGAGGCTGTAGCGGAACGTGTGCTGGCCGAGGCACTGGGCCTCGGGGGTGGCTTCCCCTGGCCCGGCGTGGCTCGGGCGACAGTGCATGTCGTCGCGAGACAGCCAGCCCACACAGCGCAGGAGGGTCAGCGCGATCTCGGCCCCATCCTTGCCCCGCAGCACCTCGTACTCCGGCAGGCCCCGGTTCGCCAGCATCACCCCCTGCTCCCCATCCGTCACGTCCACGAAGGCCCGCTGGGGATGGGTGGGTACCGGCTGCTCGGCCCAGTCATCGGTCCCGGTCGGCAGGTCCAACGGTCGCTCGACGACGTGCAAGTGCCCGTCGGCGCGGGCGGCGTCCACGCTCAGGCCGGTGGGGAAATGGACGCGCAGGCGATGGTCGCGAGCACGGTTCTCGACCGTTGTCTGCAAGTCTACGCGGCGCACGCCTGGGATAAGCGTCACGCGTGTGACGGCGTGCAGCGGGACCGTCTCGTCGCTGCGGCGGGCGCGGTCGTCTGAGGCCAGGGAGATGGGCACCGGATAGGTCGCCGCGATCTCCAGCGTCGCCCCGACCTCGTCGGCCGCCAGCAACTGGATGGTGGGCGGCGTGGCAGGACGGTCCACCAGGTGGTCGTGCTCGGGCTGGCAGTAGTTGTATTCGTCCCCCCGGTCGCCGCCGTCGACGAA
>DATKTN010000112.1:0-4890 GCA_035531135.1 Anaerolineae bacterium
CTCGTCGACCTCTTCCGTCTTTTTCACGAAGGGGGTGACGAGCGCCGGAAAGACCCCCTTGAGCCACGGAAGTTTGACAGGCATGAATGACCTCCTTGGTCCAAAGATAGAAGACGCACGTGAAAACCGGGAGAGGGCGTCAACCCTGCGCCCCGGCTGGTTGCCTGACTCGGCGTGAAACGTGATGCGTGTTGCGGTTTGCGTGAACCGTTACGCGGTCGCTCATTGCCACGCGCCGGACGCCTGTCGTCCTCCAGATTTCACGTGCGTCTTGTGATTCTGCCTTACGTTAGCACAAAAGCGGCGAATTGGCAAATGGCTTGACACAGGCGTTCGAGCCACTTGACCGCCGTTCACGTCAGGGCTCCCCGGTCCATGTTGGGGGCGGGCGCCTTTGTTTGTGTGAGCGGGGCCGGTAGGATATAATCGGGGGGATCGGAGGAGCATAGGCGGAGGGGCGCGATGACCGCAGGGACTGACGACAGCGAGCAGGTTACTGTTCGACTGGCGAGTGTAGGAGATGCCGATCGTATTGCCGCACTCTGCCAGCAATTGGGCTATCCCGCATCCCAGGAAGAGGTGCAACGACGTCTCGAACGGATTCAGCAGGATGAACACCACGCTTTCTATGTCGCTAAACTTTCGGGCGGACACGTGATTGGTTGGGCTCATGCCTACGTTTGTCACCTGGTGGAGACCGATCCATACGCGGAAGTGGGAGGGCTGATCGTAGACGACGGTCATCGTCGGCGTGGAGTTGGACGCCTCCTGATGTGCCATGTGGAGCGATGGGCCCGTGGGCAGGGGTGTTGGACAGTTCGTGTGCGTTCTAACGTCGTTTGCAAGGGCGCTCACGTTTTCTACGAAAAGGTTGGCTACAGTTGCATCAAAACACAGTCGGTGTTCTGCAAGGGCCTGTCATTTAAGGAAGGGCGATGACGAAGAAGGACAATCCTTACGATCAAAGGTACGCGGCCCAGGAGTACTATTGGGGAAAGAAACCTTCTGCCATGTGCGGTAGGGTCATGGAGCTCGTTCGGCCCCGCCCAGACTTTCGCCCCAGGCTGCTGGACCTGGGGTGTGGCGAGGGAAGAAACGCCGTCCATTTTGCTAAACACGGCTTTGAGGTCGTCGGCCTCGATGCGTCTCTACCTGGCCTGGAGAAGATGAGAAGGTATGCTGAGGAAGCTAGAGTCCACGTCGAACTGATCCACGCTGACATTGTAAACTATGAGCTTGCAGATACCTACGACGTCATCTTTTCGACGGGAACCCTGCATTATCTGCCACTTGAAGGGAGAAGTCGACGTTTCCAGAACTACAAAAAGTGTACTTCGCCTGGTGGCATCAACGCGCTTTCCGTATTCGTGAGAAAGCCGTTTATTGCGAGAGCGCCGGACGCCGAGGAGGCCGCTTTCCCCTACACATCTGGAGAGTTGATGAGCTATTTCTGGGACTGGGAGATTCTTTACTGCACCGAGGAAATCTTTGATTGTATGTCCAGTGGCGTTCCTCACAGGCACGCAGCCAACAGGATAATCGCCAGGAGATATCTCAACAATGGATAGCAAGGACGCTCAAGGATGATTTCTCTGTCCTGGTCAAGCCCATTGGTTACGATCCAGTTCGCCCGGCGATGCGCACGGATGGCGCTGGTCGGCCACATCGGCGCGACATTGGACATGCTGGGGACCGTGACCCAACTGCATCGGGGAGCGGGTTAGATGCCTGACCCGCGGCTTCGCATGCTGCGCCCGATCCTGTGGCTGGCTGGGCTACTTGTCGTCGCGTTGACCGTGCAGTCCGTCGTCGTGGCCCACCGGACCTGCACCCGGGGCCTCCCCGATGGTTTCCCCGTACCCGTCGCCGGGGCCGACGTACCCATCCTCGGCGTCAACGTCGCGTTGGAACAGTACGACGACGAGGATATCGAGGCCGCGCTGGACCGCATCGCCGAGGGCGGCTTTGCCTGGGTGCGCCAGTCCTTCTATTGGAGCCAGATCGAACCGCAGCCGGGCCGCTTCGACTGGACGATCCCTGACCGCATCCTGGTCGCGCTGGCCCGTCACCCCGAATTGCGGCTGGTGGCCGTCCTCGACGATAACCCTCCTGTGCCTCCTGCTGATCCCGATGGCTTCGCTGCCTTTGCCGGGGCCTTTGCCGCTCGCTACGGCGCGCAGGTCGACGACTATCAGGTCTGGGACGAGCCGAACCTGGCCGACCACTGGGGCGGTGGCCCCGTCAACCCGCCCGCCTACGCCGACCTCCTGGCCCGCACCGCGCGCGCGGTCCGCGACGCCGATCCATCTGCCCGGATCCTCCTGGCCGGCCTGGCCCCCACCGTCGAGACTGGCTCCCAGAACCTGAGCGACGTGCGCTACCTGGAGCAACTCTACCAGGCGGGGGCTGCCCCCCACTTTGACGTCGTCGCCGGCAAGCCCTACGGCTTCGACACCGGCCCCGACGACCGCCGCGCCGATGAGGCGGTGCTGAACTTTTCGCGGTTGCTCCTGCTGCGGGAGGTGATGGTCAGGCACGGCGACGCGAACAAGGCGGTCTGGGCCAGCCACTGGGGATGGAACGCGCTGCCGCCGGGCTGGACGGGCGCGCCCTCCATCTGGGGCCAGACCGACGAACGGACCCAGGCCTCGCGCACCGTCGTGGCGCTGGAGCGAGCGCGGGCCGAGTGGCCCTGGGCCGGCGCGCTGATCCTGGACCAGTTTCAGCCCGACGCTGCCCCCGACGACCCGCGCTGGGGCTTTGCGCTGGTGGGGCCCGACGCCACTCCTCGCCCGGCCTACGACGCGGTGGCCGCCTGGGCGGCCGCGCTCCCTGACGCCGCTCCCGTCGGCGGCTATCCGGCGCTCAACCCGTGGGCGACCTACGAAGGAGGCTGGCGCGTGGGGCCGCTGGGCGCTGACGTCGGATCTGACAGAGACCGGGCCACCTTCCGTTTCGAGGGGCCCGCCGTCGCGCTGACGGTGAGGCGAGGGCCGTACCGGGCCTTCCTCTACGTGAAGGTGGACGGCAGGCCGGCGGACGCGCTGCCTCGGGACAGGGCGGGCCGCGCCTACGTCGTCCTCTACGATAGCGTCCGTGCCGTCGCCACCGTTCCCCTGGCGAGCGGCCTTCCCCCCGGCCTCCACACCGTCGAGGTCGTGGCCGAGGGCGGGCAGGGCCAGTGGGCGCTGGTCGATTGGTGCGTCGGCCCGGGGCCGGTCCACGACGGCTACGCCTGGAAACTGGCTGGGCTGGCCGCGGCGGGGCTGGCGTTGGTGGCGCTGCTGGTCCGAGACGCGCGGCGGGTAGCCTGGGCCGCGCTGGGACGCTGGTTCCTGGGCTGGCCCGAATGGGCGCAGGTGGCGTTGGTTGTGGTGCTGGTCGGCCTGCTCTGGGCCGCCGCCGGGGCCAGTTGGGGACGGAACTTGAGCAGCCCGTGGTTCGTCGTCAGCCTGCTGGCGTTGCCTGTGTTGGCCTCGCTCTTTACACTGCGGCTCGACCTGGGGCTGGCGCTGGTCGCGTTTAGCGCGCCGTTCTACCTGCACCCCGGCGATATGCTGTATCGAGCGCTGAGCCTGCCAGAGGTGCTGGTGGCGGTGTGTGGGGTGGGGGTCCTGGTGCGGAGGGGACAAGGGGCAGGAAGCAGGAGGCAGGAGGCAGCTTTCACACTTCTCGATCTCGCGGTGCTGTTGTTGATGGTGGCGGCGGTCGTGGCTGGGGTGGCCGCCGCAGACCGGTGGGCGGCGCTCTTTGAGCTGCGGGCCGTCTTTCTGCTCCCGGCGCTCTACTACGCGCTGCTGCGGCTGGCCCGCCTGGACGGGCGCGCCTGGCGGCGGATCGTGGATAGCTGGGTTCTGGGGGCCGTCGGGGTGGCGCTCGTCGGCCTGGTGCAGTACGCGCTGGGGCGCAACCTCGTCGTCGCCGAGGGAGGGCTGCCGCGCCTGCAGAGCGTCTACTACTCGCCCAACAACGTCGGGCTGTACCTGGGGCGGGTGTGGCCGCTCCTGGTCGCCGTCGCGCTGTGCGGGACGCGGGACCGCCGCCGGGCGGTCTACGCGCTGGCGTTGGTGCTGGTGACGCTGGCGCTGGGGCTCAGTTTCTCGCGGGGGGCGCTGCTGCTGGGGCTGCCGGCGGCGATCCTGGTGATGGGCTGGTGGGCCGGAGGACGCACCCGGTGGCTGGCGCTGGCGCTCGTCCTCGTCGGCGCGCTCGCGCTGATCCCGCTCCTGCGCCTGCCGCGCTTCGCCTCGATGTTCGACCTGCAGGAAGGCAGCACCTTCTTTCGGCTGGAGCTGTGGCACAGCAGCCTGGCGATGATCCGCGAGCATCCCTGGTTCGGCGTCGGGCCGGGCAACTTCCCGGCTGCTTACCGCACTCGCTACGTCCTTCCTTCCGCCTGGCAAGAGTTCAACCTGGAGCATCCGCACAGCGTTTACCTCGATCACTGGACGCGGCTGGGGCTGCTAGGGCTGCTGGCTGGGGTGGCGGTGCAGGTGGCGTTTTGGCGCGCAGTGCGCCTCTCACCCTCCCCCGCTGCCTGTGGCGGCACCCCCTCTCTCTCCCAAGGGTTGGGAGAGGGAGCGGGCTGGGGGGAGGGTGAGGATCTTCGCCTCGGCCTCGTGGGGACCATGGCGGCTCTGCTGGCCCACGGCCTGGTGGATAACACGTTGTTCTTCCCTGACCTGGCGCTGACTTTCTTCCTGGTGTTGGCGCTGGTGCAATCGAGTAGAATCTCAGAAAGGTAGGAGAATGCGTTCAAAACGGTTTGAGAAACTTGCCGACCGTCCCGTCAATCGCGAGACGTTCATCAAGCCCTGGCTCGAGGTGGGCCTGGTCGCGATGGGTAGCCCTCTCGACCCCTCGCCCAGCTTGAAAATCGAGGATGGCGCT
>DATKTN010000113.1:0-13753 GCA_035531135.1 Anaerolineae bacterium
GACGTCGCCCTGGGCGGGGATGTCGCCCAGGGCGGGGACCCGGCGGCGCTGGTGGTGGGCCGTCCTGGGTGGCGTGCCCGTGGGGCTCTCGCTCCTGGCCGGGCATACGGCCACGTTCTTCTACGTGGGGGTGGTGCTGGCCGCCTACGCGCTCTACACGGCCTGGGCAGACGGCCACCGCACGTTCTCCAGTTTTGTCAAGGCACTCATCCCGGTCTTTGGCATGGGTATGGTTGGACTTGCGCTCGCCGCCGTGCAACTGATCCCCACGTTCCAGTTCCTGAGCCTCTCCACGCGTGAGCGTGCCACGTATGGGTTCGCCTCCCAATACGCCTGGCCTCCCGGCTACCTGCTCACATTGCTCGTCCCGAACTTTTTCGGCGACCTGGTCAACACGGGCTACTGGGGCGACGGTATCTACGTGGAGCTGATCTTTTACGTGGGTGTCCTGCCGCTGATCCTGGCGCTGGTGGCAGGGGGGCGCCTGCGCCACCGGCTCACGCCCTGGTTGCTTGCGCTCGGTGTAGCGGGGCTGTTGCTCGCGCTCGGGCCGTTCGGCGTCGCCCATCGCCTGGCCACCACGCTGATCCCGCTGTTCCGCGCAACCCGGGCGCCGGCGCGCGCCGGGTTCCTGTTCACCTTCGCCGTCGCGACGCTGGGAGGGCTGCTCGTCACCTGGCTGGAACGGCGACCCACGGAGGTGCTCCAGGGCGAGCATTGGAAGACCGCCGGTTGGATCGTGGGCACGGTCGCCGCGGTCGTCGTCCTGACGGGGTTCATCCTGTTCACGCTGCAGCGGGACAGCAACCCGGAGGTGGGCCGTCTCTGGCACGCCGCCAACTACACGGCGTTGTTCCTGCTCTTCTTTTTGCTGGCGGTGGCATTGCTTGCGGGCTGGCAGAAAGGGCGGTTCACGGGTGCGCAGGGCGCTGTGTTGGCCATCGGGCTGGTGCTGCTGGATCTGTGGAGCTATGGCCGCCCCCTGTTCCACGCGGTGCAGGTGCCGGAGAGCGGCTTCTGGAAGCACGTGGCGAACGCGGTGGCCGTCGATACGGATGGGCGTATCCTGCCCTGGGGCCTGAACGTCTTTGAGCAGAACTTGGGGATACCGCTGGGACTGGAGAGCGTCTTTTCCTACGATCCGATGGGGATCGGGCGGTACAAGCGGTTCACCACTTACGTGGCGGACCCCCAGGCCCGGGCGTACGACCTGCTCCGGGCGCGCTATCTCGTCACGGGGCAGGAGATGAGCTTTCCGGACGACCCGGCGTCGCCCCGTCTGGTCGAGGAGCGAGGCGGGGTGTGGGTCTACGAACGGCCAGGGGCTTTTCCTGCGGCCTGGCTCGTGCATCAGTTCGAGGTGCAGGAGGCCGAGGACGCGCTGTTGGCGCGGCTCAACGACCCCGCGTTTGACCCCCGGCGCGTGGCGCTGGTCGAACGGACGCTGCCCTGTCCCCTCGGCCCGCCGACTGGGGAAGAAACCGTGCGGGTCGTGGGCCGTGGAAACAACACCATGACACTCGCCGTCACGGCGGCTGCGGACGGCGTCCTGGTTCTCAGCGAGGTGGCCTATCCAGGGTGGCGCGCTTTCGTGGACGGAGAGCGCGTGCCGGTGGTGCGTGCCGACTACACGTTGCGCGCCGTCTGCGTGCCTGCCGGGACGCATCGGGTCACGTTTTCCTTCTGGCCTGCCTCGCTGGTCGCCGGCGCGACCGTCACGGTGCTGGCGTGGCTGCTCGTCGGCTGGGCTGCCTGGCAGCGCCGTCGGTCGGGGGGAGAACGCGGATGCCAGGACAACAAGGGATGCGCTGAGGTGGCGGCACCTTCCTTGGATGCTGGAAACGGAGGTGGAGTTTGAGCACCCAGGCGAGGCTTGATCCCATCGCGCTACGGGCCGATTTTCCCATCCTGGCGCGAGAGGTGCACGGCAAGCCGCTGGCCTACCTCGACAACGCGGCCTCGTCCCAGCGGCCGCGGGCGGTGATCGCTGCGCTGGACGAGTTCTACCGCGCCCACTACGCGAACATCCACCGGGGGGTGCACACGCTGAGCGAAGAGGCGACCGCCGCCTACGAGGAGGCGCGGGACAAGGTCGCCGCGTTCATCCGCGCGCCGGACCGCCGGGGCGTGATTTTTTGCCGGAACACGACGGAGGCGATCAACCTGGTGGCCTACGCGTGGGGTCGGGCCAACGTGGGGCCAGGCGATCGCATCGTCGTCACCGGGATGGAGCACCACAGCAACCTGGTGCCCTGGCAGGTGCTCGCCCAGGAGGCCGGGGCCGAGCTGTCCACCGTCGCCGTGACCGACGAGGGGCGCCTCGACCTGGAATCGCTCGACCGGCTGCTGGAGGGCCCGGTCAAGTTGGTCGCGTTTACGCACGTCTCCAACGTGCTGGGCACCGTGAACCCGGCGCAGGAGATCGTCGCCCGGGCGCACGCCGCTGGCGCGCGGGCGCTGATCGACGCGGCCCAGAGTGTGCCCCACCTGCCGGTGGACGTCGGGGCACTGGACTGCGATTTTCTGGCTTTTTCCGGCCACAAGATGTGTGGGCCGACGGGGGCCGGCGTGCTATACGGCCGCCCGGAGCTGCTCGAGGCGATGCCGCCGTTTCTCACCGGCGGCGGGATGATCCGGCACGTGGGGTGTACGGATGCGACCTGGAACGACCTGCCCTGGAAGTTCGAGGCCGGCACGCCAGCCATCGCCGAGGCGGTGGGGCTGGGCGCGGCGGTCGACTACCTGAGCGCGGTGGGGATGGAGGCCGTATGGGCGCACGAGCGGGAACTGGCCGCCTACGCGTTGGAGCGCCTGGCCGGGGTGCCAGGGGTGCGCGTGATCGGGCCGCCGTCGACCGCCGAGCGGAGTGGCGTGGTCGCCTTCACGGTGACTGCGACCCGGTCGACGACTGCGACCCGGTCGACCTGGTCGCAGTCGTCGGCTGAGTCCATCCATCCGCACGACCTGGCTCACGTGCTCGATCTGGAGGGCGTCGCCATCCGCGCCGGCCTCCACTGCGCGCAGCCGCTTCACGAGCGGTTTGGATTGAGGGGCACGGCACGGGCCAGTTTCTACCTCTACAACACCCGCGAGGAGGTGGATCGGCTCGTGGCGGGGGTCCAGAAGGCACAGGATTGGCTGGGAGCGTGAGTCCGGGCAACCCTTGCGAAGGTTAGGCAGCAGATTCCGGGTCGAGGGCGATTTTGCTTGCAGGGGGGCGCAACTCTGCTGGCGCTATCCGTAACCTTCGCAAGGGTGATAGGCAGCAGATTCCGGGCCGAGGGCGATTTTGCTCGCAGGGGGGCGCGACTCTGCTGGCGCTATCCACAACCTTCGCAAGGGTGGTCGGAGTCTGGTCTTGGAGAGGTCAAGTGAACAAACTGTATCGTGAGCACATCCTCGATCATTATCGCCATCCACGCAACCAGGGGACGCTGGCCGACGCGGACGTCTCGTACGAGTTGGATAACCCCGTCTGCGGCGACGTGGTGCGGATCGACGTCCAGTTGAAGGATGGGCGGGTGAGCGAGGCGCGGTTCAGCGGGCACGGCTGTGTGGTCAGCATGGCGTCGGCCTCGATGTTGACCGAGGAGATCTTGGGCAAGACCGTGGAGGAACTGGAGGCGCTGCAGGACGCGGGCGTGTTCGAGATGTTGGGCATCACGCTGGGGCCAGTGCGGGCCAAGTGCGCGCTGCTGTCGCTGCGGGTGCTACAGGAGGGGCTGACTCACCTGGAGGAGGACTCCGGCGGCTAGCCGGCCGTGCTTTCCAGCACCTTCAGGAGTACCTCGGGCAATCCATCCCGGTTACAGCCCGTCACGGTAAACACGGTCGTCGCGCTGGTGGGCAGTCTGAGCTGTACCCGTACCAGTAACTCGGGCCGGACGACGACGAGCGCCAGCGTAAAGTCGGTGTCCTCCAGTACGTCGAACGCTTTCACCCAGCCCCGTCCGCGTTCCATTTCCAGCGGCCCCAGTTCATCCACCACGAGCAGGTGGCAGGGCGCAGCACGGCTCAACACGTCGTTCCCCCATGCCAGCACTGCCGGGTCGAAGCGGAAACGGCCCTGGATCACGCCCTCGTGGAACACGCCCTCGCCCGCGTCAGGTTCGAGCGTCAGCCGGCGCACGTCGCCGCTGCGCACGTCCAGCACGTCCCGTCCACCGTTGGAATGGCTCAAGGTGAGGACCCCGCCGCAGGTGTATTGCCTGGCCTGCGCCAGGCCGACGGTCTTGTGGCAGACGGTGCTCTTGCCGACGCCGCGCTCGCCGGTCAGGATGACGATGCGTGAAGGCATCTCGGTTTTCGTCATTCGTCCTCGTATCCGGGGATCGGCCCAAAGGTGGCCTCGATCACCTTTGGCTCGAACACCTCTAACATACACTCCCACCAGGTCAGACCGTCGGTCTTTTGGAACTCCCACCAGCGGATGTCCGCCCAAAAGTAGCGCCATCGCCACAGCGCCGGCAACCGCTCCCAGCCATAGTCACTGGCGACCGTCGTCAAGTCCACATAGTAGCCGGGCGGGATGCCCTCCTTGGGCGCGCCGCCCTCCACCATCGCGCGCCCGTTCTGCTCCCGCGCGTTCAGGTCCCACACTGCTTCGCGCAGGGGTTCACCCATGCTCCCATCCTGCTCGGCGGCCCGGATAAAGACGCGCCAGTAGGTGACGTTGCCCACGTCATCCCGCACCAGTTCAACCTGCGGCCGATTCGCCTCGTAGGGTTCCTGGTCCAGCCCGATCGCTCTGCCACAGACGTGCCAGCTCATGCGCGAGTGGCCGGAGGGCGGCGTGTACGTGATCGGCCGCCAGGAACTGCCCAGGTGGCCCAGGTAGTCCCATCCCGCCTCCTCGATCACGCGCTGGCGCAGCGCGTTGAAACTCTCGTTCACCCGGTCGGAGAGGAACGGTTCCTCGCCGTCGTGGACGTTGGGGAGCGGGACCGATTCATAGGGCGGACCGGCTTTCGGGGTCGGTTGCACCAACTCGACGTAGAAGGGGGGCTCCTCCGCCGGCACGTCGGCCTCGGCCCGGGCGACGACGCGGGGAGGAAGCGGCAGATCCGTCCACGCCAGTCCATCGAGTGGCCCGCCGGTGCTGTAGACTTCGTGGAACAGGGCCCAGCTTGTCACGCTGGCCGCGACCAGGTAACTGCGTCCGCCCCGCACGTACGTGTAGATCAGGCTTTGCCCGTCGGGGGCCCAGGCCGGGGAGGTGCCCGCGCCGAACAGCTCGGTCTGGGCCTGGTCGGCCGCCAGCGCGTCCCAATCGAAGGCCGTGACCTGGATCGAGGGGTTGCCACGCGGCCCGCTGACGTAGGCCAGTCGGGTGCCATCGGGCGACCAGGCGGGGTCGTCCTCGTCCAGGTCGGGGCTGTTGGTGACGTTGATGATCTCGCGATCTCCGTCGAGGAGATGCAGGTAAATGTCCTTGTTGCCGTCACGGAACGTGGCGTAGGCGATGGCGCGACTGTCGGGCGACCAGGCCGGCCCGTAGTTGGGTGCGGGATCGGTCGTGATGCGCCGCAGTTGCTGCCCGGTCGTGCTCATGACGTAGATGTCCAGGTTCCCCCGGCGGTAGGACTCGAAGGCCAGCCACTGGCCATCGGGTGACCAACTGGGGTTGCCGTCGAACCCGGGATCGTGCGTCAGGCGGATCAGCGCGCCGCTGAGCAGGTCGAGCAGGTAGATGTCCCAGTTGTGCGCGCGGTTCGAGGCGAACGCGACATAGTTGCCGTCGGGGGACCAGTCCGGGTCGCGGTCCTCGGCCGGGTCGTAGGTCAGCCGCACCAGTCGCCGGTCGGCCTGGTTGAGCGCGTAGACGTCGGCGTTGCCGTTGCGACGCAGCGCAAAGGCGATGGCCCCTCCGCTGCCGAACGGGGTCGGCGTGGGGCCGGGCGTGGGGGAGGGTCCTGGGTTCGCGCTGACGATCGTCGGCCGGGGTAGTGGCGATTCGACGACCGCCGGCGTCGTGATCGCCCGGTACAGCGCGACGGTCAGCAGCACGAGTACGAGCAGGTTCCCCAGGATCAGGAGGACGAGCAGGCGCACGCCGCGCGGTTGCAGCGTGACCGGCTGCCCGACCTCGTTGGGCCTGCGCACCCAGCGCCAGGCGCGTGCGACGCGACGCCAGAATCGCTGTAGTGCACTCTCTCGCCCCCCTGGCGTCTCCGCCTCGGGCTCGCCGGGCTCTTCCAACCACAATTCGTCCCACTCGACTTTGTCGGCCATACCCGGCCAAGTATACGTCGGCTGGGTTGCTTGTCAAGCGCGCCGCGATGGGATATACTTGGGGAGGCGTGATGCGTGATGCGTAATACGTAATGCGTAATGCGTAAAACGTGATGCGTGATGGGTGGGGAGCGCAGTTTGCGCGTTCACCCCCAGGAGGAGTTTGGACGGTGGAAACAACCCAAGTGTCCCACGTTAACGAGCACCAGCGTATTCCCATGCGGGCTATGCGCGCCGTGGCGAGGCAGATCACGAGCTCGGCGCAAGCGCAGGACCACGTACGTTGACTGATCCGTATGATGCGCTATACTACCAAACCGTCAGCAATTCCCGTTATGGAGTTCGTAGTAACGACTTCAGTCGTTCTTTCTGCGGAACCAGCGACTGAAGTCGCCACTACAAAGCTATACCACGTGACGATAATGCCAAAACGGGAATTGCTGCTGAACCGTAAGGCGTAGGATGCAATGTGGAGGTGATATATGTCATCCGCAGCGATGGCCGAAGGCTGGCCGTTAGAGCAGTTGATCAAGCTGCAACGCTCACAACCATTCCTGGTACAGAGAGCACTGCAACGTCTGCTCGACGAGGATGAGGAGTTGCGCTGGTTGGTTGTGGTCAGCGCTTACCTGGATGAGGAAATCAGCATGGCGCGAGCGGCGTCCTTGTTGGATCTGCATCCGCTGGAGTTGCGTGAGCGTTTCATAGAGAAGGGTATTCCCCTGCGTTTAGGTCCCACCGACAAGGCTGACGCCCAGGCGGAGATAGATGCGCTGCGGGCCTGGAAGCGGAAAGCAGAGAGCGGGGCCTAGAATGCGCCTGGTGCTTGACAACACGGTGATGTCCAATTTTGCGCTGGTTGGACGCACCGATTGGGTGCGTGATGTATGGCCTGGCTTGCTGGTCACGTCCGAGGAGGCGTGGGCCGAGTTGCAGATCGGTGTTCGACTGGGGCGCATTCCGGAGATTGACTGGTCCTGGCTGACCGTCTTGTCGTTGACCGATGTGGAACGGGAGACTAGCAGTGAGTTGACGCCTCCGCTGGACGTGGGCGAGGCGACTTGTTTGGCCCTGGCGCGCAGCCGGGGCTACGCCTTCTTGACGGATGACCGGGTGGCCCGACGTGAAGCACGACGACTGGGCGTGCCCCTCTCTGGAACGATAGGTTTGCTCAAGGCACTGGTGGAAGACAGCCGCATCTCCCCTGAGGAAGCGGACGAGGCTTTGCAGCAGATGATCGCTCTGGGTTACCACTCGCCTGTACGGTCGCTGAGCGAGTTGCGGTAGTGAGCGCCACATATGTGGTTCTGGGAGAGTCTATGCCCAAAGTAACCCCCGTACGCCAACAGTATCTCCAGATCAAGGCCCAGCACCCGGACGCGGTCGTTTTCTTCCGGCTGGGCGATTTTTACGAGACGTTCGACGAGGACGCCGAGATCGCCGCCCGCGAGCTCGACCTGGTCCTGACCTCGCGCCCGGTCGCCAAGGGGGTGCGCGTGCCGATGGCGGGCGTCCCCTACCACGCCGTCGAGGGGTACATCGCCCGCCTGATCGAGAAGGGCTACCGCGTCGCCATCGCCGAGCAGGTGGGCGAGGTCACCGGCCAGGGGCTCGTCGCCCGCGAGGTGACGCGCGTCGTCACGCCCGGCACCGTCGTCGAGCCAACGCTCCTGGACGAGAAGCGCCCCAACTACCTGGTGGCCGTCGTCGTCGAAGAAGACCCTTCGACTCCGCTCAGGGCAGGGCGCGCCGGCCTGGCCTACGCCGACATCACGACCGGCGAGTTCGCCACCGCCCAGTTAGACGCTGGCGAGATAGAGCAGGAACTGGCCCGCCTGCAGCCCCGCGAATGCCTGGTGCCCGAAGAGGCGGGGGAGCCATCTCCAATCTCTAATCTCCAATCTCCAGTCTCCAATCTCCAATCTCTATCCGCCGCCATCCACCTCACCCCTCTCCCCGCCTACCGCTTCGAGCTCGGCGCGGCCCGCCAGGCGCTGCTCGACCATTTCGGCGTGGCGACGCTGGACGGCTTTGGCTGCGCGGGTAAACCGCTGGCGATCCGGGCCGCCGGCGCGATCGTCCACTACCTGCGCGAGACCCAGAAGGGGGCGCTGGCGCAGGTCGTGGGCCTCAGCACCTACTCGACCGCGCGCTTTATGACGCTTGACGCCGCGACGCGCCGCAACCTGGAGCTGACCGAGACGATCCGCGAGCGCAAGGTCCGCGGCTCGCTCCTGGGCGTCCTCGACCTGGCGCTGACGCCGATGGGCGGGCGGCTGCTGCGGGCGCGGCTGGCCCAACCCTTGCTCGACCGCGCGCAACTGGAGGCCCGGCTGGACGAGGTGCAGGCATTCTACGACGACACCATCCTCCGTGGCCGGATGCGCGAGGGCCTCAAGGGCACACCCGACCTGGAACGGCTCGCCAACCGGGTGCTGGCGGGCGTGGCCACGCCGCGCGACTTGGTGGGCATCCGGAAGGCGTTGGAGGCGACGAGGAGGATAGGAAGCCAGGAAGCAGGAAGCAGGGAAGCAGGAAGCACGCCAGGAGATAGCGATGCTTCCTCTCTTCCTTCTTCCCCCTCTTCCTCTCTTCCCTCTTCCCTCACTTCCTCCCTCGACCCCTGCGACGACGTCGCATCCCTCATCCGTTCCGCCATCGTCGACGACCCGCCCGCGAGCGTCTCCGCTGGTGGGACCATCCGGCCCGGCTTCTCCGCCGAACTGGACGCTATCGTCACGGCGGCGCGGGACGCCAAGGGATGGGTCGCCAGCCTGGAGGCGCGGGAGCGGGAGCGCACCGGCGTCAGAAACCTCAAGGTGGGGTACAACAAGGTCTTTGGCTACTACATTGAGGTCACCAAGGCCAACCTGAACGCCGTCCCCGACGATTACATCCGCAAGCAGACGCTGGTCAACGCCGAGCGGTTCATCACGCCGGAGCTGAAGGAGTACGAGGCGCTGATCCTGAACGCCGAGGAGCGACAGGCCGAGGTTGAGACGCGGCTGTTCAAGGAGGTCTGCGAGCAGGTGGGGGCGCGGGCGGGTCCGCTCTTGAAGACGGCGCGGGCGCTGGCGCGGCTGGACGTGGCCGCGGCGCTGGCCGAGGTCGGCGTGCGCGACCGGTACGTGCGGCCTGAGCTCGCCGACGACGAGGGGCTGGAGATCGTCGCCGGGCGACACCCCGTCGTCGAGCGGGCGCTGCGGGACGAGCCGTTCACGCCCAACGACCTGCGCCTGGACGGTGGCGAGCGCATCCTGGTCATCACCGGGCCGAACATGGCCGGCAAATCCGTGTTCCTGCGGCAGAACGCGCTCATCGTGCTCATGGCGCAGATGGGCAGTTTCGTGCCCGCCGACCGGGCGCGGATCGGCATCATCGACCGCATCTTTACCCGCATCGGCGCGCAGGACGAGGTCGCCGCGGGCCAGTCCACCTTCATGGTCGAGATGGTCGAGACGGCCAACATCCTCAACCACGCCACGCCGCGCAGCCTGCTCATCCTCGACGAGGTCGGGCGGGGCACGAGCACCTACGACGGCCTGTCCATCGCCTTGGCGGTCGTCGAGTACCTGCACAACCACCCCGAGCGGCGGGCGCGGACGTTGTTCGCCACCCACTACCACGAACTGACCGAGATGGCCGAGCGGCTGCCGGCGGTGCGCAACTACAACCTGGCGGTCCTAGAGGAAGGGGATCGGGTCGTGTTCCTGCACAAGGTCGTGCCCGGCGGGGCCGACCGGTCCTACGGCATCCACGTGGCCCAGTTGGCGGGCGTCCCCCGCCCGGTCCTCCACCGGGCCGAGGAGCTCTTGGAGCAACTGGAGAGCGGCGACTTCCGCCCCGGCACCCCTCCGCAAGAGTCCTACCAGCCGGTGCTCTTTGCGCAGGAGCACCCGGTGGTGGCATCGCTGCGCGCGCTGGACGTGTCGACGATGACGCCGCTGGATGCGATCAACAAGCTGTACGAGCTGCAGCGGCAGGCGGAGCAGGCGAAATGAACTCACGGGAACGCGTGGACCTGGCCTTGAATCACGAGGAACCGGACCGCATCCCGCTCGACCTGGGCGGAAGCGTCGTCACCGGCATGCACGTGAGCACCGTCTACCGGTTGCGCCAGGCGCTGGGTCTGGACGCGCTCGGGACCCCGGTCCAGGTGGTCGAGCCGTACCAGATGCTGGGCGAGATCAGGCCCGACCTCGTCGAGGCGCTGGGAGTCGACGTCGTGCCGCTGGGCGGCACCAGGACGATGTTTGGGTTCAGGAACGAGGGCTGGCGGCCGTGGACCACGTTCGACGGCACGCCGGTGCTGGTCCCGCAGGAGTTCAACACCGACCCCGAGCCGGACGGGGACATCCTGATGTACCCCGACGGGGACAGATCCGCCCCGCCCAGCGGCCGGATGCCCCGGGGCGGCTGGTACTTTGACACGATCGTCCGCCAACTGCCCATCGACGATGGGGACCTCCACGTGGAGGACAACCTGGAGGAGTTCGGCCCGATTTCGGACGAGGAGCTGGACCACTTTCGGCGCGAGGCCGGGCAGTTGTACGCCGGGACGGACAAGGCGATCCTGGCCAACTTTGGCGGCACGGCCTTTGGCGACATCGCGCTGGTCCCTGCCCCGTGGCTCAAGCGTCCCAAAGGGATCCGCGACGTGGAGGAGTGGTACGTCAGCACCGTCACCCGCCGCGACTATGTGTACGAGGTGTTCGAGCGCCAGTGCGAGATCGCGCTGGCGAACCTGGCCAAGATCTACCAGGCGGTCGGCGATCGCGTGGCGGCCGTGTTCGTGACGGGCACCGATTTCGGGATGCAGGCCGGCCCGTTCATCTCTCCCCGGACCTACCGCGAGCTATACGCACCTTTTCACAGGCGCGTCAACGACTGGGTCCACGAGCACACCGCCTGGAAGACGTTCATCCACTCGTGCGGCTCGGTGATGGCGTTGATCAAGGATTTCATCGCGGCCGGGTTCGACGTCCTGAACCCGGTGCAGTGTTCGGCGGCCCACATGGAGCCTGTGGAGCTCAAGCGCAGGTTCGGCGGTCGGATCGCCTTCTGGGGCGGGGGCGCCGACACCCAGCGGACGCTGCCCTTCGGCACACCCGACGAGGTGCGCCGCGAGGTGCGCGAGCGCATCCGGGCGTTCGGGCCGGGGGGAGGGTTCGTGTTCAACACGATCCACAACGTCCAGCCCCAGGTGCCGGTCGAGAACCTGCTGGCGATGTTCGAGACGTTGCGGGAGTACGGTCGCTATCCGTTATGAGCAGTGGTCGGAGCGCCAGGTAGTACAGCGACGCTGTTGGCAAATCCGAGGAGCGAGGCATCCCCAGATGCCGGACGCCGCATCTAGGGCCGCACCTGGGGGTGCTTTCTCCTCAAACCGGGAATACACCTACCTCCAACAGCCACCGGGCTACAGCATCCGCCCGATGATCCAGGCGGCGAGCAAAAGGACCAGGCCGATGGGCAGGATGAGCAGTCCGATCCCAAACAGCGGGATCAGGCCGACGCCGACGAGCGAGAGGACCACGCCCACGATCCCCAGCGCGATCATCAGCACGATCCCGACCAACACGAACGGCAGCTTGATCAGCCAGATCAACAGGTCTAACATCGTGTCCATTTCTCCTTTCGAACCACTTGAGCCTGGTAGAAACCGGGTTTTTTGGAAAAACCCGGTTTCTCTGTCTTTATATACGCACATGCGGCCAGCGGGTTGCGTTCCGGAGCGGCTGGGTTCGTAGTAGGCGCTTTAGCGCCGTGAATGCGCGTTATAGCGCGCAGCTCGACATCTACCCCGAGTTCAACCGGCCCGCCAGTGAAGAGGGAGGGTCCGGGAGCCGGTGAGACTCTGAGCGGGTGACAATAGGCCCCTTCCGCTCTCGCCGTGCTCCCAGCCCCCGTCCTCGGGGGCGGCGGCGCACGATCGACGAGTGTTGACACACATCAGTTGCCCCAAGACGGGGCTCAGAGCGATAAGGCAGACCAGAGAGGAGATTGGAGCAAAGATGACGACCCATCCGTTGGTCACCCAACTGCGTTTTGCGCGCAGCGAGCTAGCGCGCTGCCTGGAGGGGATCTCCGGCGAGGACGGACGCCGCCGTCTTATGCCGATGAACTGCATCAGTTGGATCGTCGGCCACCTGGCCGACCAGGAGAACCACTACTGGGTGCTGTGGGCCCAGGGGGAGCGGCTAGCGCCCGGCCTGCACGAACTGGTGGGGTACGGGCAGCCTGCCAGCACCCCGCCGCTGGACGAGATGTGGGCGGCGTGGCACGAGATCACCCGCGCGGCGGACCGCTACCTGGACACGCTGACGCCCGAACTGCTGCAGACGCACCTGGAATGGAAGGACCAGCCGCTGCGGGAGAGCATCGGCACGATGCTGATGAGGAACATATACCATTACTGGTTCCACATGGGCGAGGCCCACGCGATCCGGCAGATGCTGGGTCATCCGGATCTGCCGCAGTTCGTGGGGGATATGTCGGAGGCGCTGTACCGGCCGGAGGGGTAGTGGGCTGGCACCACGCAGGCGCAGGCTGGCTGGCATTGGCGGCCGGCTGGCTACGTGGGCTGGTTATCGGGGAATGTTTACTGTAGCCTTTTGTCCAAAGTCAATACCCGTGAACGGAATTCTGTCTCTCGGCCCAAGCCGCCCGGCGCTGAAGCACCGGGCTGAAAGAACAAAGCCCTGCGGGCTGGAAGTCAGCCCCGAAAGAGGCTTCGCCCTTTCAGCGCGGGGTCTTTAGCCCCGCGCGGCCCCATTGAAGTATTCGTTCACGGGTATTGCCGTTAAACCTCCTACGAGGCTCAACCACTACCTGAAACGACTGCCCGGCGTGTTGCGACAGGACCGCAACTACGTACGCTTCTTGATCAGCCGGTCCGTAGCCAACCTGGGAGGCATGGCCGCCGGCTCCTTCGTGGTGCACGGGGCCGAGCGTTTCGTCATCGGTGGGACAAAAGTCGGAACGCTGACGGTGATCCTGGTGGGCGACTAGGCCGTGATGAACCACATTCGAACACACCCGTCGAGAACGCGCTCTATTACAGCCAGGTGTATGAGGAATTGTGCTGGCGGTAGTTTCCACACAAGAGAGATGAAGCAAAAATACGAACCAACATGGGAATCGCTGGCAAGCTATTCGGTGCCGGAGTGGTACCAGGATGCCAAATTCGGGATTTTCATCCATTGGGGTGTCTATTGCGTGCCGGCCTTTGCCAACGAGTGGTACCCCCGCAATATGTACATAGAGGGTTCGCCCGAGTTTGAACATCACCGTGAGACGTGGGGTCTCCACTCAGAGTTCGGCTACAAGGATTTTATCCCTATGTTCGGGGCAGAAAAGTTCGACCCGGCCCACTGGGCAGACCTTTTCAAGAGGTCTGGTGCCAGATACGTGGTTCCGGTAGCCGAACACCACGACGGCTTTGCCATGTACGATTGCTCGTTTTCCCGGTGGACGGCGGCCAAGATGGGGCCCAAGCGTGACATCATTGGTGAGCTGGCGG
>DATKTN010000114.1:0-20594 GCA_035531135.1 Anaerolineae bacterium
TGTCGCTCAGGTGCCTAGCACCTGAACTCGCCCCCAACCCGAAACGCGCCCAGTGCCCGTCCCGATTTGCGCCCGTCCCGCATCTGTGGTAGACTTTTTCCTGTTCACGATGGAGATCACAGGAGCGAGAACAATGTACCATCACCGCCGAACCTGAGGGGTGGCCTGGGGCGCCGGTTGGCGTCCGCAGGCGAGCCTGCACACGCCAGGGGGCGGTGGTGTAACCGCGCCCTGAGTCTGGGCGAGACGTCCCTTATGGGATGACTGCCGCCGCTGGCGTTGTGCTGGCGGCGGTTCTGTTTGGGAGTTGAAAATGATCTACTTTGATAATGCCGCGACATCGTGGCCCAAGCCGCCGGGTGTGGCCGAGGCCATGGTGCACTTTATCGACGACGTGGGCGCCAACCCCGGCCGCTCCGCCCATCGCCTGGCAGTCGAGTCCGGGCACATCGTCTACAACGCCCGCGAGGCCGTGGCCGGGCTGTTCAACGCGCCCGACACGCTGCGCGTCGTCTTTGGCCCCAACGTGACCGAGGCGCTCAACCTGGCGCTGCGTGGCCTCCTGCGGCCCGGCGATCACGTCGTCACGAGCAGCATGGAGCACAACTCGATGATGCGCCCGCTGCGCGCGCTGGAGCGACAGGGCGTCGGGGTGACGGTGGTGCCGTGCTCGGCGGAGGGATTCCTCGACCCCGCCGACGTGGCGGCGGCGCTGCGGCCGAACACAGTCCTGATCGCGCTCAACCACGCCTCCAACGTGGTGGGCACGTTGCTCCCCGTCGCCGAGGTGGCCGGCATCGCCCGCGACCACGGCGTGATCCTCCTGGTCGACGCGGCCCAAACCGGCGGGGCCTACCCGATCGACGTGCAGGCCGACGGCGTCGATCTCCTGGCTTTCACCGGCCACAAGTCGCTCTACGGGCCGATGGGCACGGGCGGGCTGATCGTCGGAGCACGGGTGGACGTGGGGCGGATGGAGCCGCTCAAGCGCGGTGGCACCGGCAGCCGTTCGGAGCAGGAGGAGCAGCCGGACTTTTTGCCCGACATGTGCGAAAGCGGCACGCCCAACGCGGTGGGCCTGGCAGGGCTCGAGGCCGGCGTGCGCTGGGTGCTCGAGCGCGGCGTGGCGGCCATCCGCGCGCACGAGGTGGCACTGGCCCAGCGGTTGATCGACGGGCTGATGGGCGTGCCTGGCGTGACCGTCTACGGCGGGCGGGACGCCAGCCAGCAGACAGCCACAGTCTCCTTCAACGTCGCCGGGATGGAGCCCTCCGATGTGGGGCTGCGCCTGGACGAGAATCATGGTATCATGTGCCGCGTGGGATTACACTGCGCGCCCGCGGCCCACAGGACGATCGGCACGTTTCCGGTCGGCACGGTGCGCTTCGGGTTGGGGGCCTTGAACACGCTGGACGAGGTGGACGCCGCCGTGGCCGCCGTGGAACAACTCGCCCGGGAGGTACGATGATCGGAGAAAAACACGCCGTCATCCTGGTGTACAGCACAAGTTACGCCATCAGGGCGGAACACGTCCTGCATCAGGCGGGGATCCCCTCCAAGCTGATCCCGGTCCCTCGCCACCTCAGTTCCGACTGTGGGGTATGTGTCCGCATCGAACGGGGTGTCCAGGAGGCGGCGCGGCAGGCGCTGGAGGCAGCCGGCGTAGAGACAGAAGGAATTCACGAGATCTAGGGAGGACAGGGATGGCCAAGATCGTGGACGCGCGAGGGCTCCCGTGCCCCCAGCCCGTCATCCTGACCCGCAAGGCGCTCCAGGAAGATGAAATGGTGACAACGATCGTGGACAACGAGACGGCCCAGAAGAACGTGACGCGCATGGCCGAGAAGGCGGGCGCCACGGTGCGGGCCGAACGGCGGGACGACGGCATCTACCTGCACGTCGCTGGCGCGGAGGCACCGCAGGAGGAAGCGGTCCTACAGGCCAGGCGCGCCCCGGCCGGAGGACCGCTGGTGCTGGTGGTACCCGGCGAGTTCATGGGCCGGGGGGAGCACGCCGAACTGGGGCACGTCCTCATCCGGGGCTTTTTCCACACGCTGGGCGAGGTGGAACCATTGCCCGACACGATCATCTTTTTCAACAGCGGGGTGAAATTGGTCGTGGAAGGATCGCCAGTGCTGGAGGATCTCCAGGACCTGTGCACACGCGGTGTCGAGGTCCTGGCCTGCGGCACCTGCCTGGGGTACTATGGCCTGAAGGAGCAGGTCGCCGTGGGTGAGGTGTCCAACATGTACTCCATCGCCGAGACGATGCTGGGGGCGGGGAGAGTAGTGCCCCTGTAGATGGAAGCCGAAACTTGTTTCGGTCTTGTCCATTGCTGAGTTGGGCTTCTGCATGGGAGGTAGGGAAGTGACTGATGGGGAGATTCGCCTGACGGCGCTGGCCAGCGCGGCGGGCTGAGCGGCGAAAAAGGGGCCGGAGGCCCTGGCGCAGGTCTTGCGCCCGCTGCAGAACATGTTCCGCGCTGAACAGTTCCCCGAGTTGTTGGTGGGGCTGGAGGTCAGCGACGACGCCGCCGTCTACAGGATCAGCGACGAGGTGGCCGTCATCCAGACGCTCGACTTTTTCACGCCTGTCGTGGACGATCCCTACGACTATGGCGCTATCGCCGCCGCCAACGCCATGAGCGACGTCTACGCCATGGGCGGCGAGGTCGTGCTGGCGCTCAACATCTGCGGCTTTCCACCTGAGCTGCCGCCGGAGGTCGTCGGCGAAATCCTGCGTGGGGGGGCGGACAAAATTGTCGAGGCGGGCGGTGTGCTCGCCGGCGGCCACACGATCGACGCCAAGGAGCCCACGTACGGCCTGTCGGTGATGGGGCTGATCCACCCGGACCGGGTGCTGACCAAGGCCGGCGCCCGGCCCGGCGACGTGCTCGTGCTGACCAAGCCACTGGGCGTCGGTATCGTCACCACCGCGCTCAAGGGAGAAGTCGCCGACCCGGCCCACGTGGCGGCGGCAGTGGAGAGTATGAAGGCGCTCAATCGGGATGCAGTGCGGCTGATCCAGCGGGTGGGCGTGCACGCCTGCACCGACGTCACCGGCTTTGCGCTGCTGGGCCACGGCTACGAGGTCGCGGAGAAGAGCGGCGTGCGGCTCCGCTTCCACGTGGAAAAGCTCCCGTTTGTAAAAGGGGCGGTGGGGTACGCCGAGCAATGGCTGTTCCCCGGCGGCACGTGCAACAACGAGCGCGCCTACGAGCACGCGGTGCACTTTGCGCCCGGGATCCCCGAGGAGATGCAGCAGCTCCTGTACACGCCCGAGACGTCGGGAGGGCTGCTCGCCGCCGTCCCGGCGGACCGGCTGGGAACACTCACCACCCTCTTCGCGGAAGAAGCGCATCCCTGCTGGGTCGTCGGCGAGGTGATGGAGGGAGAGGGGATCGAGGTCACCTAGAGGAAGCAAGGTGTCCACGCGCGCCTCTCGCATATTTTGCCGATTCGAGTATAATAGCCAGTGTCTGTCGGGAACGCTGTCATCCCGTGATCGGGAGGCCCGAGGCATCGGAGAGGTGCTTTGCGTCCTCCCCCCGGAAAGGCTGTGGTAACCATCCTGCAGGAGACTCAGGCGATGACTTGGCAGTACACGCCTTTTGTGTTTCCCTTGCTCGTGACAGCGGCGATCTCGGGCGGGCTCGCCTTATATGCGTGGCGGCGTCGCCGGGCTGTTGGGGCAGCGCCGTTTGCCCTGGCAATGCTGGGCGCTGCCGCGTGGTCGCTGGTGTATGCGTTGCGACTGTCAAGCGCGGACCTGCCGGCCAAGTTCTTCTGGGCCAGAGTTCGATATCTGGCCATCGTCACCGTGCCATCGGCGTGGCTGGCGTTCGTGCTTGAATACACCGGCCGGGGCAAGTGGCTGAGGCTTCGCAACGTGGCGATGCTGGCCATCGTGCCCGTGATCACGCTGCTCCTGGTGTGGACCAACGATGCCCACCACCTGTTCTGGAGCGAGATCGGGCTGGAGCGCAGCGGCCCGTTGTTGGTGTGGGAAACGACTCACGGCCCGGCGTTCTGGCTCTATGCGGCATACACGTACTTGTTGCTCCTGATCAGCACGTTCATGCTCATCCAGGCGCTCATCCGTTCACCGCGCCTGTACCGCCTGCAGGTTGCCCTCTTGCTGGTCGGCGCGCTGGCACCGTTGGTGGCAGATTTGATATCCACGTATGGCATGATCCCATTCCCACTGGACCTGGCTCCCTACGCGTTTACCATAGCTGGCCTGGCTGTAGCCTGGGGCATCTTCCGCTTCCGGCTGTTCGACATCGTGCCGGTCGCGCGTAGCGCGGTTGTGGACAGCATGAGCGGCGGTGTGTTCGTGCTGGACATGCAGAACCGGATCGTCGACGTCAACCCGGCCGCGCAGAACATCATCGGCCGCCCGGCCTCGGAGGTAGTTGGACAGCCGGTTGCCCAGGTACTGACCTCCAGACCCGACCTGGTCGAGCGCTACCGGGACGTGACTGACACTCAAACCGAGATCATCCTGGGGGAAGGGAAAGGGCAGCGCAGCTACGAACTGCGTATCTCCCCTGTCCGTGACCGGCGAGGTCATCATATGGGCCGGTTGGTCGTTCTGCACGACATCACGGAGCGTCAACAGGTCGAAGTGAGCCTGAAGGCCCAAAAGCAATTGTTCGAGAGCCTGGTGGCCATCGCTCGTGCCACGTCAAAGCATCCCTCTCTCGAAGCCACGCTGCAGAGCGCACTGAATATGGCTGCCGCTCTCACGGGGGCCGAACATGGCAACATGTTTCTGCTGGATGGAACGGGCGTCGTGACTCACGGCGTCGTGACAGGTGGCGCAAAGGCCATCGCGGAGCAACAGGACGTGGTGACGGACGTGCTGGGGGGCAGGCTCGCCGGTTGGGTTGTCCAGCAGCGCCAGCCCGCACTGGTCTACGATACCTCTCGCGACGACCGCTGGCAGGACTTGCCCGACGCGCCATACATGGCCCGCTCTGCCCTGGCGATCCCGATCGTGAGCGGATCGGCCGTGTTGGGTGTTCTCACGCTCACGCATTCGCAGCCGCAACATTTCACCACCGAGCACGCCTACCTGATACAGGCATCCGGCGACCAGATGACGATGGCCGTGCGCAACGCCCAGATGTACGACGAGCAGCGTCGCCTGGCGGACCGCCAGACCACGCTGTACGAGGCCCTCCGCACGGTGGGCGCGCATCTCGACCCGGAGACCATCGCGCACGCAGCGGTGGAAGCCATCGCCCGGTTAACAGACTGGCCTGCTGTGGCCATCTGCCTCCCTGATGAGACAGAAACCCACCTGGTCGTCCGGGCCGTGGCCGGCGCACTGTCCCCAGCCGAGGGCTGGCGGCTCTCCGTCGAGCGGGGCATCGTCGGACGGGCCTTCCGGACGTCTCAAACGCAGCACGTGCCTGACGTGAGCGCCGATCCCGACTACGTGGAGAGCCACCCCGCCCTCCGCAGTGAATTGGCCGTCCCCCTGCGGCGCGGTGAACGGTTGTTGGGCATGCTCGACGCGGGGAGCAGGCAACTGGCCGCCTTTACGTCTGATGACATCCTGCTGGCCGAATCGCTGGCCGAAGCCATTGCGCTGGCGCTGGACAATGCCCGGCTGTATGCCGAGATACGCCGGTATGCCGCCGACCTGGGCGCGCTGTACACCTTTGCCCGTGCGACCAGCCGGTCGTTGGTGCTGGAAGACGTGCTCTCGGAGACGCTGCACTCGGCGCTGACCTCACTCGATTTCGACGCTGGTCTAATCTGCCTGGCTGACCCGAGCAACGGCCGCCCATATCTGGCAGCCGAGCGGGGTCTACCGCCTGACGCGGCCGATCGAGTCCGGAAGGCGGACCTGGCAGAGATGTTGTACGCGTACGTCCATGACCGGGGCGATGCTGTGGTGGTGGGCGATATCGAGCAAGAGACGCCGGCAGCGAGTGAGCTCAAGAAGGGGGTACCGCTGGCTGTCGGCGAGATGAGGGCTCTGGGGATGCGCGCCTACTCGGGCATCTCCCTGTTGCACCAGGAGCGTTCGCTCGGCACCTTGAGCCTGTTTGCCCGCCAGCCACGCGTGCCTTCAGCCGAGGACCGGGGGCTCCAGGTGGCCATCGGCCGGCAGATCGCCACGGCTGTGACCAACGCCCAACTGTTCAAGGCGATCGCGGGTCAACGAAGCCGCCTGCAGGCGTTGATCGAGTCCAATCGCGATGGGATCATTCTCGTCGGGATGGGCCAGCGTACGCTGGTCCTGAATGCACCCGGGCTGGATCTCCTGCACTTGACGGACCAGCCCGAGGAATGGGTCAACCGACCCATCCAGGACGTCCTGACCGCCGTGGAGCACCACGCCCCAGACGTCGTGCAGGTTATCCGGGCCGAAATGAGCCGGGCTGAGGAGGGGGACGACTCGCCAGGCGAAGGTGAATGGGAGATACCACCACGTACGATCCACTGGCTGAACCTGCCCGTGATGGCAGACACGTCACCGGTGGGCCGACTGTGGGTCTTGCGCGACGTCACCGAGGAACGGTTGCTGGAGAGAATGCGCGAAGACCTGGTCCACGCGATGGTGCACGATCTGCGCAATCCGCTCGCCTCTATATCGGGCGCTCTGTCATTCCTGAGTGATAGCATCACCGACACCCTCTCGTCCAGCGAGCGCGAGTTGTGGGAGATTGCCCAGAAGAGCACAAGGGGGATGCTGGAGCTGGTCAAAAAGATCCTCGAGATCAGCCGGCTGGAGAGCCGGCAGATACCGCTGGATCACGCGCTGATATCGCTGGCCGACCTCGTCGCTGGCGTATTGGAGTCGCAGTTGCCGCTGGCTGCCGACAAGGGGCTCCGCTTGGGGAGTGCCGTGTCACCCACGCTACCCCCAGCCTGGGCCGACGCAGGGTATATCACGCGCGTGTTGACAAACTTGATCGGCAATGCGATCAAGTTCACCCCGGCCGGCGGTGTGGTCCGGGTGACAGCCAGGGTCGACGACTCAGAACGGTCCAAGCTTTTCGTCTCCGTCAGCGACACCGGCCTCGGCATCCCGCCCGAGATTCAGGACCGGTTATTCCAGAAATTCGTCGTCGGCCAGCAAGAGGGACGCGGGAGTGGGCTGGGCCTGGCCTTTTGCAAGATGGTCATGGAGGCACACAGCGAACGCATCTGGGTGGAAGACACCTCTGAGCGTGGCACGACGTTCACGTTTTCCCTGCCGCTGCCCCCGGCGATGGAATCCTGACGCTTACGGCACTTTTGCTGCTCCTGTCTGTTGACCTCACCGAACTAGCGCAGCACCGCCAGGCTCTCGGCCGTGGCCACCGGCGACTTGTGGCAGTGCACCAGCCTCCACTCGGGTGCCTCGGCGGTGCCAAAGTTGTGGAACACCCGGGTCTCGTTGTGGGACTTGTGGACGACACCCGTGCCACTCACCGCGCGAATCATCAGCGTAAAGGTGACAATCGCGGTAGCGCCGTACACCTGCACCCGGGGCTGCAGGATCTCGTGCTCAACGCGGCTCTCGCGATCCTGGCTCGGGTCCACGCCACCGCTGACCACGGCCCTGTGCACCCGTAGCTCCCGCAGGTGAAAGTCGATGCCGTCGATCCGCTGGGGCGAGATGTACCACTCGAAGAAAGAGACGTCCTCGGCCGTGGTGGCGCGATAGGACTCCGTGTCGCCGTCCCAGATACTCTGCAAGTTGCGGTCGAGAACGTCCAGGATGGCCTGGGTGGAATTGTCCATGCTGGTTCCTCCTCGTCGGCTGGCGGTCCATGTCCGGCCTGTTTGTGCTGCATTCTACCCCTCACCGCCTGCCCGCGCAAGCGGGCGCGTGCGGGGCATTTGGACAACTGGCATTCCTGCGGTGATGGCGGCACTGGTCTCCGGTACCAGGACTGGAAAGGGTGTTTCTGTGCGAAATCAAATGCCTGCAACCAGGTTCGACGGAGGGTATTGATGGACAACGTCACTCCGTCCTCACGCCCCGGCATGGGAGCTGTCCCCTACCCGGGTGGCACCACCTTCAGGGTTTGGGCACCACACGCTGACCAGGTCTATGCAACTGGCACTTTCAATGATTGGTCGAAGAAAGAGAACCCCCTTGCCAGCGAAGACCACGGCTGTTGGTCAGCTCACATTCCTGGCGCCAAGCCTGGCGACGAATACAAGTTCGTGCTGATCAATGGCTCTGAAGAGTTGTGGCGCATTGACCCGTATGCCAAGGATGTGACCAGTTCAGTGGGCAATTCAGTCATTCAGGATCCCAATTTTGATTGGGGATTGGAGGACTATCATACGCCACCTTGGAACGAGGCGGTTATCTACCAGATACACGTTGGAACCTTTAACGATCAACCGGGCGGCCCACCAGGAAATCTGAACGGTGCCGTTCAAAAGCTCTGTTACCTGAGAGATCTCGGCATCAACGCGATCAAGATCATGCCCCCCATGGAATTTGCCGGTGGCTTCTCCTGGGGTTACAATCCAGCCCATATCTTTGCCATTGAGAGTGACTACGGTGGCCCCAATGCCTTCAAGGAATTCGTCAAGGCGGCTCACGCTCACGGCATTGCCGTCATCTTTGACGTCGTGTACAACCACTTTGGGCCAAGTGACCTGGACCTGTGGCGGTTTGACGGCTGGAGTGAGAACAATGGAGGTGGGATCTACTTCTATAATGACTGGCGCTCCGAAACCCCTTGGGGACCACGACCAGACTACGGCCGAGCCCGAGTACGCCAGTATATCCGCGACAACGCTCTGATGTGGCTGAAAGAGTACCGGGTGGACGGTCTGCGCTGGGATGCTACCGCCTACATCCGCAATACACGCGGCTACGACAACGACCCTACCCACGACATCCCCGATGGATGGAGCCTCATGCAGTGGATCAACGACGCGATCGACGCTCAACAGCCGTGGAAGATCAGCATCGCCGAAGATATGAGGAACAACTCGTGGATCACCAAAGACACGAGTATTGGCGGTGCTGGCTTTGACGCCCAGTGGGATGCTGGCTTTGTGCATGCCATTCGACAAGCGATCACCCCGCCTGACGACCAAGCCCGCAACATGGTTGCCGTCCACGATGCCATCTATCACCGTTACAACGCAGATGCGTTCGAGCGAGTAATCTATACCGAGTCCCACGACGAGGTCGCCAACGGCAAAGCGCGCGTTCCAGAGGAAATCTGGCCCGGCAACGCTGAGAGCTGGGCGTCCAAGAAGCGATCCACGCTGGGCGCCGCCCTGGTCTTTACCTCCCCGGGTATCCCGATGATCTTCCAGGGCCAGGAATTTCTTGAGGATGAATGGTTCCACGACCAGGACCCCATAGACTGGTCCAAGAAGGACAGGCACAGCGGCATCCTGCAGATGTACCGCGACTTGATTCGACTGCGCCGTAACTGGTATGGTTGCACGGGCGGGCTTTGCGGACAGCACGTGCACGTTCACCACGTCAACGACAGGGACAAAGTGATCGCGTTTCATCGTTGGGAGCACGGCAGCGCCCGTGATAGTGTCATCGTTGTCGTGAACATGGCGAACAGGGGATACGACAGCTATAACGTGGGTTTCCCGCGCGAAGGCTTTTGGAGAGTACGCTTCAACAGCGACTGGAGCGGCTACGACCCTGGCTTTGGAAACCACTCCAGCTATGACACGGTGGCGAATTGGGGGGCAAGGGACCAAATGCCTTGCAATGGCAATGTCGGTATTGGACCCTACAGCGTGATTATCCTCTCGCAGGACGAATAGGAGCGGCGGATTCTGGACTGGAGGACGTACACCCTGCCCCTACGGCAGATGGACGTGCGGGTCGACCGGGCGGCCGCCGTAGCGCAACTCAAAGTGCAGGTGCGGTCCGGTGGAATAGCCGGTCGTACCCGCCCCGCCGAGGATCTCGCCCTGCCGCACCTCTTGCCCGACCTCGACCACGATCTCCGAAAAGTGCGCATAGTACGAACGCCAGCCGCCGTCGTGCTCTACGATGACCAGGTTGCCGTAGCCGCCTCCCCACTCGGCAAAGACCACCACCCCGTCCGCCACCGCGACGATGGGATCCCACATCCGGGCGGCGATGTCGAGCCCGATGTGGCCCGGGTTGCGAGGGTCGTGAAACGTCCAGCCAGAGATCTCGCGTCGTGTCGTCGGCCACTGAAAGCTCTCCTGGCCAGCGACGGGCGCGCCGGAGACTGTGACGGTCGGCTGTGGAGGAGTGCCCGCTTCAGGCGTGGCCGGTGCGGACCCATCCGATAGGGTGAGCAAGAGGGAGTACCGGCCCGGTGCACCCGAGGTCGGCATCACCCGCACCCGGTAGAGGCCGGCGGCCGGCAGTTGCGGCTCGACCAGGTAGGGGGGCAGGAAAATGGAGCCAGCCTCCTGCGCTAGCTCCGTCCCGTCGGGAGCTACCAGTTGCGCGGCCAGCTCGGCCTCCACGCTCGACCCGGAGCCGGGATGGAGCCACATCTCGACGGTGGCAGACTGGCCGGCGCGGGCCCGGAACTGCCATTCGTCGCCGGTTTCCGCGCCCAGCTCCCCCTCCATCGGTTCACCCGGCGCGAGCCACGCAGCAGCCTGCGCCGGAACCCGCGTCGGGACCCGCGTCTCACTGGGAAGTGCGAGCGACGGCTCGGCCCAGCGCTGTGCCAGGCCTGCCCCGGCCAGGTAGGCCGCTGCCGCCAGTGCGGCAGCCAGGGCCGCCCACATGAGCAGCGAAAGGGGGCCTTGTCCGCCCCCTTCTGTCCCATTTGGCTTCATCTGCACTCGTGATTTTAGCGCTGCACGACCTTCCCCTGCATATCCGGCGGCACCGGCATCCCCATCAGGTCCAGCACCGTGGGAGCCACGTCCATGAGTTGCAGACCGTCCACGTGCCGGCCGCCGTGATCCCGGCGCGGGTCCCACAGGACAAAAACGCCGTTCTGGTCGTGGTTGGCGTCGTCCGGCCCGAGGTCGTTCTCAAAAGTATAGAGATCGGGCAGGCCGAAGGATCCCAGCGACCGCCAGCGCAGGTTGCCAAAGTAGACCATCAGGTCGGGCGCGACGTTGCGGACCTCCCGGTACAGTTCCTCCGGCTTGAAGGCCACGGAGCCCATCGGCTTACCCTCGTGGTCGGGGAGCGCCTCGATCATCTCCTTGAGTTGGTCCCGCACGTTCTCATAGTCGCGGGCGGGGATCCTACCCTGGGGTTCGCGCCCCTCGACGTTCATAAAGACGCGGGCGTAATACCCGCCAGCCCCCCAGGCGGTCGTCTTCTCCCAGTCCACCTCCACCTTCTCGAAAGGGACCAGCCCCTCGTACCGGGGTTCCTCTTTGAGGACCAGCAACCCCTCCCGGCGGAGCCACTCGTTGATGGCAAAGCCCCCGTCCATCCCCTTGGCCCCGTGGTCGGAGACGACCATCACCACCGTGTCATCATCCAGCATCCCCAGAATCTCTCCCACTTCCTGGTCCAGGTAGCGGTAGTAGTCGGGGATGGCGCTTTGATATGGGTTGCCGGGCTCGTGCTTGGGATGTCCGGAATCCCAGAACTTCCACATCCCGTGGTGAATGCGGTCCAGGCCAATCTCCACGAACATGAAGAACTCCCACGGCTTCTCCCGGAGGAGATACTTGATGACGGCGAACCGCTTCTCGGTCATCTCCTGGATCTGCCGCAGGAGAAAGTTCTTGTCGTCGGTGCGGAACTGGGGCACGTCCACGTCGTAGGGACGGCCGCCGAGCACCCGCTCGATCTCGTGACGCAGTTCGTTGGGGTGCGTGTACTGCCGCTGGGTACTGGGCGTGAGAAAGCTCGAGATCAGCGTGCCCTTGAGCGGCTTGATGGGATAGGTCTGCGGCACGCCGACGACGACGGAGGCCCTGTCGGCATCACTCAGGATCTCCCAGACCCGCTTCTCGTGGATAGCGTTGGCGGTGGCGATGTTCATCCGGTCGTAGGAATGATCGGCCCGGTTGCGGAACCCGTAAAAGCCCAGGATGCCGGGGTCCTTGCTCGAGAGCATCGAGGTCCAGGCCGGGACGGTGATGCAGGGGATGGAGCTGGAAAGCGGCCCGTAGATCCCCTCGCCCATCATCCGGCTCAGGTTGGGGAGTTGGTCTTTCAGCCCCAGGTTGTTTTCGGCACTGGTATGGAACAACACCGCCGGCGGCGCACAATCCAGGCCCACGACGAAAACCTTGCGGCGCTTGTGACGAGAAAATAGCTTGAGCATACGTTATCCTTTACCAAGCCTGCATTACAGGCAAGTTCCAGGTTTCAGGTCCACCAACCTGTACCCTGAGACCTGAGACCTGAAACATTCACTTGTGGCGCTGCACTCCCTCCAGCAGCACCCGGGCGACCTCAGGGCGGGTGAACTCCTTGGGAAGCATCTCCCCCCGCTCCAGCATCTCGCGCACCTGGGTGCCACTGAGAAATACCCAATCCTCCGACCCGTGGGGGCAGGTCTTGGCGGAGACAACCGCGCCGCACTTTTTGCAGTAGAAGGCATGCTCGAACCTGAACGGGACGATGCCAATGTCCTCTGGAGGGAACTCGTCAAAGATCTTTTGAGCATCGTACGTGCCGTAATACTTGCCCACGCCGGCGTGGTCGCGCCCCACGATAAAGTGGGTGCACCCATAGTTCTTGCGGGCGATGGCGTGAAAGATGGCCTCGCGCGGGCCGGCGTAGCGCATCGCAGCCGGAAAGACGCCCAGGAGCACACGGTCGGCGGGATAGTAATCGCGCAGGATCGCCTGGTAGGAGGCGATGCGCACGTCGGCGGGGATGTCGTCCTTCTTGGTCTCGCCGACCAGCGGGTGAAGGAACAGGCCGTCTACGATCTCCAGCGCCGTCTTCTGGATGTACTCGTGGGCACGGTGGATCGGGTTGCGGGTCTGGAAACCGACGACCGATCGCCAGCCGCGCCGGGCGAATATGCGCCGGGTCTCGGCCGGGGTGTGGCGCAGTTCGGGGAACTCGGTCTTCACGGCGCTGGGCCAGTCGACCAGCCAGATGTCGCCGCCCAGAAGCACCTGCCCCCGGCGGTAGATCCGGGCCACGCCGGGGTGGGCCTCCTCGGTGGTCCGGTAGACCTCACGGGCCTCCCGCTCCTTGACGTCGCGGTCGTAAGGATACTTTTCGGCAACCTCCATCACCGCCAGGACGCGGTCAAGCCCTGGCCTGAGCTGTGTCGAAGGCTCGCAGAGAGCCACCTCCTGCCCCTGCTGGATGCGGCCGGCCAGGTCCTCGTCCACAGCCAGCGTGACCGGGACGGACCAGAGCACACCGCTGACCAGACGCATCTCCCCGACGCAGCGGTCATAGTCGGCCTTGCGCATGAAGCCGGTGAGAGGGCTGAGAGCACCGGTGGCGATGAGCTCCAGGTCGGAGAGGCCCATCTGGCCCAACGGAATCTTGATCATTCGCTCGGCGCGCTCGTGCACGGCCTCGCGGACTTCACCGCGCAGGACGCGGTCCACCAAGACGCCCCCGTGGGGGCGGATGACGTCGTAGTATGCTTCGCTCACGTTTCACTCCTTTTTCGTATGGTTTCCACGGTGGAAACCAGGGTGATTGTACCACCCTGATGGGGGGTGTCAAGGAGGCAAGCAAGTTGCCTGTCCACACCTTCACTCGTGCAATAGCAGAGTTTTCTGCGTTGCTGCTTCCACGTGGTGACGAGGATCGTCATACGCTCGGTCTAGCGACTTTCTGGCACCCTTTACACTTACAAAGCACCTCCTGCGCCACAGCAGGCTGCCCGGGCCTGCCGTGCGGCGGCGGGGTGCTTGGCGGCTTCGCTCGACCGAGTCATGTGCCCATCGTAGCAAAGTTCTGTCCACATGGCGTTAAAGGAACGTGAGACATTTATTAGAACCGGCTACAACAGGGGTACCCTGGCTCTGGCGCACGTGTGGACAGTGCGAGTTCTGCTCCGCCCAGAACGGCGCGCTGGCGTACTTGAATCCGCCGTCGGGCAGCAGCGCGACGACGACGCCGCTCGCCAGCTCCCGGGCCACCCGCAGCGCGGCAACGACCGCCACCTCGGCCGAGATGCCGACGAAGAGACCCTCCTGGCGAGCGAGTTCGCGGGCCAGGCGTCGCGCCCCGTCAGTCCCGATGGCGGAGTCGGTGAGCGTCAGTTGTGCGCCGTAGGCGCGCAGGATCTGCACCCGCTCTTGGCTGGCGTCAGCGGGTAGCATCAGCCGGACGGGGAAGCCCAGCGCCGCACCGAGCATGGCGTAGGCAATGCCGGTGTTGCCGGAGGTGGCGTCGAGCACCGTCTTGCCAGGGGCCAGCGCGCCGGTCCGGAGCGCCTCCCGGACGATGGACAGCGCAGCATGGTCCTTGACCGATCCACCGGGGTTGAACCCCTCCAACTTGACGCAGAGGGCGACGGTGGGGCTCAGTTCAGCGGCCGTCCGGGCCAGCCGGACCAGGGGGGTCTAGCCGATCAGGGACACGACCGGGGACGTTTGGACAGGGACCGTATTCGCGGATCTGTCAAGAGCAGCACGTCATTCCTGGCCGACGAAGCGCCAGGTCCCGCCAAAATGCGAGAGGAGAACAACCGAGCCGTCGATAAACCGGAGGAACGTGCCACTGTTGTGCATCCCTGACCCGGAATAGCTCTGGCTCCAGCCCTGGAACCCCTCCTCGGGCGCCAGCGCCCAGCCCAGTCCGTCGCGCACGGCCGGGTAGGTGCGCCAGACGAGGCCAAAGCCACGGACGGGCTGAAGAAGGCCCTCGGGAGGCGTGATGGAGGGATCGCTTTCAGGGTCCCCCTCGTGAAAGTTGTCGGCATAGCTCTCGTACCGGCCGCCGGCGTAGAGAACATAGATCGTGCTGTTGTCCTCCAGCCAGATCATATACCCTCCGCCGAACGCCTGGTAGGCAGCGTTGCCCACCACTGTCCCGTACGGGCAGTTGCCAAACAGTTGCTGCTCCTCCAGCGCGGGCAGTGGGTCCTCGACACATGCGATGGTCACGTTCACGTGCGCCTCCGCCGCCCCTGCGCTGTTCTTCACGGTGAGGACGATATCGGCAACCCCTGGCCGCCCCGGCGCGGTGGGCGTGACGGTCTCTGTGCCCCCATCGGGATCGAGGGTGCCGGGAGCACACGCCATGATCGCTTCGTGGGTCACCCAGCAGATGTGGGCTTCCGTACCACCGGCCGCCCGCCAGGTCAGGTCCACACTCTCCCCCTGGACGATATCCGTGCGGTCGGCGGTGAAGGAGAGAATGGCCGGCGCAGACGGTGGCGCAGGTGTGGGGGTGGCACATCGGGTGCCGCATCCACCGGGGCATTCCCCCTCGCAGTAGTACACCTCGCCCTCGTTGCACGCCGGAAGCGTGCACATGATGACCGGCGTGGGCGAGGGGGGCATCGTGGGCGATATCTCCTCTGGGACAGGCGTCGACGTCGGACCCTCGGCCACGGGCAGCTCCGTCGACGGCGATTCGGTGGGTGGTGCTTCAGTCCTCGCCAGCTCGGTAGCCGCAGGGACGTCAGTGGGAGGGACATCCACGCCGCCAGGCTGCGGGGCATTGCAGGCCAGCACTGAAAGGGCTAGCAGAAACACAGCGAACGTCAAGCGTCTGCGCATTGCGCTTATCCTCCGGGACAGCAAAGGTGCGGTTCAGGGACTCTGCTCAAGCGTGCGAAAAACAGGCTCACATGATTCATATGCCCATCGTAGCACGCTTGTGTTCATACCGCGTCAAGGGAATATGAAACAGTGCCTAGAACCCAGACCTGACAGGTCAGGCACAGACTCGTAACCTGCCAGGTCATTGGATCATCTCCAATATCCCGAGCAAGGACCGCACCACCGACTCACGCTCGCGCATGGTTTGTCTCACCTGGGCCACGTCCTCTGTGTGCGTGGTGAAGCACGCCGGCTCTGACAGCGCCTCGTGGTAGTAGCGCATCAGTCCATCGAACATCGGCTTGAGACGAGGGTAGTCGGCGCTGAACGCAATCCCGGCTGTCGCGTCCGCCGCTGCCATCTGCTTCAGCCGCTCTGTCAACTCCAATGCAGTGAGGGACCAGTCCTCAATGCACTGCCCGGCCTTGCTCTCGAACCCATCCCGCACCAACGGGCGGACGAAATCCGGTAGCTCCCCAAACTCTGCCACGGTCTCGGCGATCACCCCCTGCAGCCGCTCGCTCAACGTCAGGGCCTGCTGGAGTGCCCTGGCCCGGCCGGCGATGGGCGCCGGTGCAGGTTCAGCCGCCGGGGCGCCGGTCTGTAAGTCAGCACCCGGCCCGACCCCAAGGCCGGCGCGCGCCAACACCGTGGGGGCGTCCACCTGCTCCCCGTGATATTCGTCGGCCAGCGCGACGACCAGGTAGGCGATCGCTGCGGCGACCTGATCCGCGGGCAAGTCCCGGGCGGCGGTCCCGAGCCCCGGCGCATCCACCACACCTGCCGCAAGGGCGATGACGCGCACCCCCTCCGGCCCCACCTCCACCGCCAGCGAGCGGCCGAACCCGGCGATCCCCTCCCTCGAGGCGACGTAGGCCGAGAGGAAGCGCGTGGCGTCCGTCGAGATCACGTTCACGATGGTACCGCGCTGGCGGGCCAGCATCTGCGGCAAGAAGGCCCTGCAAATCAGGAACGTGCCACGCAGGTTGACGGCGATGGCCCGATCCCAAAGCGCCACGTCCAAGTCCTGCACGGAGGCGACCGGGCACGCAGCGGCAGTGTGGATCAGGACCTCGGCCGGGCCGAACACCTCCTGGGTTCGACGCGCCAACCTGGCCACGTCGGCCTCGTCGGACACGTCGGCCCTGACAAAGAGCACCCTGCCCCCGCCCTCCCTGATGATGCGCTCCGTTTCCTGGCCCGCAGCGGACGTGTCTGCGACGACGACGCTGGCCCCCAGTTTGGCAAACGCGACGGCGACCTCGCGCCCGATGCCCTGTCCGCCACCCGTCACGACGGCAACCTGGCCGGCCAGCGCATCCGGCGGCAGTCCAATCCGTTCAACAGCCAGGTCTTCCATCATCGTACTCCCTATGGGGTCGCAAGCACAACCCATGTACCGCCCTGGTCCAAGCCGCCAATCCCACCGCCTGCGTGCACGAGATTCAGGCGACCCTCTCTCCTCCCCTCACCCCTGTCTCCCACTCCGCCCGCACGGCTTCCCATTCCTCAGGCGTGTTGACGTTGCGGAAGGAGCGCAGGTCGGGGCCGAACGGAATCACGTCCTTCGGGGTCACGTAGCGGACCCGGACGTGGGGGAAGAAGGAGATGATGCGCCGCCGGTTGGCGTGGATGGCCGCCTCGATCGCCGGCAGGCAGGCGCGCCGGTAGGCTCCATGGAGGGGCTCCACCTGCTCCCCCTGGCGCAGCACAACCACGTCGACCCCCTCCGCCCAGCCTGCGAAGGCCCGCAAGAGATCCGGCTCCAGGAAGGGCATATCGCAGCCGACGGCCAGGGCCAGCTCATGGGCCGCCGCCTCCAGCCCTGCGTGCAGCCCTCCCAGCACGCCCACACCCCGGAATCGGTCCTCGACCGACCGGGCGTCCAACCCGGCGTAGGGCTGCACGTCGCCTGCCACGACTAGCACCTCGGCGCATACCTGGGCCATCCGCTCGATGACGTGCGCGATCAACGGCCTCCCACCCAGCTCCAGGAAGGCCTTGTCGCGTCCCATCCGCCGGCTGGCCCCGCCCGCCAGCACGATCCCGGTCAGACCATCGCCACCGAATTCTCCGCTCATCTTGAACCAGGCGTCCTCGTCAGCCTCGTCTCGGGTGTGCCGTCCCCCGCATGCTCGACGGTCCAAGTCACGCCGGCACATAACGGAGCGCCGTGGCCGAGCTTGCCGCCGCTGCCCGCTGACCAACCCTCACGCGCCGCTATGTGCCAGCGCAGGCAAGAGACACAGCGGTTCGGGGCAACAGTCTAGCCACGGCGCTCTGGGGGTAGCGCTGACACATCGCGTCGGCTCACGAGAGCAAGCAGGCTACTTCTGGCCCAGAATGCCCCCCAGTCCCTTGGCCAGATCCCCCAACCCCGCCGCCGGCCCAGCACCACCCAACACGCCGTCGATCTGACCAGCGATGGGATCCGGCAGCTTGTCCTTGAGATAACCCAAGACGACTTCTACGGCCATTTTGGACATCTCTTCGGAAATACCGGTCTTCTGTGAGACCAGCTTGACCAATTCGTCCACCGTGCTCACCTCCTCCGTGCTTGTGAACCATGGGGCCTGCGTTATCGACCAGTCCTACAGGCCGGTGAATCACACTCGCCGGCCCCCCTTGAGCTCCTCTTGCAGGACCTCGAGTTCGTCCCACCTGCCAGCAGCCGCCAGGCGGGCCTGTTCAGGCCAGGTCGTGGGATCCGCGATCGTGATGCCGGCCTCCCTGACGATCCGCTCCAACCGGCCCACGTCGCCGGCGGCCAGTTGCGCAAAGGTCGTGATGCCGGCCGCTTGAAGCAAACCGGAGATCTTGGGGCCAATCCCCTCGATGCGCTGCAGATCATCGGGTGCCGGCACCTCAGCGGCGCGAGGTGGAGCTACTGCCTCAACCCCGGCCACCGGCTCCGCCTTTCTCTTGGTGCAGTGGCGCAGACACCACCAGAGCTCCAGCAGCATCACCAGAGCGATCAGCACCCAAACCCACCATCGCTCGCCACTCTGCTGCGCGGCTGCCTGAGATGGACTGCAGGACGCGACTAAGGCTGGGCTGACTACCAGCAGGCCGATCAAGAACCTAGATTTCCGAAACATGGCTGATTATCCTCCTTTCGTTCAACTGAATCCAGGTCCGTCCTACGAAAATCTCGTCCTCTGCCTCACCAGGCGATCGCATCACCTCCTCTCCATAATAGCGCCCCCACAGAATATTATACTCATCCGGCGGAATCTGCCAAAAACCGGAGCTGGAGCTGCATGCAAGCAGAGCCAGGCCTGAAAACGTGGCTCACATTCCTGAAGGTGATCAGATGTGGTATAATCCCGCCAGAAGTAACCACCACCTGCACCAGCGTGCTCAAGGAGGCCCACGATGAAGCTTAGATTGCGCGCCATCTTTGACCGCCTGCAAAACGTCCTCCTCATACGTCATCAACGAGTGGTTCATCACCCGCTACGTCCCGCTGCGCGACCACCTCGGTCAGGTCGTCGGCAGCCTGTACGTCGGTGCGCGACGGGCCACGTTCATCGAGCTGCAGCGCACACTCCAGACCAACATCATCCTGGTGGCACTCGTGGCGATCGTCCCGGTCGCGCTACTGGCGCTGCCCATCGCTCGCATGATCACCCGCCCGCTGGAGGGGATGGCACAGGCCAGCCACCAGGTCGCGCAGGACAACACCCAGGTGCGCATCCCCAACCGGGGCGTGGGAGAGGTGGCCGTCCTGAGCCAGGCTTTCAACACGATGGTCGCTGAGCTGGAAGAGACCCAGGCACAACTCATCCGCAAGGAGAAGCTGGCCTCGATGGGACAACTGGCGGCCGGTGTCGCTCACCAGTTGAACAACCCGCTGGGCACGATCCTGCTCTTCTCGGACATCTTGCTCCAGGACATGCCGGAGGGCGCCCACGGTAGCAAAGACGTGCAAATGATCGCCAGGGAAGCACGTCGGGCCAAAGAGATCGTGACCGCGCTGCTCAACTTTGCCCGCCAGCAAAAGGTCTGGGCGCAGCCGACGGCGCTCGACACGCTGTTGCACGAGCTGATCGAGTCCGCTCGCCAGCAACCGGCCTACGACCCAATCCAGATCGTGGAACAGATCGCGCCGGATCTCCCGCAGATCGAGGCCGATCCAGCCCAGTTGCCGAACATCTCTGTCAACCTGATGGACAACGCCGCTGGCGTTATGCCAGACGGAGGCACGCTCACGATCCAAGCGGATCCGTCGCCGGACCACCGGTCGGTGGTGGTCCAGGTCAAGGACACCGGATGTGGCATCTCACCGGAACACATCAAGCAGCTTTTCAGCCCCTTCTTCACGACCAAGCCCGTGGGGCAAGGCACCGGGCTGGGGCTTTCGATCGCGTACGGGATCGTAAAGATGCACCAGGGGACGATCCAGGTCAAGAGCCAGGTTGGAAAAGGCACGACTCTGGGACAACCTGGTGAGCAATGCCATCAAATACACGAAGGAGGGCGGGGCAGTGGACATCACGATGACCATGCAGGGGGAGCAGCTCGTCACCACGGTCCGCGACACGGGTATAGGCATCGCCCCCGACGATCTCGCGCGCATCTTTGAGGAGTTCTACCGCACCAAGGCAGCCAAGGCGTTCTCACAGATGGGAACCGGCCTCGGGTTAGCCCTGGTCAAACGGATCGTCGAAACCTACCATGGCCAGATTGACCTGCAGTCCACAGTAGGCAAGGGCAGCACGTTCACCGTCACGCTGCCCGTGGATACTGGGGAGCCCTCCTCGACGCTACCCGCTCCGGAGCAGGAAGAGGCAGGGGAAGGGGGACGATAGGATGGCCAAGATCAAGATCGGTGGAATGATGCAATGCACCGGCCTGGTACAAATGGGGGTGATGTCTGTCCCCGACCGCCCCGGCATCGCCGCGCGATGTTCTCCGCCCCGGGCGAACAGGGTATCAACATCCTCGCCATCAGCA
>DATKTN010000115.1:0-17376 GCA_035531135.1 Anaerolineae bacterium
GCGACGACGTCGGGACGACGGCCGAGACGGTCAAGGCGCTGGCGCTGTGCGCCGCCCAGCCGGTCGAGATACTAATCCACTCCAACCTGGACGACGGCTTCGCTGCGCTGTTCTGCGACATGGCGTGCGGCATCGGCGCAGTCCTGATCGAACGGCACATCGTCGACGAGCTCATCGGCGGGCACGTCTCACACTGTTACGGCCACACCTTCTCCGAGCCCCTGACCCGGCTGGCCTTTCAGCGGGCGCTGGCCCGGGTGACAGAGACGCCTGGCAGCATGGTGTACGGCAACACGACGATCTTTGTCGCCAGCGAGGTCGAGAACTATGCCAACCTGGCCAGCTACCTGCTGGTCGACATCGTCGCCCAGCGCAGCCGGCCGACCGGCCACGGGCTCAACCCGGTCCCGGTGAGCGAGGCGGTGCACATCCCCGAAATCGACGAGATCGTCGACGCTCATCTCTTCGCCAACCGGCTCGTCCGCCGGGCCGAGGGGTACGAAGCGCTGTTCGACCTGGAGGCGGCGGACAGCGTGGCCGACCAGTTGGTCGAGGCCGGCCAGCGGTTCAAGGAACGGGTCCTGGGCGGGCTGGCCGAGGCCGGGATCGACACCGCCAACCCGTTCGAGCTGCTCCTGGCCATCCGCCGGATCGGGGCCAGGCGACTGGAGGAGCTGTTCGGCCCGGGCGAGCCCCGGGAGGACCCGTTGCGCCAGGCGACGGTCGTCACCCGGGTGCCGGTCGTCCCGGCGACGACCGTCGCCGCGTTGGAGGCCAGGGGCGAGGGGTTGGTCGACTCGCTGAGCCCGCCCGACCAGGAGGCTGTGCGCCGGGCCGGGTTCACGGCCTGCGTCACCTGCACCGACGTGCACGAGTACGGCAAGATCCTCGTCGAGGCGGTGCTCCGGCAACTCGGCGTCGAGGTGGTCGACGCCGGCGTCAGCGCCGACCCGGACGCGGTCGCCGATCGGGCGTTGGCGGCGGGGGCCGATTTCGTCGCCGTCAGCACCTACAGCGGCGTCGCGCTGGACTATATCCAGGCCCTGCGGCAGGAGATGGCGCGGGCGGGGCTGGACCTGCCGATCTTTGTCGGCGGCAAGCTGAACCAGATCATGGATGACGGCCCGTCCAGCCGGCCGGTCGACGTGACCGGCGAACTGCGGGCGCTGGGGGCGCTTGTCTGCCACCGGGTCGAGGACATGCTGGAGGAACTGGCCAAGATGGCGCAGGAGCGAGACGCGTGATCGCACGGGGCAGCACCGACGTCCGCGTTGGCTCAACCGACGTCCACGTCGGCCTTATCGGCGTCGGCCATCTGGCCAGCTACCTGGTCGAAGGCTTGCGGCGGGCCAGCCCGGACATCGAGATCATCCTCTCGCCTCGCAACGTCGAGCGCTCCGCAAAGCTGGCCGCCCGGTTTGGGGCGCTGGTGGCGGCCGACAACCAGGCGGTCGCGGATGCGGCGGACCTGATCCTCCTGACGACCCGTCCCGGCGACGCCGTGGCGGCGTGCGAGGATATCGCGTTCCGGCCCGGCCAGACGGTCGTCTCGGTTGCGGCGGGGCTGCCGCTCGAGGCGCTGAGACCGGCCGTCGCGCCCGCCACGGTCGTGCGGGCGATGCCCATTTCCTGCGCCGCGATCAACGCAAGTCCGACGTTGCTCTACCCGGACAATCCGCAGGCCCACGCGCTGTTCGCGCTCCTGGGCCAGGTCCACGTCCTGCCCGACGAGTCCCGTTTCGCGCCGGCCAGCGTGATCGCCGCTTTTTACGGCTGGGTCTACGCACTGTTGGACGAGACGGTCGCCTGGACAGCGCGGGCGGGCGTACCGCCGCAGACGGCCCGGAGCCTGGTCCTGGAGACGGTCCGGGGCGCGGCCGACATGGCGCTGGCCCAGCCAGATCAGGACCTGGCCGCCATGCTGGACGCGCTGGCCACGCCGGGCGGCATCACCGAGCACGGGCTGAAGGTCCTGCGCCAGCGAGGGGGCCTGGCCGCCTGGACCGAGGCGCTCGAGGCCGTGTTCAGCCATATGCGCAGGGACGAATGACTCTCCCAATCGGGTTCGAGCTGTGGGAGCGATTGACGTGTCCCGACGTCTATGCCGTGACGGTGCGGGGAGCGCACCGCACGATACGACGGGTCTGGGCCTGATCATTTGCATCGCTTTCAACCTATCACACAAGGGGCAATACAATGAGCAAACCAACAGCGGACCTGCCGACCGCCGAACAGGCCATGGAAAGGTTGATGGCCGGCAACAAGAGATACGTGGTCTCAAAACAGACACACCCCCATCAAACGCGCGAACGGTGCGTGGAGTTAAGCGCTGGCCAATATCCTTTCGCCGTGATCCTGGGATGCGCGGACTCGCGGGTGCCACCGGAAGTGGTCTTTGACCAGGGTCTGGGCGATCTGTTTGTGATCCGGGTAGCGGGCAACGTCCTGGACGACATCGTGGTAGGCAGCGTCGAATACGCGGCGGCACATCTACACACCCCGCTGATCGTCGTGCTGGGCCACGCCAGGTGTGGGGCGGTAGGGGCTACCATCGCGGGTGGTGAGCTGGAAGGCCACCTGCCGAGCCTGGCTGAAGCGATCCAGCCGGCCGTGGACCAGGTAAAAGACCTGCCCGGCGACCTGGTCGACAACGCCGTCCGGGCCAACGCCAAGATGGTCGCAGAGCAGTTAAAGTCGTCACAGCCGGTGCTGTCGGAATTGGTGAATGCAGGTGAGTTGAAAATCGTCGCGGCACGTTACGATCTGGACACCGGCATAGTCGAACTGCTGTAGGTGTGATGCTGTCATCCGTGGATTGGCTCCTGGCCTCCCTGCCCATCATGGCCGTCCTCGTCCTGATGCTGCGCTTCCGTTGGGGCGGCGCCAGGGCCGGGGCGGTCGGATGGGCCGTGGCGCTGCTGGTCGCGGCGCTCCGCTTCGGCGCGGGGTTGCAGGTGCTGGCGTACGCCCAGCTCAAGGGGGTGCTGCTGTCCCTCTTTGTGCTGTATATCATCTGGGCCGCGCTGCTCCTCTACCGCGTCACCGACGAGGCCGGCGCGCTAGCAGCGATCGGCGCGGGGCTCCCCCGCCTCACACCCGACCGGGGGCTGCAGGCGCTGCTCCTGGGGTGGGTGTTTGGTGCTTTCTTGCAGGGCGTGAGTGGCTTTGGCGTGCCGGTGGCGGTCATCGCGCCACTGCTGGTGGGGCTGGGATTCCCCCCGCTGGCCGCCGTCGTCATCCCCTCGGTGGGCCACGTCTGGGCGGTCACTTTCGGCTCGCTCGGCTCCTCCTTCTACGCGCTCATCGCCGCGACGGGGCGCAGCGGGGAGGAGTTGGCCCCCTGGTCGGCGGTCATGCTGGGATTGGCGTGCCTGGCCTGCGGGGCGGGAACGCTGTGGGCAGCCGGAGGAAGACGCACGCTGCGAGCGGGCTTGGCCCCGCTGCTCCTCATCGGGTTGGCGATGGCCGGGGGCCAGTTCCTCGTCGTCACCCACGGGCTGTGGTCGATCGGTGGGATGATGGGCGGGCTGGCCGGGCTGGCGGTCGGGGTGGCCTGGGCCCGTTTCGCCACCCGCTCAAGCCCCCCACATCGTGGGGGGCCTGGTGATAGTTCACCCACGCCTCCCCACTCAAGCCCCCCACACCGTGGGGGGTACGGTGACAGCTCACCCACGCCAGCGACGAATGTGTCCATCGGCTGGGCGTTGTTCCCGTACGCCCTCTTGGTCGCCATCGTGCTGGCCGCCCAGTTGTTCCCACCCGTGCACGATTTTCTCGGCCAGGTCGTCGTTCGTGTCCAGTTCCCCGAGCTGACGACCGCCCGAGGCTGGGTCACGCCGGCCGGAGAAGGTCGCAGCATCAGCGTCTTTGGACACGCCGGGGCGCTGCTGACCTACGCCGCACTCGCCACCTACGTGCTGTTCCAGCGGCAGGGCCGCTACGCGCCCGGGACGACGCGCCGCATCGCGCGGGACGTCGTCCGGCGGGCCGCGCGTTCCAGCCTGGGAATCGCGGCCATGGTCGGCATGGCGGTGACGATGGAACACGCGGGGATGACGCGCCTGCTGGCCGACGGGCTGGCGCGCGTGGCGGGACCGGCTTTCCCGCTGGTCTCCCCGTTCATCGGCGCGCTGGGCGCCTTCATGACCGGCTCCAACACCAACTCCAACGTCGTGTTCGGTGGGCTGCAGCAGCACGTGGCGGCGCTCGTCGGCGTGAGCCCGCTCGTCATCCTGGCCGCCCAGACGGCCGGCGGGGCTGTCGGCTCGCTGTTCGCCCCGGCGAAGGTGATCGTGGGGTGCAGCACGGTGGGGTTGGGGGGCGAGGAGGGGCCGGTGTTGCGGACGGCGATGCGCTACGGGCTGGTGATCGTGGCCGGGCTGGCACTGGCGACCGGCGTGGCCGTGTACCTGTACGGGCGCTAAAGTCTTGCCTTTCCTTCGTTTCCTGTTATACTTTCGGCGCGAGGTGCCTATGTCCATTCCAGAGCACACATCGAAGGACGAGGTCGCTCTCTACATCAAACACGCCCGTCAGATGCTGCAGGTAGCCGAGCACAACCTGGCCAATGGCTTCTACGGATCAGCGATCAACCGGGCATACTATGCCATATTCTACTCGGCCAACGCGCTGCTGGCGACACAGGGACTTTGCCGTAGCAAGCATTCGGGCGTGATCGCCGCTTTTCGGCGCTACTTTGTCAAGTCTGGACTCATCGAGGGCGAATACAGTCGCATCTATGGACGGGTGATGGACAATCGGCACGTGAGCGATTACGAGATTCAACTTCCCATAGATGCACAGGCAGCGGAAGACGATTTGCACGACGCACGGCGTTTTGTTCAGCGCGTCGAACAGTTGCTACAACACGAGGGCTGGCTGTGAACGAGTGGCCTATCGCACATCTAGAGACAAGAGAGCGTCAAGCTATCGAAATCTTCGTCGACCGGCTGTGTGAGAGCTTGCCAGGGGTGGTTCTCCAGGCCGTACTCTTCGGGTCCAAGGCACGTGGCGACAGTCGCCCGTGGTCGGACATAGACATTTTGATTATAGTCAGAGAAGAGAGTTGGCCATTACGTAGGGAGATCAGCACCATCGCCGCTGACATCTCCCTGGAATACGACGTCCTCATCGGCCCCCGCGTCATCGGGCAAGAGCGATGGGAGCGCATGAAGCAACACGGCTTCGGTCTCTATCAAAACATCGTCGCCGAAGGCATCCCTTTGACGTCCGCCCCAACACACTCTCAGCCCACTCCCTGATGCTGGGGAGTTGACTGGAAAGCCGGTTAGAAGAGCGACCTCCCCTGACGCCAACAAGTTGGCGCATCCGTTTATCGCTGCAGGGCGTGAAAAGCAGGCTCAGAGAACAACTGCAGATGTCAGCGGGGGCGCCTACGGTTCCGTCCCCTCCTCCGGTGGCTCGTAGCCCGGCCCGTAATGGTAGGCCGCGCGACGGGGGGCGTATTCGCTGACAAAGGTGTCGTGGTAGAGCACGTCGCCTGCCGCATCGTAGACCCGGCGCGCGACCGTCGCCGTCAGCCCGTCCACCGCCGACTGCCAGCGGATCACCGTGCCCGGCTCCAGATCCTCGTCCAACTGGTAGATGGGCGGGCTGGGCTCGGTCTCGTCGCTGATCACCGGCTCATCCTTCTCCACCCGCCGCCCATCGTCGGTCGAGTAAAAGCGAAAGACCAACCGGTGGGCCGCCTCCTCGATCTCGGTCTCGATCAACAGGGGATAGGGCCGGTCGTTGACGAACTTGAAATCGACCTGCGGCGAGTAGACGGTGGCATCCATCCCCACGCCGGCCCCCCTCAATTCGTAGTAGCCGACCCGATAGTGGTGGTACCAGCGCTCCGCGATGGGATAGCCGCCCCAGAAGGCCGCGCGGAAGGCGGTCGTCGAGACCTGGCAGATGCCACCACCGACCTCGATCGCCAGTTGCTCGCCGGCGGTGATGTAGGACTCGTCGTACCCCGCCTCGGTGCTCACCTCCCCCAGGTAGTGGTTGAAGGAAAAGCTCTCCCCCGGCCCGATGACCAGCCCGTCGAACTTGAGGGCAGCCAGCCGGATGTTGTGGTCGCGCCCGGAGGGAGAACCGATGAAATAGGAATCCCCTTCGACCACCAGTTCGACGATCCCCAACTCCTCGGCGGTGGCGGTGTCGGGGTAGCGGGGCGGGACGGCCTGCACGACGAGCGCGACGTAGCGATTGCCCGCCACAAGTTCCTGCACGATGCGCACCAGGCTCGCCCCCACGTCGAGCGCGCGGCCCTCCTGGCTGGGGCTGATGGGCTCCAGTTGATCCGACGCCTCGTCAAAGTGGAAACGGGCATCCACCGGCTCAATCGCCAGCGCGGGGCCCAATCCCTCCAGGAAGGCCCGCAGCGGTCGCTCGTCCAGCGCGGCGTGCAACGTCCCGTCCTCCGCCCGCACGACCAGCATCTCGACCAGTTGCTCCGGCGAGAACACCCACGGACCCGGGTCGCCCTCGCGGGGATGCGCCAGCACGAGCGTGAGCGGACCGTTCAGCAACGCCTCCGCCTCCGCCTGGGCCGGTCCAGCGTCGGCGACAGAGGGAACGAGCGCATGGACGACCAGGTCCACCTGGGCAGGCGCCAGCCGGGTCACGGCCGGGGTCAGCGCCGCCATCGTCGCCTCCACGTCCAGGTAGCGTCCAGGCTGGGCCGGGTTGACGACCGGGGTGACGCCATCGAGCGACAACGTGGCGTCGATGGACGGAAGGTCCACCTGTCTGGCGAGCGTCTCCAGGTAGAGGCGGGCCACGCGCTCGTCGTAGACGACGACAGGGGGAAAATCTTGGCCGTAGGCCAGCAGCCGCAGGTGGGTCACCAGGCCATCCACCCACGAGCCCTCGCGCCCCAGGTAGTAGGCCGGCACCAGCGTCACCCACGGGTCGAGCCGGAGGCCCAGGTCGGTGGGACGGACACCCCAGGAGCGGTCGGGCCCGCGCAACGTCACGAGTGGCTCGTCGAACCGCAGATCGCGCTCCAGCGTGGCAGCCGCCTGTTCGGGACGCATCCCGCCCACCTCCGCGCCCCACACGCGCACGCCCGGGTAGATGCGCTCGGCGTGGTACCACTCAAACATCAGCACCGAGCCGAGCAGGAAAAGGAGAAGGATACAGAGGAGGACGATTAAGACACGAAGCTTCATCAACAATGGCAAACCGCAGACTTCTGGATCAGAGATTGGAGATTGGAGATTGGAGATTTGGGGTTTGGGGTTTGGGATTTGGTCATTGGTCATTGGTCATTTTTCATTGGTCATTTTTCGCCTTTTTCCCCGGCCGGGCGGTAGGGCACCGGGATGTACTGCACCGACGGGCGGCGTTGGCCCGGCTGCCGGTACAGCGTCATCAACTTGTAGACCACCTCGGGCATCTCTGTGCTGACCGGGAGACCCAGCTCCTTCGCCTCCTCGACGGTGAAGGGATAGTCGTGGGTCCAGCGGCCCTCGGAGAGCACCTGGGCCAGTTCCTGTGCCCGCTCCTCCGGCAAGTGCTCGGCCAGGATCGAACGCGCCCGCGCCCTGACCTGGGCGATGGCCTTGCGCGCGACGTCGGCCAGGATCAGCGTCTTGTCGTCGACCTCGTCGACGCTCTTCTGCTCGACGACCTTGAGAATCGAGACGGCCGGGTACTCCCCCAACTGGGGATCGATCGGCCCCAGGACGGCGTTCTCGTCCATCACGATCTCGTCGGCGGCCAGCGCCAACAGTGTGCCGCCCGACATGGCGTAGTGGGGCACGAAGACGGTCACCCGGGCCGGGTGACGGCAGAGCGCGTGGGCGATCAGCTCAGAGGCCAGCACGAGGCCACCCGGCGTATGCAGGATCAGGTCGATGGGCACCTCGTCGTCGGTCAGTTTGACCGCCCGCAGCACCTCCTCGCTATCGTCGATGTCGATGTAGCGGAAGAGGGGGAAGCCCAGCAGGGCCATCGTCTCCTGGCGATGGATCAGCGTGATGACCCGGCTGCCACGCTGCTGCTCCAATTGCCGCATCAGCTTCAGGCGCGCCGCCTGGAGCATGCGCTTCTGGATGGCCGGCAAGAGGCTGCTGATGATGAAGAAAATCCAAAACAGGTCAAGGATGGACATCGGGACCTCCTCTAATCACCACGGTCGATATTCGTCGACGTAGGTACGACAGGGGCGAGGGCAGATGAGCCGGATGATCGCCAGCCCGAAGACAAAACCTCCGATGTGCGCCCACCAGGCCACGCCGCCGCTCTCAAAGACGTCGCTGGCGGCAGCCAGGGCAAAGATGCCGTTGAACAACTGGGAGATGAACCAAAAGCCCAGGTAGACCAAGGCCGGGATCTCGACGATGCGGATAAAGTAGAATATGGGCACGAGCGTGATGACGCGCGCCCGGGGATAGAGCATCACGTAAGCCCCCAGCACGCCCGCGATGGCTCCGCTGGCCCCCACCGTCGGGATGGGCGAGGCGCGGTACGCCACCAGGTGGGCGGCACTGGCCACCAGGCCGCTGGCCAGGTAGAACAGCACGTAACGCAAGTGCCCCAGGCGATCCTCGACGTTGTCACCAAAGATGTACAGCGCGAGCATGTTCGAGATCAGGTGCCACCAGCCGCCGTGCAGGAAGATCGAGGTGAACATGGGCAACCAGCGGCCCAGCCCCCCGCCCTGCCAGAACTGGGCCGGCACCAGCCCCCACAGCCAGATGAACCGATCCTGTTGCTCCGGGCCGAGGACGATCTCGAACAGGAAGACCAGCACGTTGAGGCCAATGATTGCGGTGTTGACGATGGGGAAACGGCGGGCTGGTATGGTGTCTCGTAAAGGAATCATGGGTGAACTCCTTCAAACTTACGCCCAACCCCAGGTCATGGCCTCATCCTGCGTGCCAAACGCTCGGATGGGTTGGACAGTTACGATCCCTCTGTGATCGTGATCTTTTTGATCACGTCGCCGACGGCGATGGACCGGACGACGTCCATGCCGGTGGTCACCTGGCCAAAGGCCGTGTACGCACCATCCAGGAAGGGCGTCGGGGCCAGCGTGATGTAGAACTGGCTGCCACTCGAGGCCCGGGTCGGATTCACCTGGTCCCCCCGCCGGGCCATGGCGATCGCACCCTCGACGTGGGGCAACTGGATCTCGGCGGGTACGGTGTAGCCAGGCCCGCCGCCGCCGGTGCCCGCCGGGTCCCCACCCTGGATGACAAAGCCGGGCTCGACGCGGTGAAAGGTCAGGCCGTCGTAAAAGCCCGCCCGGGCCAGGAAGATAAAGTTGTTGACGGTCTGCGGGGCAGCGCTGGCGTCGAGTTGGACGACGATGTCGCCCTTGGCCGTCGAGATCGTGGCGACGTAGGTCTTGGCGGTGTCGATCTGCATGGCCGGAGGTTCGCTGTACATGTCGGCGCGGTCGGCCGGGTTTTTCGGCATCGAGGTAGAACTCCTTTCGCCTGGTCCGCCAGTACACCCGGCGGCCACAGCAATCAGGGGAAGGATCACCAAGACGCCGCCAATCCACCACCAGGACCGGGCGACCGGCGGTCGCGAACGTCTCTGCGGGGGCTGTTTGCTCCTTCTGGGCATAGTGGCTCCTTTCCTCAGCATCCAAGACCCTTAGGGTCTCGTCTCCACTCGTGTCTTCCAGCAGATCACAGTATACTACACCTAACTCGAATTGCAATTCCCTTTCCGAATAAAAACGTGATCAAGGACGTTGTAAGGGTAGAAAGGACAGTCGACAGAGTGAGCAGCCGGTCAGCGCCGCCAACAGAAACCGAAATCGACCTGATCACCCGGGCTCAACGGGGAGACCGAGGGGCCTTTGGTGAACTGGTCCGCTGCCACCGGGAGGGAGTCATCAACGTGGTATACCGCATGTGTGGGGACGCAAATCTGGCAGAGGACGCGGCACAGGAGGCCTTCATCCGCGCCTGGCAGCACCTCCCCAGCTACCGGCCCCGGTCGCCGTTCCGCAACTGGGTGTACCGGATCGCGACGAACGTCGCGCTCGACGCGCTGCGCCGGGAGCGGGAGACGGTGGACATCGACGCGCTGCCGCTGGTCGCTTCAGGCCAGGGGCCGGAGGCCGCGGTGGAAGGGATGGAACGGGGCGAGCGCGTCCGGCAGGCGGTGCTGGCGTTGCCGCCGGCCAGCCGCGCGGTGCTGGTGTTGCGAGAGTACGAGGGGCTCTCGTACCGGGAGATCGCCGACACGCTGGGGGTGCCGATGGGCACGGTGATGTCGCGGCTGAACTATGCCCGCAACCGGCTGCGCGAGTCGCTGGCTCCCTACATGGAGGTGGTATGACCGAACACGTGACGGCCTGGCTGGGCGCGTACCACGACGGCGAGCTGCAGGGGCGCCGATTGCGCCAGGTCGAGGCGCACCTGGCACAGTGCGAGACGTGCCGCGCGGAGCTGGAGAGCCTGCGGGCGCTGGCGGGGCTGCTGCAGGAGAGCCCGGCGGCCGAGGGCCTGACGCCGCCCGAGCGCTTTGTGGCACAGGTAGGGCTGCGATTGCCGCGCCGTCCAACGCGGCCTGCCTGGCAAAGAGGGCTCGAGATCGGCTGGCGATTGGTGCCGCTGGGACTGGTCGGCGCGTGGGCCTTTCTCCAGGCGGTGTTCGTCGTGGCCGGATTGGTGCTCCTGGCCCTGCGCCTGGGCGCGGGAGGTGACCTGATCGCCGGGCTGCTGCCTGCGTCGCCGCAGGCCTTCTGGCTGCTCGATCTGCTCAGCCTCTCGGATGCCGGCCTGCGCGACGTCGGGCGGGTGACGCTAGAGCTGTGGGAGGGCGGAGGCCCGTTGGGCTGGGGCTTTGCGTTGAATCTGGTATCGTCGGCCGTGATCGGCCTGCTATATTGTAGCTGGCTGGCCACTTGGTGGGCCCGGCGCCGGCATAGGGCCGGCGGCCAAACCCACACAGTATAAACATTAAGGAGCAAGTTAGAATGGACCACGTAAAAATCTTGAAACGAGCCTGGGACATCACCTGGCGCTATCGGGCGCTGTGGATCTTTGGCATCATCCTGGCACTGACCACCGCCAGCGGCCTGACGCCGCGAGGTGATGGCAACGGAGGCGTTCAGTACGAACTCGGCCGCGACGACCTCTTTGGACCTGGCGGCCCATTCCCAGCGGCAGACATCGCACCCCGGGTGGTGAGTATCCTGATCGCCGCTGGCGTGGCGCTGGCGTGCGTGATCGTCTTTTTCATGGTCGCGTCAGCGATCGCGCGATGGGTGGCCGAGGCAGCGCTGATCCGGATGGTGGGCGACTACGAGGAGACGAGCGAGCGACGCAGTGTGCGCCAGGGGTTCCGGCTGGGATGGTCGCGCACCACGTGGCGGCTGTTCCTGATCAACCTGTTGGTCAACCTGCCGGTGGTGGCGGTGTTCATCCTCCTGTTCGCATTGGCGGTGGCCCCGTTCCTCCTGTGGATCACAAAGAGCACGGCCGCCGGGATCATCGGCACGATCGCCGGAATCGGCCTGTTCTTCCTGATCCTCTTCCTGGCCATCGTCGTCGGCGCGGCGGTGAATGTGCTGCTCCGCTTCTTCCGGCGGGCGTGCGCGCTGGAGGGGCTGGGCGTGATCGAGTCGATCCGCCAGGGCTTGGGCGTCGTGCGGCGACACCTGCTGGACGTGGGGCTCATGTGGCTGATCATGCTGGGCGTGCAGATCGGCCTGACGATCGCGACGATCGCCCTCGTCATCGTGCTGTTCCCCGTCATCATCGCGCTGCTCATCCTGGGGGGCGTGCTGGGTGGTGTGCCGGCGCTCCTGGTCGGCGGGCTGGCCAGCCTGTTCCTTGAGGGAGCGGTGCCGTGGGTCCTGGCGGCGTTGATCGGCATCCCCATCTTTGCCCTGGTGGTCTCGGTGCCGTGGCTGTTCCTGGGCGGGCTGGTCGAGGTGTTCAAGTCGAGCGTGTGGACGCTGACCTACCGGGAGCTGCGTGCGCTGGAGGGATTGGAGCCGGAGGACGCAGAGACAGGGCCGGAAGCGTTGCCCGAGTTGGACGCGCCAGAGCTAGAGTAACGCCGGCCAAATAACCGAGACGGCTCCCAGCACGGGAGCCGTCTCTCTGTTTTCGGTGAGTCCAATTTCGCGCGCACCGCCTGAGAAGGTGCGGGATGCAAAGAGTTCCTGTCGCCCTCACCTCCCACTTGCGCTCTCACCCCATTTGTATTATAATACGAACGTGAGTATATACGCATATTCGTATATACGAAACTACCCAATTAGATTGTGGTATCCGCACAGGACGGTGACACGCACAGGCCAACGCAGGGGGAAGTCAAAAACCAGCGTTGATCTGCGTCCTCCTTCAGTGGGCCGAACGAAAGGGGGCTGAAAGATGAAAGTAGCCGTTGCGTCTATGGGCACGGTGCCGGAGGCGTGGGTGGGCATCCGGTTCGGTATGTGCTCCCAGTTCCTGGTCTTTGACCTGGACACGATGGAATACCTCGTCGTGAGCGTCCCACCCCACCAGGAGAGCCCGGAGCAGGTGAGCCTGGCGGCGATCCGGGCCGTCGCCCGGCAGGACGTCTCCGCCGTCATCACCGGGCACATCAAGGACATCTGCCGCCAGACGTTGCTGGACCTGGGCATCGACGTCATCGAGGGTGTGGAGGGCATGACGGTGCTCGAAGCGGTCGAGCATTACAAGGCCACCGGCCTGCCGACGCCCGAATCGCGCAAGGGACTGCCCATCCGCGTCGCCGTCGTCTCGACCGGCGAGGGATTGGAAGCGCCCGTCGAGCTCCGCTTTGGCATCTGCTCTTCGTTCGTCGTCGTCGACCCGGCGACGATGGCGTGGGAGGCCATCCAGGTAGAGCCGGACGGGCCGGCAGAGAAGGTGAACATGAACGGCGTCCGCGCCGTGGTCCGGAGCGGCGCTGGGGTGGTCATCACCCCGCAGATCGATTCCGAATGTTGCATGGCGCTGCAAGCCCTGGCAGTGACAGCGTACCTGGCCCCGGAAGGGATCACCGTCCGCGAGGCGGTCGAGCGATACGCACGGGGGGAGCTGGAGGAATCGCTGGTCACGCCGTTTGAGAACCCACCCACGACATAGGAGGCGACGTATGAAGATCGGCGTATTGGTCCTGGAGGGGCCGTACCAGCACCAGGCTGCCGACACGGCCTATCACTTTATCAAGGCCGCGCTGGCCCGTGGGCACGAGATCACCGGCATCTTTTTGTACACCGATGGCGTCAACAACGCCAACGGGTACATCAAACCGCCGGGCGAGCGCAACATCGCCGAGCGTTTCAGCGAGCTGGGCGCGCAGGGCATCGACGTGGTGGCCTGCACGGCGTGCGCCCGCTTTCGCGGCTTCCGGCGCGACATGGTGGCGGAGAACGTGCGGCTGAGTGGATTGGGCGCGCTTTCCGAGTACCTGAAAGGCGCCGACCGGTTTGTGACCTTTGGGGATTAGGGGAGGAACAGATGGGCAACAAAGTCGCCGTACTGATGCGCAAGGCCCCGTATGGCTCGGTCTACACCGCCGAGGGCTTTCGCTCAATCATGGGCATCGGCGTGTTCGAGATGGACATCAGCGTCGTCTTCGTGGACGACGGCGTCTACGCGCTGGTCAAAGGCCAGGACCCGGCTGAGTTGGACATGAAGCCGCTGGGCGACGGCTTCCCGATGCTGCCAGATTTCGACGTGACCAAATTCTACGTCCACGACCGGTCGCTGAGCGAGCGAGGATTGACGCCGGACGACCTGGTGATGGACGTAGAGATCGTGGACGACGGGGGGGTCGCCCGCGTGCTCCGTTCGTGCGGGGTCGTGCTACCGTTCTGAGCCTGGGGGAGAATGCAAGATGCTGTACATGGTCAACAAATCACCCTTGATGTTTGGGAACCTGGAATCCGCGCTGCGGATCGCGCCGTCCGGCGAGCCGATCCTGCTGTACGAGGATGGCGTGTACGCCGCCGCCGCGGAGGCCGCGAGCGAGGGCCTGGTCAAGCAGGCGTTGGAACAGCACCCGGTCTATGCCTTGCAGGCCGACCTGGAGGCGCGCGGCCTTGCCCGGCTGGTCGACGGCATCCAGGTGATCGATTACGACGGCTTCGTGGAACTGGTCGAACAGCACCACGTGGTGCCGTGGCTCTAAACTGGATTGATGTACGTTCGTAGTGCGCGGGCGCACCGGAGTGCGCGGGCGCACCAGAGTGCGCCTGCTACAAACCTAACACAGGAGGTCGGAACAAATGGAGATTCACGTGGATATGGTGCAGGACTCGATTGGGCAGTTGTGCCCGATGCCCATCGCCTTCATGGCCAAGAACATGAAAAAGCTGGAAGGGGGGCAGGTGCTCGAGATTCGCGCCGACGACGAAGGCGCACACGCCGACGTCCCCGCCTGGTGCGAGCAGACGGGCAACGAGTTCCTGGGCGAAGAACCCGCCGGCGGCTACTTTCGCTACTATGTCAGGAAGAAGGTGGGGTAACGGGCCATGGCTGAGGACAATAACCGGGCCACGATCGTCGTCATGAGCGGCGGCATGGACGAGGTCTTTGCCGCCTTTATCATCGCCACGGGATGCGCAGCCGCTGGCATGGAGACCACGCTCTTCTTCACCTTCTGGGGCTTGAACGCCATCAAGACGGGAGAACCCATCAAGGCCAAGGGCTTCCTGGGCAAGATGATGGGCATCATGAACCGGGGCGGCATCAACCGCCTCAACCCGTCCCGCTTCAGTTTCGGCGGCATCGGGCGGGTCCTGTTCAGCAAGATGATGCGCGACAAGAACGTGGCCTCGCTCGAGGAACTGCGCCAGACCGCGATCGACCTGGACGTCCACCTGCTGGCCTGCAAGATGACCATGGACGTGATGGAGATCAGCCGCGACGACCTGATCCCAGAGGTGGAGGACGTCGTGGGGGTGGCCACCTTTGTCAAAGAGGCCGCCAACTCCAAGATCCAGTTGTTTATCTGAGCCAACTCGGGCACCAGGTTGCCCGCCCTCCCTCCCCCCCGTGGGGGGAGGGAGGGACTCAATTCCGACACCCACCCTCGCCAGGAGAGGAGCATCGAGATGGACCAGACGTTAGCCGAGGAAGTCAGTCTGTTGCACGCCCAGATGTGCCAGGGTCTGGCCGACCCCACGCGCATCCTGATCCTGTACTCGCTGGACGAAAACCCGCGCTACGTGACGGACCTGGCGGAGACGGTGGGGGTCAGCCAGCCGACTGCCTCGCGCCACCTGAAGATACTGCGCGACCGGGGGCTGGTCACAGCCACGCGGGAGGGCAACGCCATCCGCTACGCGCTGCGTGACCGCCGGGTCATCCAGGCGCTGGATCTGCTGCGCGCGGTGATGGCCGAGATCTTGACAGAGCGCGCTGAATTAGCTGAAGCGATCGGCACGTGATAGCCAGGCAGCAAAGGACCCGTTCGTAGTGCGCGCTTCAGCGCGCGGGCGCACTGCAATGCGCCTGGGAGGCGCTGAAGCGCCTACTACGAACCTGCTTCCACGAGCTTTGGCCCCCACGCTTGCCGTTCGTAGTGTGCACTTATGAAGGTTAAGGAAATACCGCCGTAACGCAGATGCCGACCCAGCCGGACATAAAGTGTCCGGCCTACAGAGCAACGGGCGCTAAAGGCGCCCTGAAGCCCGGTTTACCGGGCGCGGCTCCGAAGCCGGGCGACTTCATCGCCCGGCGGCCCCCGGCAGGCGAAACGGCCCTGGTTACGGAACTAATTTCCTAAGAGCATGTCTGAAAATTCCAAAGGGCCAGCGGCCTGGCGGCGGCCCAGGCGTCTGAGCATCACGCGAGTCGTTGCGGCGTATATCATCGCCTCACTGGTTTCGGTGAGAACTTCGTAGTCCTTGCTCAGACGACGATAGTGCGTTAGCCACCCGAATGTGCGCTCACAACCCACCGCCGAGGCAGAACCTGGAAGCCCTTGACATCGGGGGCACGCTTGACAATCTCAAGAATCCAGTTGCAAGATGCCATCACCCAATCAATCAGTCGGCCTGTGTAGCCGCCATCGGCCCAGATTAGACGTAGGCGAGGGAACAGTGACTTGGCCTTTTCCAGAACCAACTTGGCTCCGTCCCGATCTTGGATGTCAGCTGTGTGAACGACGACCATCAGAAGCAAACCCAGGGTGTCTACGAGAATATGGCGCTTACGCCCTTTGATCTTCTTGCCCGCATCATAGCCACGGACTCCCTTTGTACTCGTCGTCTTGACCGACTGGCTATCCAGAATCGCGGCACTGGGCTGTGGGTCCCGGCCTTCGGCTTCCCGAAGTTCAGTCCGCAGGGTTGCGTTGATGTGTGCCCAAGTCCCGTCCTTACGCCAGAGACGAAAGTAGTGGTAGACGGTTTTCCACGGCGGCAAGCCGTGAGGTAACATGCGCCAAGCACAGCCAGCGCGTACGATATAGAAGATGGCATTCAGAATCTCCCGGATGGAGTGCTTGCGCTTTCGACCTCTGTTGGACTTGGGCTTGGGGATTAGCGGCTCGATCTTTTGCCATTCGGCGTCCGTCAAATCACTCGGGTATGACTTTCTTGTGTTATTCTGTTTGGCCATAATGGCCAAGTTTACCCGGAAGACCGCGATCCATCAATTTTCAGACATGCTCTAAGACTCATCAGTGCGCAGGCGCACCGCAATGCGCCTGGGAGGCGCTGAAGCGCCGACTACGAACCTGCTTCCACGAGCTTTGGCCCTTGCACGCTCGCCAGTTTGCCAGCGTAAACAAAGGGTTATACAATTAGTCAAATCGTACGTAGACTAACCATGAGTAGACAACCACAGAGGGGCTGAGATGCTCGTAAACAGGGAATATGCCCTCCTCTCTCGTTCCGGCTTCACGCCTGCGCTGCAGGCCCGCGCCAGGGACGAGCAGGTGCTGCTGGTCGACCCGGAGCGCCTGCTGGCCCCGGTGGAGTAATGCTCGCACTCCTTTGCCAAAAAACAACACCCGGAGGCAAGATGAACAACCGAAACTACTGGAGATCCCCCCATCCCTCCAGACTGGCCCACACCTTCTCCATCGTCGCCCGCGACCCGCAGAGCGGCGAGATGGGGGTGGCAGTGCAGTCCCACTGGTTCTCGGTCGGGTCGGTGGTGACCTGGGCCGAGGCTGGCGTCGGGGCCGTCGCCACCCAGGCGCTCGTCGAGGTCAGCTACGGGCCGCTCGGCCTGGCGCTGATGCGGGCGGGCAAGCCCGCGGCCGAGGCGCTGGCAGCGCTGTTGGCGGCCGACGCGGAGCGCGAACTGCGCCAGGTGGCGATGGTGGACGCCGCGGGCCAGGTGGCCGTCCACACTGGCGCGCGCTGCATCGCCGACGCCGGTCACGAGGCCGGCGAGGGCTTTTCCGTGCAGGCGAACATGATGGCCAGCCCCG
>DATKTN010000116.1:0-10071 GCA_035531135.1 Anaerolineae bacterium
CGATTGGCGCCTGGTGCTATGGGGGCACCACAGCTTGGACAGTCCGATGTTTTCATATTAGGAAAACTCCTTGATAGTGACGATGGGACAAGTCTTTGGGAATCGGCCAGAAACCAGGTTTTTTGGGCGTCTCTCAGGCAAAGCGTACCTCATCGGGAAGGCTCCTCATGGGCCAGAGTGATTCCTTGTGCGAAAAAACCTGGTTTCTTTGTCCTATAGTGAACGGTTACCGGGTGGCTACCCGGCAGCCCTGCACAGATGCCGGTGTGCGGAGCTGTTGCTTGGTCTCGGATAGTATATCCCAACGCTGCACCCAAGTCAAAGAGACGCGGGGGCCAACCTTCCCGAAAGCGGCGACCGCAGCGGTCGCTTGGGAGCAGGATCGGCAATGTCGAAGATGGGGCCCAGAAGCGCCGAAATGTCTGTCAGGTAGCTTGTGCCAGCTTTCGGGAAGGTCGTGTGCTCCCAGTGAGCTGAATGCCATAGTACCAAAAGGCTACCCTAATCTATTGACATCACCTGCCACGTGTGGTATACTTTATCTAGGTACATAGATATTCTATGTACCTAGAATTCGCGAGAGAGGTTATGAGATGGGAAACAAGCTCGACATGCGAAAGGGGAGCACGACCGTCCTGATCCTCAGCCTGCTGGCCGAGCGACCGATGTATGGCTACCAGATCGCCAAGGACCTGGCAGCCCGCAGCGGTGGCATATTCGAGTTCAAGGAGGGCACGCTCTACCCGGCCCTTCATCGAATGGAAAAGGACGGCCTGCTGACCAGTTTCTGGGAGGTCGTCGAGGAGGGGCCGTCGCGCAAGTACTATGCCATGACCGACAAAGGGCGCGACACGCTGGCTCGCAAATCGCGCGACTGGAGTGACTTTGCGCGCGCACTGCTGCAGGTGCTGGAAGGAGCCAAGGGTTGATGTCGGCGCTGGACGAGTACCTGGACCAGTTGGGCCGCGAACTGCAGGCGTCGCCCGAGGAGGCCGCGGAGGTGCTGCGCGAGGTCCGTTCCCACGTGGAGCTGGCCGTCCGCGATATGGAGCGGAACGGTGCGGACGGGGCTGCCTGCCTGGGCCGGGCGCTGGAGCGCTTTGGGGCAGCGGATCAGATCGGGCGGGAGCTGCGGCAGGTTCACGGCCGCGCTACCTGGCAGGAGGCGGGTCTGGCAGCGCTCCCGCTGCTCTTGTTCGGGTTTCTGTTCTCCTTGCCGGCGGTGCCCATCTGGGTCGCGCCGCTGGCGCTGGTAGCGGCGACGGCGCTGGCCTGGCGCGCGGGCTGGCCGCTGTGGTGGTGGGCCTGGCTGGGCTGGCTGCCGTGTGTCGTCCCCGGCGCGCCGGGGGACCTGTTGTGGGGGGCGGTCGCATACGTGGTGATCCTGCTGCTCGTCAGCCGCCGTGACTGGCTGGAGGCCACGCTGGCGATCTACCCCCTGCCGACCGCGTGGGCCTTTGACCGCGTCGTGCTCGCCTCGGGCGAGGTGCGCAACGTGGGCTGGAGTGCGGCGACGCTGAGCCTGCTCAGCCTGGGGATGATGCTCGTGTGGGCGGCGCTCCTGGTGCGCACGCTGCGCACCCCATCCGGGATGGCCCGTATCGGGAGGGTGCTGGAAGGGCAGGCGATCATCTTTTTGCTCAATGGCTTGACCATCGTCGTGGCGCGGTTGTGGCCCACGTATCCCGACCCGTATCCCTTCACCGCGCGCCACTTCTTGTTTGTCACGCTGCCCTATGCGTTCTTCAGCGGCTTGCCGTTTCTGTTGTTTTTCGCGCTGACCTCACTGCCGGCGATCCTGGCGCTGATGCAGGCGCGGGTCCGTCGCCCGCCGCCGTCACGCCCGGTGTGGGGTGGCTGAACGGGGTTGCCAACATGATCTACGTCCGACACCTCTTGCTGTTTCTGATGGGGCACCAACCCAGCGAAGTCGTGGTTGGCGCCGTGCTGCTCGGCGTGGCTGGGGTCATCGCCACGGCGGGCGCGTCGACGCTGGTCGGACGACGCCGGGAGGCACGCACCCTCACAGTGGAGGGCTTGCCGCTGACGCTGGCCTTCCTGCTGTTCTGCCTGGCTGACTGGGCGCTGCTGTGGGTGTTGCCGCACCTGCGCCTCTCTTTCTCCTCCGAAATCGTCCCTCCGCTGCTCGCCAGCGTCATCGTGCGCCTGCTCGTCTTCTGGGGACTGGAGGGGGCGGCGCTGCTGGCCTGCTGGCGGGGACGTCGCCGGGGTGTGGCGGTCCAGACCCGCTCCGCGGCCGTCCTGTTCCTGGTCGTCAACCTGGGCTTTAGCGGCGTGCAGGTGGACGCGTACGTCGTGGAACCCATGCTGGTCGAAACGACGGAGCTCTCGCTGGCCTTCGCCGGCCTGGACCCGGCCGCGCCACCGGTCCGCGTCGTGCACATCAGCGATCCGCACATCGAGCGCTCCAGCTTTCGAGAGGCGAGCGTCATCCGCAAAGTCAATGCGCTCCAGCCTGACATCATTGTCCTCACCGGTGACTATCTGAATCTCTCGCGCCTATCCGACGCCACGTCCGCCGCCCACTTTCGCCAGTTCGTCGCGCAGCTTAAAGCTCCCTACGGCATTTACGCCGTGCGCGGGTCGGTGGAACCCACGCCAGAGTCCATGGCCTGGCTGGTCGAAGGAACGGACGTCGTGTGGCTGGAGCAGGAGGCGGTGACGGTGGACGTGCGCGGGCAGCGGGTGACGCTGGTGGGAGTGGCGTGCAGTCACAAGCTGGAACTGGACGCAGCACGGCTGGCCAAGGCGATGGCCGACGTGGACGTCGGTAAGATGGCCGACGTGGACGTCGGTAAGATGGCCGACGCGGACGTCGGTAAGATGGCCGACGCGGACGTCGGTAGCGTGCCTGCCGACGCTTTCACGCTGCTATTGTACCACTCGCCCGACCTGATACGCGAGGCCGCCAGGCATCACGTGGATCTGTACCTGGGCGGGCACACCCACGGCGGCCAACTCCGCCTGCCTTTCTACGGCGCTATCGTCACCGGTTCAACATACGGCAGGCGGTATACGTCTGGCCTGTTTGAGGAAGATGGCACCACGATGGTTATTAGCCGGGGGATGGGGTTCGAGGGCGGCGGGATGCCCCGTGCCCGGTTTCTGTGCCGGCCGGAGATCGTGAGCATCGAGATCGAGGGATCGGAGTAGAAGGCTCACTTCTCTGCACTGACCCGAAACCGCCGGATGTCCGTCAACTGGAAGGGAAAGATAGGGGTTTTCGGTTCCGTGGCAGCCGTACGACAAACTTGCCGCTGTATTCTTCCACCTCGACCGGCGCGGGCTCAGGTATATAGTCGCCATCTTCCAAAGAGAGTTCCACCCATCCCTCCTTGGCTTCCTCGACCATATTCCAGAGTTCAGCGAGAGTGTCGGCACACGTCATACATCCAGGTAGCTCTGGTATCACGGCCGTGTAACCGGTCCCGTCGGGTTCTGGGTAGATTTCAACCCGGTAGGGCAGGCTCATATAGTATTCCAGATCTTTTTCACTCATCGAATTCACCCTCGGCAATCAACTCATTGATTCGCGACAGGGCCTTCTTCACATAGACCTGCTTAATAGGACGATCAACCGGGATAGGGAAAGGCTGACAGCCCTTACGGCTCCAACAGCCCCTCCACCACTGCCATAACCTCCGCTCGATCCAGTATCCCGACCTGCTTCAACACCACCTCGCCCGCGCCGTTCAGCACCACCAGCGTGGGCACGCCGCGCACGCCGTAGCGCAGCGCCAGTGCCCCGCCCACGTCGTCCATCACGCCCAACCGCAACACCTGCGCCTGTCCATACAAGTCCCGTTCCAGCCCGTCGACGACGGGCTTGGCCAGCAGGCACGGCATTCAGGTATTGGAGTAGAACTCGACCACCGTCGGCGTACCGGCGGTCACCTGCGCCTCAAACTCGGCCGTCGAGGCCAGCTCGTCGCCCGGCGTGCGCAGAAACAGATACCCTCCGATCATCACGGCGATCACGAGGATCACCAACCAATTCTCTCTCCAGAAACGTTGCATCAAAATCTCCATCCAACTCTATTAAACTGTAGCTTCAATCACCCGCACGATCCCCAGCGCGTGGCGCTCCACTCGCTGCACCTGGAACCCCGCCGCTGCCACGGTCCGGGCCGTCTCCCGGTTCAGGCGGCACTCGCGGCTCCAGGTGTCCCACAACGGATGCAGGGCGTCCGTCAGCCAGGCCCCCAGGCCGTTGCCTCGGGTGTGCTCCAGCAGCACCAGTCGCCCGCCGGGATGCCCTTCGACAAGCTCGGGGCAGCGCCCTTCGGCCCTTCGACCACGGTCAGGACAGGTGGGCGCAGGACGGTGCAGCACGCGCCGCGCTTCGGCCAGCGCTCGCGCCGGGTCCACGACGGAGCAGAACACCAGCGAGGCCGCCACCACGTCGAAACTGCCGTCGGCGAAGGGAAGACGCTGGACATCGGCCTGGACCAACGCCGCAGGAGCCCGCGCGTGGCGGCGGGCCGCCCACGCCAGCATCTCGCCGTTGGCGTCGCAGCCTGTCACGCGCGCCCCCGATCCGTACAGCGGCAGGTTGACGCCCGTGCCGACCCCCAACTCTAGCACGTCGCCGCCAAGTCGGGGAAAAATCCGCCGCCGCAGCCGCCGAAAGATCAGCCGCTCCAGCGGCAACATCCCCCGGTCGTATGTGGAAGAGGGACTATCGAAGGCGCTCATGGCTACGCAATACGCAATGCGTAATACGTAATACGTGAAACGTGAGGGCCCTATCGTGCAGGCCGCTTACGCATCACGCATCACGCATCACGCCTCACGTTTCACGCAACGACCGCAGGACGGCCAGGTTCTCCCGATCCTCGTGCAGGTCGTCGCTCTTGGGCGTCTCCAGCAGGCCCGGCAGCCCCGCCAGGCGGGGGTCGTTCACCACGTGCCGGAACCCATCCAGGCTGATGCACCCCTGGCCGATGTGTTCGTGCCGGTCCTTGCGGCTCCCCAGGTCCCCCTTGCAGTCGTTCAGGTGGATCGCCTTCAACTGCTCCAGGCCGATGGTCCGGTCGAAGGCTTCCATCGTCGCGGTGTATCCCGCCGGCGTGCGCAGCTCGTACCCGGCGGCGAAGGCGTGGCACGTGTCCAGGCACACCCCCAGCCGTCCTCCCTCCGGCGCATGGTCCATCAGCCAGGCCAGGTGCTCGAAGCAGTAGCCCAGGTTCGTCCCTTGCCCGGCAGTGGTCTCCAGCAGGATCTGGGTGCGGAAGCCCGGCGTGGCGGCGTGGACCTGGCCCAACGCTTGCGCCACCAACGCCAGCCCCACCTCTTCCCCCGCGCCGACGTGCGAGCCGGGATGGAGCACCAGGTAGGGCACGCCCAGCGCCTCACAGCGCTCCAGTTCGACGATCAGCGTGTCGCGGGACCTGGCCCACAGCGTTTCGTCCGGCGTGCCCGGGTTGAGCAGATAGGAGGCGTGGCCCACCACCGGCTGGATGCCCGTCTCCTCGGCCTTGGCCCGGAAACGCGCGACGTCCTCGTCGGTCAGCGGCTTCACCGCCCAGGCGCGGTTCGACTTGACAAAGATCTGCACCGCGTCACAGCCGACAGACCGGGCGCGGTCGAATGCCCTGTGCAACCCGCCGGCGATCGATTCGTGCGCGCCCAGCCTCAGCATCAGGTACATTCCCCTTGCGTCATCACGTTTCACGCATCACGTTTCACGCATCACGCATCACGTTTCACGTTTCACGTTTCACGTTTCACGTTTCACGTTTCACGTTTCACGCATCACACTCTTCGCGTCACGTGCGCCTGTTCCGTGTTCCGTCACTCCTCCAGGTGCGGGATGACGCAGATGAAGCGCAGCACACCCGCTCCGGTGTTCCGGTAGCCGTGGGGCTCGTCGGGGGGGACGTAGAGAGCGACCCCCGGTCGCATCGGAATCTCCCCCTCGGGCCCTTCCGCCACACCCTCCCCCTCCAGGCAAAAGATCTCGTGCTCGAAGGGGTGATGGTGGGTCTCGAAAACGGCCCCTGGCTGGAATTCGGCCACCCGCATGGCAAAGTTGGGCGCTCCCTCGGGCCGCCCGACTACCCAGCGGATGGTTTTCCCCTCACCGGCAGACTCTTCGGGGACCTGACGATAGTCTCGTGCTAACATGCTACCTCCTCATTGTGAATCTCAGTTGACCAGCATCTAACCAAGTGGCCGTTTCCAGAAACCGATCATCTGGTCCGGCCGGAAGGCGACCTGTACCAACTCCCACCCCTCATCGCCGACCTGGTCCAGCGTCCGCTCGATGGCCCGCGTGAAGGGGTTGGGGCCAGCGTCAAAGTAGCAGGCCCCCTCGTCGTCACAAAAGATCGTTGGCGGCACCTGTTCCACCGGCTCTGGAAGCTGGTCCAGAACGTCGGCGGCCGTGTGTACAGTGATTCGATAGCGCCATTTTTCCATGTTTCCTCCAGTGCAGTGTGATCGTCCCAAACCGTTCGATTTTTCCTCTTACGCATCTCCAGGACCCGAAAGCGACGCGCCACACCAGGCGCATATCTCCGCGCTCCTGGGGACCACCGCCCCACACTGCGGGCAGGCCCGGCGCTCTTCGGGCGGAAGTGGCCCACCGGCCAGTTGGATCACGTCGTCCAGGCTGAGCTGTCCTGACTGTGGGCGGACATCTCCGGCGTTGGCGGGCGTTTGCAGGCCTGTGACCTGCATCCCCAACAGGCGCAGCAGCCCTGCCAGGCGGCCTGGTTTCTTGGCGTGAATGTACGATTCGGCGCCCCGCTGGCCTGGGCTCTTGGGAGATGCCTCCGGGACTTTGGTCAGCGCGCGTAACCTGGCGGCCGCCTGGGGATTCGCCGGGTCGAGCCGCAGGACCTGGCGGTAACATTCGGCCTGCCGGGCAGGGTCTTCGATGAGGGCAGCCAGCAACATCCAGGCCGGCACATTCCGGGGGTCTGCGCGCAGAACGGCGGCGACTTCGCGCTTCGCGCCCTCCCGGTCGCCAGTTTCGATGCGTTGCCTGAGTGTATCTAGCAGGTCCATAGAGTTTCGCACGCCGTGACCGAGGGGGAGAAACGGCCCTAGGCCACGATTGCCTCGTGTGGGCAGGCCGGCACGCACACCAGGCAACTGTAGCACAGGCTGTCGTCGATAAACGGCGACTCGCCCGGGTCTATGGCGACGATGGCCTTGACCCGGCACACCTTGCGCGCCGCGCATTTGCGACATGCCTGACACCGGCCCTCGTCCACGCGAGGGATCTTGGGCGGGGGCGAATGGCTGGGCATGCCCGTGATCCTACCTGCCTGCTCACGTGGTGCCGGATTGCTCGGCCAGCAAGCGCTCGGCCTCGATCGCCGCCATCGCCCCGGACCCGGCCGCCACGACGATCTGGCGAAAGTCGGGGCTCTGCACGTCCCCGGCCGCGAACACCCCCGGCACACTGGTGCGCTGGCGCCGGTCTGTGACGATGTAGCCCCATTCGTCCATCTCGACCTGTCCAGCGAACAGCTTCGTTCCCGGCACCATCCCGATGTAGACGAACATGCCGTCGGCCTCGATGACCGAGGTCTCCCCGGTTTTCACGTTGCGCACCCGCACACCGGTCACGGTCTTTTCCCCCAGGACCTCCTCCACGACAGAGTCCCACACGAAACGCATCTTGGGGTTGGCGAAGGCCCGCTCCTGGTAGATCTTGGTCGCCCGCAGTTGGTCGCGGCGGTGGACGACGATGACCTCGCGGGCGAACTTGGTCAGGAACAGCCCCTCGTCAATGGCGCTGTCGCCCCCGCCGACGACGACGGCCCGCTTGTCCTTGTAAAAGAAGCCGTCGCAGGTGGCGCAGGTGGAGACGCCGCGCCCGAAGAACTCGGCCTCGCCGGGCACCCCCAGGCGACGGGGGACCGCCCCGGTGGCGATGATCACCGTTCGCCCCCGGTAAGTCTGAGAATCCGTCCGGACCGTGAAGGGTGGGGTGGAGAAATCCGCCTTGGTCACGGTGTCCATCACGATCTGGGTCCCGAAGCGCTCGGCCTGGCGCTGTATGCGCTGTGCCAGTTCCGCCCCGTTGATCCCATCGGGAAAGCCGGGGAAATTCTCGACCATGTCGGTGGTGGTAACCTGCCCACCGGGGAACGGGCCGGTCAGCAACAGCGATTTGAGCGCGGCACGGCCGGCGTAGATAGCGGCGGTGAGGCCGGCCGGCGCTCCGCCGATGATGATCAGGTCGTAGACCTGGTCACTTTGCTCTGCAACTGGTCGAGGCTGCACTTCCTGTTGTGGTTGCGTCAGCTTGAAATCAAGCATGGGTTGGCACCTCAATGGGGTAGGCTATAGGGAACTCCTCGTACCAGGCGTTGGCGCCGGGCAGTGGTTGTCCGCGGCGGACGTGTTACACTTTCTCCTCCGTGCCCTCCAGTGCCTCCTGCAGTTTCCCCAGCACCATCGGCTCTGGAGCGGCCCCCTCGATGTGCACCGTCTCGTTGATCACCGTGCGCGGTACGCCCATCACCTGGTACTTGATCGCCAGTTGGGGGAACTCGGTCGCTTCGACCATGTCCGCCCGCACCAGCGGGCTGGCGACGGCCAGTTGGTGGGCCAGCACCACAGACCCCGGGCAATACGGGCAGGTCGGGGTGACAAAGACCTGGATGTGCACCGGCTCGGTCACCTCCTCCAGTGCAGCAAGCGTCTCCTCGGTCAGTTCCGGCTTCCCCGCGGCCACTGTGCGGATGGCGTGCAGCAGGGAGGTGAACTCGTAACCCGACGGAATGCCGTAGAGGCGCACGCCATAGTCCTCCGCGCCGATGACGGCGACAGCCGGGATCTTGTCGATGCCCAACTCCTCGGCCCTGTCCTTGTCGACGACAAAGTCATAGATCTCGGATGCCAGTTGGTCGGAGAGTGCGGCGACCTCCTCGACCAGTTGCCGGGTCTCGGCACAGTAATCGCACTCGAATTCCTGGGTGAACATCACCAGCCGGACCGGGCCAGCCAGGTCGACCAGCTCCTGCTTCACCTGTTCCGCAATCTCCTCGTTCAGTAAAGGCATGCTTTAACTCCTTACATTTTCAAGTCTGCAACCTGCAATCTGCAACCTGCAACCTGCAATTTGCAATCCGCAATCTGCAATCCGCAATCTGCAATCTGCAATCTGCAACTCGCTTCTACGCCAGTCGCGACAATGCCACCGACAGCGCTTCGGCGATCTCATCAGGCGAACTATCCGATACCATGCATTCAGTGGCATAGGCACGCACGAGCGCTACGGTGGCCTGATGGGCAGCGGAGCGGACGGCGGCCAGTTGCTGCAGGACCTCGCCGCAGTCGCGATCTTCTTCGATCATTCTCGCGATGCCGCGGGCCTGCCCCTCGATACGGCGCACACGCCGCAGCAGATCGGCCTTGGCGGATGAATCGGCTAATTTCACCTGTTCCTCCTGCTGGAGGCTCACGGCCTCCTAACGGCTCGTCCCTCAGACGGGGCTCGGACCGCAAGACGCGGCGCACGTCCTGCTGCTCCCGCCCGTACCACCAACGCCAAACAGCGAGATGGCCTTGCGCACCTTTTCGCTCCCGCAACTGGGACAGGTGAGCGTGGTCTTTTGGGCCGCCGAACGCACGAACAGCTCGAACTTTTCACCACATTCGTCACAACAGTACTCATAGATCGGCATGTATCTCAACCTCCAATGTCTCGACGTCCGAAATACCCTACTAGGGTATAGTATACCACAAGAACTGCGTTTGTCAAGTCGCGCGGAGCGATGATTTCAACCGTCGGCGGGACTCTCCCAAATGCGATATGCTCACGCGCGTGCGGGGGTTGTCAGCCTGGGTGGTTTGTGATATAATATAACAAAATGTTATATAGTGAATCATCCATATAGCGAAACATTCTACAGCCGGCGCTATGGGTGTTGGTCACTGTTCTCAGCAGCCACCGTTTCCTGAAGCCATACACGGCGGCTGCGCACATCCGGCCGTTTGAGGTACACCCCTGGGGAATCGTTCCTAATCCCAACATCAGATTTTCCAGATTTGAATCCAGAATTCATTGTGGACCTGGTTGGCGCTGAGACC
>DATKTN010000117.1:0-4204 GCA_035531135.1 Anaerolineae bacterium
GCAACAGGTTTTGGGTACCAGCGGGGCGTTTCAACGCTCCGCGTGGCGGCGATGAGGCCATTCTGTCCCCAGCGTGATACGCTCGCGGTCCTATCTCTAGCTCAAACGAAACGTCATGGCCGCCACCGACAGTGGCGGGAGTTCCAGCCCGGCCCGACCGGCAGCGATCCTCGCATCCCCGAAGGGCTGCGGCCTGATCACGTCGGGCTGCTCGAACGAGTTGGCCGCCTTCGGGCCTGGCCCGGTGAGTAGCTCGGCGCTGTCCAACGCGGCAACGGCCCGGCCGGCCAGCTCGACCTGCACGCTGGCGGGTTCGTCGAGGCTGCGGTTGGTGGCAAAAACGTGCAGTTGGTCAGCGTCGAGGATGGCGCTGGCGTCGACGACGTTCACCCGTCCATTCGTCCTGCCTTCGTAGGCCGGGCCGGTCACGACGGGCCGGAGCGAAGTGCCCTCGCGCCGTCGCGAGAACATCTCGAACGGGTAAAAGGTGGGCTGAATCAGCAGTTCGTCGCCGCGCGTCAGGATCGGCGCGATGACGTTGACGATCTGCGCGACGTTGGCGATCTTGACCACGTCGGCGTGGCGGATGAAACTGTTCAGAAAGCCCGCGACGACGAGCGCGTCCTCTAGATTGTACACCTCTTCGATCAGGTGAGGGGCGAACTTGGCCGCGCCGTCCACCTCGTGATTCTTGTACCAGACGTTCCACTCGTCAAAGCACAGGTAGGCGCGCTTCCCGGTGCGCCTTTTTGCCTGGACGAACCGGCAGGCGGCGTCCATCTCTTCGATCTGGCGATCGATCGAGTTGGTGATGGCGAGATAGTCGGGCGTGTCGTCGTCTGGATTGCCCACGTACCGGTGCAAGCTGACGTAATCGGCCAGGTCGCCCACGTACTCTAACACCTGCCGATCCCATTCCATGTACGTCTTCATACCCACACTACACGAGCCACACACGACCAGCTCGATGGACCTGTCCACGTCCTTCATCATCTTGGCGGCTTGCTGCGCGCGGATGGCGTATTGATCGGCAGGGACGTGTCCCAGTTGCCAGGGGCCGTCCATTTCGTTGCCCAGGCACCAGAGCTTGACGGCGTGCGGCTCGGGGCTGCCGTTGGCGGCGCGCACGTCCGCGTAGTGCGTCCCGGCGGGGCAGTTGCAGTACTCTACCCAGTCACGCGCCTCCTCCGGCGTGCCCGTGCCGAGGTTGACGGTGAGCATCGGCGTCCACCCCATCTTGCGGCAGAGCCTGACGTATTCGTCCGTGCCAAAGCGATTTGGTTCCAGGCTTTGCCACGCCAGATCGCGCACGGTGGGACGCTCGTCGCGCGGGCCGACGCCGTCCAGCCAGTGATAGCCGGACGCAAAGTTGCCGCCGGGATAGCGCATGGCCGTCATGTCCAACCGGCGCAGCGCGCCCATCACGTCGGTGCGAAAGCCGTCTTCGTCGGCATGAGAACAGCCGGGATCGTACACACCCTCGTAGACGGCGCGGCCCAGGTGCTCCAGAAAGCCCCCAAAGACGCGCGGATCTATGGGGCCGACCTGGAACTGCGTGTGGAGTGTAATCGTGGTTGTGTCCATCTTTCACCTCGTCTTTCTCTCAACCAGGTTGCCAATCGTTGTACCTGGGATGGTCCTTGCCGATTTGAGATTCCCCAACCTCTGCGCCTGTGCCTCGGCCTTCAGCGCCAGTTCCGAGGCCAGAAAGCAATGGTCCTGCGGCACAGCGGTCTCGGTGCGATTGATCACATCAGCGACGATCTGCCGGCCATAGGGCAGCTCGACGTCGCTACAGTCGACGTAGCGCGTACCCCGTTGATCGACCAGAAACAGGTGATCGCCGCCAGGCCGTCCGGCGACGTCGCAGTACTTGCGCAGCTCGACGTAGCCCTCCGTCCCCAGGATGACCAGGCGTCCGTCCCCCCAGGTGGGCAACCCGTCGGGTGTGAACCAGTCCACACGGACGTAGCCCGTGCCACGATCCCCCCGCAGGATCATCTCACCAAAGTCCTCCAGCTCCGGGTGCTCGGGATACTTGTAGTTGGCCACCTGAGCCGCCACCACCTCGGCCTGGGTGGAACCGGTGAAGAAGAGGAACTGGTCCACCTGGTGGGACCCGATGTCGGTGATGATGCCGCCGTATTGCTCGCGGCGGAAGAACCAATCGGGACGGGTGTACAGCCCGATCCGATGTGGCCCCAGGCCGATGGTCTGCACTGCTCGGCCAATCGCACCTGCCTGGACCAGTTCGCCCGCCTTGACGGTGGCCTTGCTCCCCAGGCGTTCGCTAAAGTAGATGGAGTAGATGCGCCCGGTCTCTGCCTGCACCTGGCGCGCTTTGGCCAACTGCGCGAGGGTGGTGAAGCCGGGCTTGTCGCTCATAAAGTCCTTGCCGTGCTGCATCACGGCGATGCCCAGCGGCGCGCGCTCGCAGGGGATGGCGGCGCTGACGATTATGTGGATCGTCTCGTCCTCCAGGACCTCCTCAACGCTGCGGGCCAGCTTTGCCTGGGGATAGGTTTCGGCAAACTGGGCGACGAGGTCGGGCTCCCTGGCGTAGAACGAGACGAACTCGGCGCCAGCCTGCAGCAAGGCATTCACCTGGATGTAGATGTGGCCGTGGTTCAGGCCAACGGCAGCAAAACGGATGGTCGGTCGAGATGGCATACGGTTCCTCCGTTCAATCATCGCCCGGCGCTACCGCCGCATGAAGCGGCGTTCCAGTTCCTCGACCGTCAGCAGGACAAAGGCCGGGCGGCCGTGGGGGCAGGTGGCGGGCGACCAGGCGGCCTCCAGATCGTGGAGCAGCGCCCGCATCTGCTCCAGCGTGAGGATGTCCCCGGCCTTGACCGCCGCCGTGCAGGCGGCCTTCATGGCCAGCCGCTCCCGCACCGCCTCGGGGTCGAGCCGGCGGCACGCGGGCAGTTCGTCCAGGAGCGCTTCCAGCAGCGCCCGCGGGTCCTGGCCCACCAGCGGCGCCGGGACGCTCCGCAGCAGGAAGGCGTGGCCGCCGAAAGGCTCCACCTCGAACCCCAGGTCGGCCAAATGAACCACGAACGGTTCGAGCAACCCGGCCTCGCGGGCGGTCAGTTCGACCCGCAGCGGCGGGTTCAGCGGCTGCCCCTCCCCCGCGTCCAGCAAGCGCTCGAAGAGCACCTGCTCGTGGGCAGCGTGTTGATCGACGACGATCAGTCCCTCCCAACTGCGGGCCACGACGTAGGCGTTCTGGAGCTGCCCCAGCGGCTCCAGGCCCCCGGTGGCGTATCCGGGCTGCGGCTCGTGCAGCGCCTCCCGCTCCGGCGGCACGTCGCCAAAGGGCCATGCCAACGTCGGAAAGTCCTGCTGTTCCATGCGCGGGTAGGGGGCCAACGCCTCCTCCACCGCCCGGGTCACGGCCCCGTAGACGGAGCGCTCCTGGCTCAGGCGGACCTCCTCCTTGCGCGGATGGACGTTGACGTCGACCAGGCGGGGATCGAGCCGGACGTGGATCACGCCCAAGGGTCGCCGCTCGGGCGGGAGCCGGCCGGCGTACGGGCGCTCCAGCATCACGGCCAGGAGGCCGGAGCGGACCGGGCGCCCGTTGACGAAAAAGAACTGGCCCCGCCGGTCCCGCCGCCCGCACGTGGGCGCGCCCACGTGCCCCCAGATGCGCAGGTCGGCCGCCTCCCAGGCCACGTCCAGCATGTCGGCCGCCACGTCCCGCCCCAGCGCGGCGCCGATCCGCTCCAGCGGCGTGGCGGGCGGCGCGACGTAGGTCTCGCGCCCGTCGACAATCAGCCGGAAGGCGACGGCCGGGTAGGCCAGCGAGTAGCGCACGACCGTCTCGCGGACAAGTTGCATCTCGCGCATGGGGGATTTGAGGAATTTGCGGCGGGCGGGGGTGTTGTAGAACAGGCCGCGCACGGTGACGCTGGTCCCGGCGGGACTGGCCGCCGGTTCTAGCTCCACCTGGCCGCCGGCGGCCTGCAGGCGCGTGCCCGCCAGTTCCTCGCTCTCACGGGAGCGGGTGAGGATCTCGATCCGGGCGATGGCAGCGATGGAGGAGAGGGCCTCGCCCCGGAAGCCGAGCGTGGCGATACCGTCCAGGTCGGCCAGCGTGTGGATCTTGCTGGTGCTGAAGCGCTCGAGGACCAGGGAACCGTCGGCGCGGGTCATCCCGGAGCCGTCGTCGGAGACGCGGACGAGGGAGAGGCCGCCGCCG
>DATKTN010000118.1:0-39217 GCA_035531135.1 Anaerolineae bacterium
ACGCCAGCGGCGGGATGATCGCGAAGGCACGGCGCTCGAACAGCAGCACCGTCCCAAAGGCCCACATGCCGACCGCGATGTGGATGAACTTGCGCGTGAACTCGACCGAGTACCCGCGCCACTTGCGCAGCCCCTCGGCGATGCCGATCATGGCAAAGACGTAGATGAAGGAAGCGATTAGGGCGATCAAGTCTTGGTTCATCGGTAAGCTTTCCGTCTGACGGAACAGGTTCGTTGTACGCGGCAAGATCTTTGCATCTTATTGGATGGGCTTCAATAGCCCTATAGCAAGGCCTTGTCCCTCGGCTTGTTCCTCAGTTCGTTCATCTCCTATGATACGGGGCTTTGTACTCAAGAAGTCGATTCTCCCCGTGGTGGTATTGCACTCAAATCGGCCCCCGACCCACACTTGTTCTTGTTTTTCCCACGAGACTCCTGGCCCCTCTTGGGTGATCTGTGTTTCCTGTCGCGCTAGTATGTAGTCTTGTTCCTTGCTAGTCCGACCAACCCAGCCCTCTTCAGGCACAAGCAAAGCAAAATGGACAGCGCCCGCCTGTACTTCCGGTTCATGCTCTGCTATCTCATTGATCGGGTAAAGGAGATATGTGCGCCCTTCCATCTTGAACTCACCAGTGATTGCGTAATCCATCACTGTAACAGGGCGAGAAATCACGTCAGGTCCGTCTGACAGTTGCAGGACAGGGATAGGATCCAGCAGATATTCTGAGGTGTATGGTGCTCTGACCACTTTGCTGACGTCTTCCAAGGCCAGTTGGATTTCTTTGGTGATTTGCTCGTACAGCTGTGCTTCCTTCTTTTGCGCGGCTTGTTTTTTCTCACCTTCAAGTCTGCGACAGTAGCTTAGCGCTTCTAGATACTCTGGTCTTGCATCGTCTTGATCTTGCGCTGCGCGAAGGTGAGCCACCAACAACTGAGCTATCAGGGCATTGTGACGGTCACCCTTCATCTCAAGTATTCGCTTTGCTCGTTCAGCCAGTTCGATCCCTGCCTCAAACTGCTTGTTCCGGGCGAGAGCGTCGGCTTGATAGAGATTGGCTATGGCGAGATCTGCTGGAGCGCCGTGTTTGCTGGCGCATGCGACAGCGTCTTTGCAGAGACACAGTGCTGCCTCGCACTCGGTGTGCCATCGGGTCCTTATGATCTCCTCTGTGAGAGGCCCCACGGCTCCTTCGGCGTTGGGTCTGGCCGAACATAACGGATCATTGATGTGAGGTAAGCATTTAGTTAGTACTTGTTCTGCTACGGGTTCGAGCTGAGCGCACAGTTCGGTGAAGGACTTGTTCAGCTTCCACGCTGCGAGTTTGTTCAGTTCATTGATGATTCTGCAGCGTTCGGCTTGGAGCGCGTCAGTATCCTGTGATCGTGACTGCTTTATGTTCTCGTGCAGCCGCTCCTGGTAGACAAGAGCGTTAGAGTAAAGACGGTGCTCTGGCCCAATTCGACTCAGCAGTTCGTGTACTCCGGCTTCATAAAGGGAGTACACATCGTCTTGTTCATTCATCGATATGCTCTTTTATCGGCCCGGCTGGCTGTCCTCCTGGTCCTTGGATGGCTCGTTCACCTCCATTTCGCCTTGCGGTAAGAGGCGGTCATGTCCGACGAGATGATTCAGATCCTCCTGCAAGGCTTGCCACATCTTAAATACCTGGGAGGACACGAATGCACTCTCGGGACGAGACCACGTCTGGCGAAGTGTTTCCATAAAGCGCAGAATGACGATTTCACCAGGCAAGGCAACTTTACGTTCGACGGCGTCTTGGAACTCCCGGGCCAGGCTCAAGATGATCTCCATCTGGGCGTAGGCGCGGGCCAATCCCCGTTCTCGAATTGCCTCTGCCCTGCCCAGGGCTTCTTCTCTTCGCGCCCTGCTTATCCAGACTGCCTGCCAACTGGTGACCCGCTCTTTCTTGACCTCTTCCAACGTCGGTTCCAGTGCGCCTAGACGCACCTCCAGGACCTGCGCTCCAACGTCGCGGGCGGAGCTATTTGCTGCCTGGTGAGCTTGTTCGCTGATCTCGCGATGGGGGTCACGTTCACGTTCATATGGCTCCAGCAGTTCGTCGAGCTGGCGGCTAGCGACGAGGGTGCGCATCTTGCCGCCCACGCCCACTTGGTCGGCCCAGTAGGATACATTTTCGTCGCCACTGTCTGGGTCGACCGACCGGCTGTGGCATTGCCCCGCTTGGACCAACGCCCATTCGTAGACCGGATGAGGGACGTCGGGTGTAGGAGCGACCAGGCTGGCCGGCGGACGCGCCAGTTGGAACCGCACCTGTACCTCAGCCTGTACCGGGATGCCGTCCTTCGTCATTGCCTTGGCCACGGAACTGCGCTCCTGTGGGCGCAGGTCCAATGTCTCGCGGATGCGCTCGAAGCGCCGCAGGAAGACCTTGCCGGGTCCCACGACGCGGGTGAAGCGCCCGAACCGCTCCAGGAAGACCGCGCTGTCGTTAAAGATGGTCACGTTGCCCGGTCCACCGAGACGGGCGAGCAGTGTATCTTCGTCTTTTTCGGCGATCCCTCCCTGCTGCACGGTGATGGAGGGATAAGGGACGAAGGGTCTCTTGGACGGCTTCAGGTCGAAGTAGGAGCCTGGCGCGCGGCCGAATATAAGGAGCCAGACGTGCTTAAGGGCGGACTGCCAATCCTGAATGCCGTAGACGTCCCGTACGAAGGCAGCGGAGACACCCAGCACGGCAGCCAGCCCAAGAAGCCCGGGCACCATCCCAGCCAGCCAGCGCCATACGTTTGTAGTTACTTCGCCTGTCAACGCAGTTGCCATGCTCACCAGGAGTCGTACGTACTCCAGCGCCAGGCTGGATATGACGACAGCTCCCAGCGCAGCCAAGAGCAGCCCATAGCGTACCAGTGTTCGCCGAATATGGTCGGTCATCAGCACGCGTTGGTTGGGTTTCTCCTGCACGGACTCGGTGGCCCAGTGCTCCAGGCTGTATGGAAGGCGGTTGGGCTGTTCGCTCATCTCAGCTCAATGCTCTGACTTCTGTGCTTCCTCGTCGCCCTCGGCCAGGGAGGCCTGCTCCACCAGGAGGCGCAGTTGTGCCGGTATATCCTGCGCGGTCTCCGGGAGCAGTTCCTGCACAGGCTGCGACGCGGCCACGTCCTCCAGGACATCGATGAACCGCAGTGCGATCAAGTGGGCCGGCACGGGGGTTCCCGTTTCCTTCAGTTGCTGCAGTGCCTCGCTGATGGCCGCGATCATCTGCCGCTGCGCGTCAGCGCGGGCTTCCTCGATCAGGCGGGTGGCTTCGGCCTCCCCCTGGGCTTCTCTCTCCAGGCGGCGTCGCTCCCAGCTTGCTCTCCAACTCTCCACCCGCTGTTTGAGGACTTCCTCGTCCTCGACCTCGATGGTGCCCAGGCCGACACCCAAAACCTCTGTGCCATGTGGTGCCATCGCCGTGGCCAGTTCTTCCTTTACTTCCCCGGCCAGTGTCTTGAAAGGAGGATCTCCGCCTTCTTCTTCGCTCTCCAGCAGCCGATCCAGCAGCGTCCGCGCGATCGCATCCTGCGCGAGATCGGCCGCTCGCTCGACGACGATTTGATCCCATCCCAGTTCCTTTTCTTCCTCTTCTCCTTCCGGCCCAACTCCTTGGGTTTGTATGGCGGCGAACACGGCGTCGGGGTCGAACGGATACAGCCAATCGCCCTCCGCCCCTCGACGGTCGATTTGGGCGGTTACTGACACCTTGACCTTGACCGGGATGCCGTCGCGGGTGAGGGCGTGTACTAACTTGGAGCGGCTTTGGGGACGTAGATCGACCAGGCAGCGGGGCCGTTCCCCGGGGCCAGTGAAGACCAAACCATGCCCGCCGGCACGCGTGTCACGTGTCCCGGCCGTGAGCGGTACGGCATAGTGACTGCTGGTCATCACCAGACCTGGGCCTCCTTTGGGCGCTATCAGGCCCCCCATCTTCTTTCTACCCTCCTCCGATTTCTGCAGTTCCCCGTATTCCTCGCGGTGGAAGGGGCAGTTAAGGCCCCAGGCGTACGCCCGTAGCGTGCGCCCGGCCTGCCCGCGCTGTTCCTGGTCGGTGGGCATCACCGGCAGCAGGAAGATGGCGCTGAACCTGAGGCCGAGCTGGTACAGGAGCCACGCGGGCAGGGACAGCAGGAGCCCGCCCAGAAAACCCCATCCCACAGTGTACAGCGACCAGAACGGCACACCCTCACCCGCCACTGAGCGCCCTGCCGCCACCCCCATCATCAGTGCCCAATCGAGCGCGACCAGATAGGCGACCGCGCTTCGACGACCGCGCTGTCCGCCATCCGTGCCGTAAAACCAGACAAGTGCATGGGTGACTAGAAGGGCAAAGATGCTCGACAGCCGAATTACATCACGGAGTATCAGTTCATTCATCCTGACGCCTCGGGCGGCTCGACGTTCATAACTACATTGCGACGCTAGTATTGCGATCTTCGTTCACCTTGGGTGATTCTGATGATATGCCCCCACGGATCTGCTTCTACACTATACTCTATGAATTCAGGATACTTTGTCCTGTGCCCTGTGATGCTCTCCTCCACCCTGGAATCCGCGCACTCCGCCCGGGCTATGAGTTTGATCCCACCGGCAGGGGTGCGCTCCAGGGTTTCCCAGCTCCACCTGCGGATGTTCTGCATCGATTCCTGTTCCAGATCGTGCCATGGTTTGGGAGATTCTCGGTTGTTGCTCGGCGATCCTCTTGCCTGGCACAGTTGCTTCTCTACTTCCTCCTGCACGACCTTTGCCAACAGGTCTCCTTGCAAAAAGATCGGGTGTGGGAGCGTGTCATTCATGCGGCTGACGTATTGCCCGGACAACAGCATGGATGAGAAATAAGTCAAGGCAAACGACCCGCCGGTGTATGCGAGCAAAAGGACGATCGGTAAAGCCTGCTCGGCTTTTGCTCTGAGCTCAGACAGTTGGGAAACCTGCTCCGGTTCCAGCGACCTGTACGCGGGTTCGAAAAGCAGCCACTGTAGCACCGCTCGCAGCAAGTCAGAGCTCACGATTGCGTAGGCCAGGAGTGCAACCGCACCCACGACGATGGCCGGTATCAATGTGCTCTGCAGTTGTGGGCTCAGCCATACCCGGGGGCCCTTCTTGCGGATCGTAGCTCTGAACTGTGCCAGTAGTTCTCTTTCGCGCGCTTTATGCCGGCCGTCATACACTTCGTAGACGATGGTCAGGTTGATCAGCGTCGTCGCTGTTACTACAAGCAGGCATACGGGAAGTCGGATCATCTGCCAGATCCCCGCGGTGGCCATCAGGCCGAAGGCAAGCGACGTGAAGACGACGAGGAGTGGCAGGTGAAAGTACTGTTCTGTGAAGAAGAGCAGTCCTCGAAGACCGCCTTGTTCCACCGGCTCGTTTTTCTGCCACGCGATCCAGCGTGCGTTGTCTGACTGGCAACGTGTGCACACTGTGCCCAGGTCAAAGTATTCTCTGCAGACGATGCATCTAGGCATGCTTGGTTGCTCCTGCCCGCCCGTCAAGCCTTACGTAGGGCTAATTCAAAGCATATCACAGATTTATCCCAAGCGCAAGCGCTGTTGCTGAGCGTGCTGGTGCTCAGATTATCTCCCCTCCGTATCCAAACAACCCTGCCGTCCCCCCCGTATGCCAGAAGAGCACCCGCTCGTGCTGGCCGAACTCTCCGCGCCTGACCAGATCGAGCAGGCTGCCGAACGCCCGGCCGGTGTAGACCGGGTCGAGCAGCACCCCCTCGGTGCGGGCCAGTGTGCGGATCGCCGCTCGCTCCAGCTCCCCAACCACGCCGTACCCGCCGCCCAGGTAGCCGTCGTCCACGTCAAAGTCCTCCGGCGCGAAGGCCAGCCCCAGCCCCAGGTGGTCCGCCGTGGCCGTCGCCAGGTCGGCCAACTGGTGCCGGAGCGTGCCGGCCTCCTGGTCTATGCTGATGCCCAGGACGCGCCCTCCGTACGCCAGCGCCCGCGCGCCCACCATCAGCCCCGCCTGCGTGCCGCCGCTTGATGACGCCAGCACGATGTGGTCAAAGTGCAGCTCGCGCTCCCTGCACTGCGCCAGGAACTCTTCCATCGCCGCGGCGTAGCCGCTGGCCCCGATGGGGTTGCTCCCGCCGTAGGGGACGACGTACGGACAGCGGCCCACGACCCGCAGTTCTTCGGTCACCCGGGCCATCGCGTCTTCCAGTGGTCGGTCTGCGGTCCAGACGACCTCCGCGCCCAGGAGCCGGTCCAGCAGCAGGTTGCCCTGCACGCGCGGCGGTTCTTCCCCCCGTAACGCCAGCGTGCACGCCAGCCCGAACTTGGCCGCAGCCGCCGCTGTCTGGCGGGCGTGGTTCGACTGCGCCGCACCGGCGGTGACGAGCGTGTCAGCTCCGTGTGCCAGCGCGTCGGCGACCAGGAACTCTAGTTTGCGGGCCTTGTTGCCCCCTGTCGCCAACCCGGTTTGATCGTCCCGCTTGATCCACAGCTCTGGTCCACCCAGTTGCGCCGTGAGGCGGGATAGCGGCTCCAGGGGGGTGGGCAGGTGGGCGATGGACACACGCGCCAGTTTGTCGGTTAGCATTATGACATCTCCAGGATTTCTTTGTGTCGGTGTTGAGGACAGTAGATTCTAGCCAATATCTAATATTTCTCTAACGTTATGTGGACAGAAGTGTGTTAACATAGACCTGCTGAGCTGTTACTTTCCGTCCCTCGACCTCTGGTGATATAATGTAGGGGCACGATAGGTCGGTAGAACATGGGTATGAAAGTCGTTCTGTCTGGTAGCCCCTCATCTCCCCGGCGCATAGCTTCGCCTGCACCAGGCATAGCGCGTAACAGCGAAAGGTTGAAATGAGCACACTCTACCGCATTTTAGGTATGATACTCGTATTCTTCCTGCTGGCAAGTGCGGGTATTCCTGCATCTGCTGCCCCTCAGACGGGCGGGATCGAGGGGGGCGGTCTCCAAGAGGTAGGAGGACCAGGTGTCTCCCTCTACCAGGAGAGGGGTGGCTGGGAGGCCGTGCCCGCTGCTCTCTCACTGCCCGGGCAACTGGCTGCTCTTGCGTCCGTGGGGGGAGATGAGGCGAGGACGCCCCCCATAGACCCAGAATTGCTGCGGGCTTTGCTTGAGGCAGAGTCCGGCGAGGTTCTGCGCGTCATCGTTCACCTGCACGAGCAGGCCGACGTCGAGGCGATGGCCGGCGGAGCGGTGAGTGCGACCGAGGCTCGCTTCCGCGTCGTCTCGGCGCTGCAGGCCAGTGCCGCCCGTTCCCAGGCCCCGCTGCAGGCCTACCTGGAGGGGGCGCGGGCCGCCGGGCTGGTGGCATCCTACACCCCCTTTTGGATATTTAACGGCATCGCTGTCCGCGCCCGTCCGTCCGTCATCCGCGCGCTGGCCGCCCATCCCAGCGTCGCCGCCGTGCGCCTCGATCATTGGCGACAATGGATTTCAAATTCGAGATTGCAGATTGCAGATTCGAATTCGCAATCTCGAATCTCGAATCTTGAATCTGGAGTCGAGTGGGGCATTGCCCGCGTCCGCGCCGACGAGGTGTGGAGTGCATTGCACGTCAGTGGCACCGGTTCTCTCGTGGCGGGGATGGACACGGGTGTGGACTGGCTCCACCCGGCATTGCAGGCCAACTACAGGGGCTACAACCCCCATGGCCCGGCCAACCATACCTACAGTTGGCACGACGCCACCGGCGGCGGTGCGCTCTATCCGGTGGACGGCCACGGCCACGGCAGCCACACACTGGGCACCGCCGTCGGGCAGGACGGCGTTGGCGTCGCGCCCGGCGCACGCTGGATCGCGGTCAAAGTCCTGAACAACGAGGGCTACGGCTACGACGCGTGGATCCACGCAGGGTTCCAGTGGCTGGTCGCGCCCGGCGGCGACCCGGCCAGAGCGCCCGATGTGGTCAACTGTTCGTGGGGTAACTCCAACGGTTTCCTGACCACCTTCCAGGCCGACTTGCGGGCACTGCGGGCGGCTGGGATCCTTCCCGTGTTCTCCGCCGGCAACGACGGCCCCTGGGGGGGCACGGTTGGCTCACCGGCCTCCCTGCCCGAGGCCTTCGCCGTCGGTGCCACCGACTCTGATGACGAAGTGGCCGACTCTTCCAGCCGGGGTCCCTCTTCGTGGGGGGAGATCCGTCCCCACGTGGCCGCGCCGGGCGTGAACGTGCGTTCCAGCTTGCCGGGGGGAGCTTATGGTCAGATGAACGGCACCTCGATGGCCGCTCCCCACGTCGCCGGCATCGTGGCTCTCCTGCGCTCGGTCAGCCCCACGCTGGATATCGCGCGCGCCACCTTTATCGTCACCAGCACCGCCGTCCCCTTGGGTGCTCCCGTCCCCAACAACGACGCCGGCTGGGGCCGTGTGGACGCCTTTGCCGCCGTCGCCGCACTGGCCCGGCCTGGCTTCATCACCGGCACCGTGGCGCGGGTTGGGGATGGCATACCCGTCGCCGGTGCGACGGTCGCGGCCGCGCCTCACAGGGGGGAGGGCGAGGGGAGGACTACCACCGACGAGAATGGTGCCTACCGGCTGGCGCTTTCCCCCACCGTCTATGACGTGACTGCCTCCGCCTTCGGCTACGAGTCGGCTACAGTTTCGGCTGTCATCGTGACGACCGACACGACGACCGTGGTGGACTTTTCTCTCACACCGCTGCCCACCGGTGTCCTGCGAGGCCGCGTCACCGATGCCGCCACCGGCCGTCCGCTCACCGCCACTGTATCCGTGGTGGACACCCCTCTGGCGACCAGCGCTGGCACCTATTCTTTCACCCTTCCCGCTGGCACCTATGTGCTTCGCGCCCGCCGTCTGGGCTATCGGGTCGTCACCGCCACCGCTGCCGTCGCGGCCGGACACGTCACTGTTGCAGATCTGGCGTTGCCCCCCGCTCCTTCCATCCTTCTGGTGGACAGTGGCCCCTGGTACTATGGCAGCCAGGCCGGCTACTTCCGGCAGGCACTGGACGATCTGGCTTACGCCTACGAGGAACAGTCGATCAAGCACCTACCAGAGGATGTGCCAACTGCCGCTGATCTGGTCCCCTACGATCTCGTGGTCTGGAGTGCGCCCGAGGATGCTCCGGGTTACATCGGCGCGCAGGACGCCATCACCGCCCACCTTTCTGCCGGCGGTCAGATGTTGCTGACCGGCCAGGACGTGGGCTTCTGGGATAGTGGCGGATCGTTTTTTGACTGGAGCCCCTACTACCGGGACTACCTCAAGGCTCGCTACGTCGCCGACGACGCGCCGACACGGGTGCTCGAGGGGACGCCCGGCGACCTCTTCGCTGGTATGACCATCACCATCGCAGGTGCTGGCGGGGCCGATAACCAGAATTATCCCGACGTAATCGCAGTCGCTGACCCCGATGCCGCTGCGCCGGTGTTGGCCTACCAGGGGGCTGGATGCGGCGGCACGCGGGTAGGAACCTGCCTGGACTACCGGGTGATCTACCTTTCTTTCGGCTTCGAGGCCATCGACGATCGGGCCGTCCGCCAGGAGGTCATGGGCCGGGCGTTGGATTGGCTGACCTCACCGCCGCCGGCCGTTGGGCTCGAGCTGGAGCCTGCCGCTCAGATGCACATTGGACTGCCCGGCTCTGTCGTCACCCATACGCTGCGGTTGCGGCACGTGGGGCAGCGAGGTGTCACCGATACCTTCCATCTTGCGCTCGACGGCGCATCCTGGGCGACCCAACTCAGCCCTCCGTCGCTCTCCTTGGCTCCCTGCACCTCGACCACCGTCGTGGTTTCCGTCACCATTCCCCCCACCGCCGGGTGGGACACGAGGGACGTGGCCACCCTCACCGCTCGCTCCGCCGCGGCTCCTACCTTGATTGGGACGGCCGTCCTCACGACCAAGGTTCCTGCTCCCATCCTGCTGGTGGACGACGACCGCTGGTACGACCAGGAGGGCAGGTACGAGGCGGCGTTGGCCGGCGGTGATCTCCCCTACGACTACTGGCGCACTGGCTTTGTCTACGGCGAGCCAGGTGGGGGTAGTCCCCCGTCGAGCGTGCTGCGACGCTACCCCATCGTCGTCTGGTTTACCGGTTATGATTGGTACGCGCCGGTCACCCCCGAGGAGGAGACGACACTGAGGGCATATCTTGACGGCGGTGGACGATTGTTCCTATCGTCTCAGGATTTTCTCTACTACCACCACGACGATCCCTTCAGCCGGGACTTCCTGGGGGTGATGACCTATACCGAGGACGTCACGCCGACGCTGGCGTGGGGAGTGCCGGAGGACCCTATCGGCGACCGATTAGGCCCCTATCCGTTGGACTACCCCTTCCATAACTGGTCAGATGCGGTCGTGCCGACGCCTGGCACCGCTGTCCCCTTCCGCGATCAGGAGCGCCGCCCCATCGCGCTGGCGCGACGGGCGGCGAGCCAGATGGCGGTTTTCTTCTCCTTTCCATTTGAGTCGTTGCCGGAGGCCGGTCGGGCCGAGGTGATGGAGCGTGCCGTCGGATGGTTGAGTTGGCTGGGCGGCTCGACCTTCACCGCTGATCGGAGCGCAGTCGCCGGCGGTGACACGCTCACTTACACCATCGTCCTGCGCAACGGTGGTCGGGACGTGGTCAGCGCCTCGCTGTCCAATACGCTTCCCCTGAGCCTTACGCTGGTTCCCGGCAGTCTGACTGGCCCTGCCTCCTACCACGTGCCCACGCGGCGGCTCTCCTGGGAGGGATCGCTTGGCCCGGGTGTGGCAGTTACCTCCACGTACCGGGTCACCGTGGCGCTGGGCTCGCCGGTCGGCTTCCCTGCTATTATCAACGTGGCCCGCCTGGGGTTGGAAGGTCAGGGCATCCGTTTCCGTCGCTCCGTCGTGACGCGGGTGGGTGCGCCGGATCTCTCTGCCTCGGCTTTCCAATGTAGCCCGTCTCCTGATCGGCCCGGCGCTGTGGTCACCTGCACGCTGGGCCTGGCCAATGCTGGCCCTGGAGACGCCCCTGGCGCGATGATCACCAATCCTCTCCCCGCAGACGCTGCGCTTGTCCCCGGCTCGCTAGCCTGGGTGGGCGGAGGCACGGCGGAAGCGTTGACCGGGACGGTGCGCTGGACCGGCCCGCTGAGCGGTGGCGCCCAGGTGACCCTGACCTACCAACTCACCTTGCCAGCCAATCCTGTTCATCCGCCGATGTATAACGTGGTCTTTCTGGAGGATGGGTTGGGGGGGGCGTGGGAGCGACCGACGTGGCTCCTCCTGAAGCCACATCGGTTCTACCTGCCGGTGGTGATGCGAAAAGGCTAGGGGCGGCTGGGATGCACAGCGTGTCGCCGGCGCGGATATAGCTCAGGCTATCTGTCTAGCGTGCCCATCGTTGGCGACGACGCACGTACCACCACGCGAACAGCGCCACCGAGATCACGATCAGGCCGACCACCAGGTAGGGAGCCACGATGGCCAGGATCGACGTCACGAACGAGATCACGTCCTCGATCGTGCTCACAATCGGATCGCCCACCCCAGCGGTGGCCGCTGCCACTACGGGGCGCCCTCCCGCCTTGACGGCGTGCACACCACCCGCCAGGATCACCCCGAGAATAGCCGCCAGCACGGGGTGGACGCCGATCGTGTTCGTCGTGGCGGCGAAAAGGATCGCCCCGGCTGCCGGTCGGATGAAGGTGTGGATGATGTCGTTGATCGTGTCGACGGCCGGGATCTTGTCCACCAGGGTCTCGATGGCCAGCAGCACGGCCAGTGTGCCGATCACCCACCAACTGCTCAACGCGTCGTACGGCTCGCTGAGCGTGATCAGCGAGGTGAGCCGGGCCAGGAGAGCGACGACGAGGAGCGGGATGTAGGCGTTCAGCCCAGCCGCTGTCGAAAGGCCGAACGCAGTCCCCAGGCTCAGAAATGCTTGTGCCAACATAGTCCATCCTCCAGGCAAACGACGCATCTTGATGTCGCGTCATTCACGGTAAAGAATCTCGCCGTTCTTCCGATCACTTGCTCAGACCACGAGGGGGGCGATCCCGGCCTGGCGGCCGATCTGACCATACAGGTGGCCGGAGAAGGCCGTCAACCAGACAGAGATAGGCAGCACCAGCAGCCCCAGCGTCAGCCCGCCCACCACAGATACGAGGACCGCGCCAGCCATCCACACGAGCAACTGGCTGACGATGATGCTCCCGATGTGGGCGAGCAGGAAACGGAAGACCTCCCCCAAGCGCAGACAGGCCCCGATCTCACCGGTCTCCACGTAGCGTAGTTGCAGCACGGGCGTCAGGAGCGCCATGAGTATGCCGTACAGGGCCGCCAGGCAGCCCAGCCCCGTGGTCACGAGTCCTGCCACGCCGACCAGCACGTTCGTCAGGTCCTCTTGCTCGCCCGCGAGTGCCGGCAGGAGCCAGACCACCATGATGGGGCAGATGACGACCAAAAAGGGCAGTGCATAGATCAACGTGGCGATCCAGAACATCAGCCCGTCTACAAAGTGGCGCATCAGATCGTTCCAGTCAGGCAGCGGGCGAGGTGCGCCGGCCATGACGTTGCGGATGACGGCGATGCCGTACCCCATGACCGCAAACTGGCCAAAAAAGGGGATCAACGAGATCAGCGCGCCTAGCAGGATCTTTTTCACCCATTCCTCGTCCTCGAACACGAAGCCAAATGCCTTGCCGACGTCCATTGTGCCTCCTCCTTTCCTTGGGTGCCCCAGCGTCTCCATTATAGCCCAGGTGCGTGCCCAAGGCAACTGCTACTGTAGCGGCGGGATGCCCGAGAGCGTGCCAGTCAGTGTGTACCGCACGACGTCGATCATGCCCACCTGGATGAGACTCACCGTGAAACCAGCCAGCAGCGGGATGAGGGCCTCGCGCCACGTATCCACCACGTTCTCCCGCCGTACGATCATCAACACCAGCATGCTGTTGACGCTGGTGAGCAGGGCCAGGACACCGGACGCGCTCAGCAGCGCCAGCGGGTAGAGCAGAAAAGACCATCGGGTGAGCACCAGGCCGACCACGCCGGCCTCGAGCAGGAGCAGCACACCCAGGTCGCGCAGGTCACGAATGGCGGGCTCGGACGCGGAGTGTCGCCACAGCGTAAAGTTCAAGACCGGGTAGACGAGCGCGCTCATCGTCAACCCGTTCAGCGCGCCGGTGCTCAGTCTCAGCCAGTTCTGAGGTTCGTACAGGTGCGGGCCGTTTACGAGTGCCAGGTAAGAGTTAAGGCCATCGACTGCCCATAGCAGCATAAAGCTGGCGAGGATGGCGATGACGAGGGTGGGGGGGAACTCCGCTGTGCGGCGGCGCCGCAGCACCACGGCCTGCCCCAAGAACCCGGTCAGCGCGCCGACGAAGGTGCCGCTACAGCGCGCGCAGAGTGGGAGTTGGTGTCCGGCGATGACGAAGGAGTGACTCTTAATGCGGTGGCACACGGCGTAGCCGACCATGTCCGTCTTGGTCAACAGCCCATCTGGCGCAACGATGAAAAAAGCCAGCAGCGCGGTTGCCGCAAGCAAGACGATCAGCCACGCCAGTGGAAAGGCTGGCTGTGGTTTTTCAGGAGGCGGGGATGTCGGTGTTGTCACGGTTCGTCGTTCCCTCTACTATTCTCCCATCACCTGCGCCACCAGCCGCCGTGACCTGGGACGGGTGTCGAAATCGAGAAACACGATCTGCTGCCACGTGCCCAGCGTGAGGCGGCCATCGACGAAGGGCACCGTCAGCGAGGGGCCGGTGAGCGCGGCACGGACGTGGGAGTGGCCGTTGTCGTCCCCCCAGCGCAAGTGGTGGCGGTAATCCCGGTCGGGCGGCGCGATCTCGTCGAACACCTGTTGGAGATCGGCCAGCGCACCGCTCTCGTACTCGATCGTCGTCAGCCCGCCGGTCGCGCCGGGGCAGAAGACGGTGACGATCCCCGTCTGCAGGCCTGAATCTCTCACCGCTCTCGCGACCTGGGGGGTGATGTCCTGGATGTCGCAGTGGCCCTTGGTGCGTAGCGATAATTCCTGTGTGATGACCATCCGCCCACCTCCTCGTCCTGGATGCCTGATTCTGGTTGCCCGGTGCTCGTCGTCTGCACCAGCCATCCATTCTCCATTCTCCATTCTCTCTTCTCCACTCTCCATTCTCTCTTCTCCATTCTCCTCCAGTATCATAACACAGTTGCCCCAGATTCCAAACTGGCGCGCTGTACCCGACTGTGCTACAATCTCCCACTATGGACCTACTCACGGGGCTCAATCCCCAACAACAGAAAGCCGTCACCGCCTCCGACGGTCCGGTGCTCGTGTTGGCCGGGCCGGGCAGCGGCAAGACCCGCGTCCTCACCCATCGCGTCGCCTGGCTGGTGCAGGAGATGGACGTCGCCCCCTCGCGCATCGTCGCGGTCACCTTCACCAACAAGGCCGCCCGCGAGATGCGGGAGCGACTGGAGCGGCTTCTCGGCCCCTCCGGCAGCCATGGCCTCACGCTGGGCACCTTCCACGCGACCTGTGCCCGCATCCTGCGCCGTGAGGCCGAGGCGGCCGGCATCCCCCGCGACTATGCCATCCTCGACGCCGATGACCAGCTCCGCCTGGTCAAGCAGGCCATCCGCGACCTGAACCTGGACGACAAGCGCTACCGGCCCCAGGCGGTGCATGGCGCCATCTCCCGCGCCAAGAACGAACTGGTCCCGCCGGAGGTGTACTCGACCGGCTCCTACTACGGTGAGGTCGTCAAGCGCGTCTATGAGCGCTACCAGGCGCTCCTGGCTGCCAACAGCGGGCTCGATTTCGACGACCTGCTGATGGTGACGGTGCACCTGTTCGACCGGAACCGAGACGTCCTGGCACAGTACCAGGAGCGGTACCGGCACGTCCTGGTGGACGAGTTCCAGGATACCAACCAGGCGCAATACGCGCTGTTGCGGCAGCTCTCGGGGCGGCATCACAATCTCTTCTGCGTCGCCGACGAAGATCAGTCGATCTACGCCTGGAGGGGCGCCGACTATCGCAACATCCGCCGTCTGCGGGATGATCACCCCGACCTCGTGACCGTCCTCTTGGAGCGAAACTACCGCTCCACCCAGACCATCCTGGACGCCGCGCGCGCGGTCATCCGTCACAACCCCGACCGTACCGACAAATCGCTCTTCACGCGACGGGGGCGTGGGGTCCCGATCACCGTCCACGAGGCCTACGACCAGGACGACGAGGCCCGGTTTGTCGTGGACACCATCGCTCAACTGGCTGCCCAGGAGGGTGTGCGCTCCGGCGACTGCGCCGTGATGTACCGCACCAATGCCCAGTCCCGTGCGTTTGAGGATGCCTTCATCCGCGCTGGCCTGCCGTATAAACTGGTCGGCGCCACCCGCTTCTACGCCCGCCGCGAGATCAAGGACCTGATCGCTTTCCTGCGGCTGATCCATAATCCCGCCGAAGGCGTGAGCATGGCCCGCGTGATCAACGTCCCTCCGCGGGCCATCGGCCGGAAGACGGTGACGGTGCTGGAGGATGCAGCGCGGGCCCGTGACGTCTCGGTCTATGAGGTGTTCAAGGAGATTCCGAATTCCGCTTCCCCAGGCCCGAAACTGGGGACGCGGGCACAGCGGGCACTGGCGGCCTTTCTGGAATTGGTGGAAGGTTGGGTCGCGGCCCGGGCCGAGCTGACGGTGGCCCAGTTGATCGACCGCGTGTTGGAGGACACCCGCTACGCCGACTACCTGCGCGATGGCACCGAGGAAGGGGAGGAGCGCTGGGCCAACGTGCTGGAGTTGCGCAACGTGGCCGCCGAGTACGAGGACCTGACGCTGACTGATTTCCTGGCCGACGTCGCGCTCGTCTCCGACGTGGACAACCTGAGTGAGGAGGTGGACGCGCCGACGCTCCTCACGCTTCACAGCGCCAAGGGGCTCGAGTTCCCGGTCGTCTTCATCACCGGGCTCGAGGAGGGCATGCTCCCCCACAGCCGTTCCTTCGACGACCCGGAGCAGATGGCCGAGGAGCGGCGGCTGAGCTACGTCGGCCTGACGCGGGCCAAGGACCGGCTGTTTTTGACCTATGCCTTTATTCGCACCCGCTACGGCGATAGCGAACCCTCGGTGCCCAGTCGCTTCCTGGACGACATTCCCCCCGGGCTACTCGGCGGCTCGTCGAGACAGGCGCGGCGTTCTTCATCCCGGTCCCAGAGCGCGACGACCTGGCAACTGGCGCCCGGGGCCGCTCGCCTCGCCCGGCCCCATTTCCACGCCGGGCAGCGGGTGCGGCACGCGACCTTTGGCGAGGGGCTGGTCGTCGAGAGCCGGGCCGATGGGGACGACGAGATGGTGACGGTGATCTTTGAAGATGCCGGGCTTAAGCGCCTGATGGCGAGACTGGCTCCCCTGGAAGGGCTGGACGATTAGTCCATGGCGGCGCGCTCGCTGGATGGGCAATCGTTCGATGGCCCGCGCCTGATTCGGCCGGAGGAACTGGCGGCCTCGCAGCGGCTGGATGCGCTCTGTTTCCCCGGTTTTGTCGAGCAGGTTGCGGAGGAGGAGTTGCTTGCCTCCTACACCCCGCCCCGGCGCGGGGGCGTCCAGGTCATCTGCCACCGGCGCGTGCCCGTCTCCCAGATCGAAATCACCCACAGCCGGGTCAACGTGTACGGTGGCTACCTGCGCATTGCCAGCATTGGCAGCGTGTGCACCCACCCCGACTACCGGGGCCAGGGCCTGGCCAGCCGCTTGCTCGACTACTGCATGCACAAACTGGCAGCCGAGGGCGCGCGGCTGGTGCTCATCTCTGGCACCCGCGGGCTGTATACCCGGGCCGGGTGCGTCACTGCCCAGGACTTTGAGTGCGTCGTGCTCAGGCCGGGCCAACGATGCAGGGCTTCGTCAGGCCCAGTCGAACCGCCCGGACCACCGCTCTGCCCCGCGACGGATGACCTCTCCCTTCGCCCGGCGACCGACGCGGACGCCGCCCTCTGCGCCCGCCTGTATCAGATGGAAGCCGTGCACTTTGTGCGGCGCGTGGAGGGATTTACGGGACACTTTTGCCGTCTCGAGAGGTACCCCCAGGCGGAGGACTGGATCGTCGAGGTGGGAGGCCATCCGGTGGCCTATGCGTTTCTGAGCCTGCCATGGGAACATCGGCACGATGACGCGGGCCTGCGCGGGGTGTTCGAGTACTCCGGCAGCCGCGTGGCGCTGGTCGCTGGACTGGCCCAGGTGATGGCGCGGTTGGACCTGCGGGAAATGCGGCTGCTCGTCCCGTGGCAGGATGTGGACTTGCGGCAACTGCTTCGGGGGCGGGGGACCAGCGCGAAGCACTTCCTGCTGGAACATACGATGCGCATCGTGGACTTGCCCGGCTTGATGTTCGACCTGCGGCCTTACGTCAGGGCGCGGCTCACAGCCCGGCAGCGGCGCGGCCTGCGGTTCGAGCAGGAGGGGCCTGCCCCGGGCGAGGTCGCAGGGGACCGGTGCGCCATCGTGCGGGGGCGGGAGCGGCTCGAGCTGGATGGGGCGACGATGACGCGGCTGGTGATGGGCGCGCCAGACGAGATGCGACCCAACGTGTCCCTCGGATCGGGCGCGCTGAGCGAGATCGTGCCCGCGCTCTTTCCCTTACCATCGTTTCTTCCGGGGCTCAACTACCGGTGAGTGCCCTTGCTGTTACTGCGAGCGAACGCCGGTTTGACATCCCCTGGCGCGAATAGTATACTTGCCGCGAAAAGGCTTGAGAGTATGGTCCAAGCCACAGGGATTACCAGGAGCCAGATTCAATATGGATACGGTAACGCTTGAGCCAGAAGTTCTAGATCGCATCTTCCATTCCATCTCCCCCGAGGATCGGGCGCAGATCCTCAGTATCGGGGCAGCCTTTCACCGCTTAAGCCTGGAGAAGAGACTGGCCCGGGCTCAGAGCAAGCTGCAGGCGTTCCAGGCCAGGTATCAAACCACCCTCAATCACCTTGAGGCGGAGGGCTTGCCTGATGATGCCGACTGCACCATGCATGAAGATTACGTCGAGTGGCATTACTGGTCGAGGGTGCTGAAGCAGACCCAGAGTACATTGGACGCTCTGGTCGCGATCTCACCAGCACCGGAGCCAGCCTGATGCGCTCTCGCATTCTCGACATCTATGCTCGGTACAGTGAGTACATCCATCGCCTCGTCCCGTTGCAGGTTGAAGATGCGTACCTGAAGATCGTGATCTACTTCGCCGATGGCAGCAACCTGCGCGTGACCGAAGAATGGGAAGAAGATGTCCTCACCAGATACAGTTACTACTGGCTCGCTCCTGACAATCAGCTCAAGATTGGCTGGAATAACGCTTCCCACCACGCGAAGCTAGACAGCTTTCCCCATCACAAGCACGTAGGGCAGCAAACCAGCCTGCAACCCTCTGGCGAGACCTGCCTAGAAGAGGTGATGCAGGTCATCATTCCCCAACTTCCTCCTCTGGGTATTCGATAACTCCCATTGGGACAGTGTATGGTAGCATATTCTGTTGTCGAAGTCAATGTCTTTGTAGTGGATGGTTTGCCCCGCCGCCAGTGCTCTCACTGTCAGTGATTCTGTCGGCTTTTTGTCAGAATCATTGCGACCAGGGGCACGAGGATGGATCCCCCGAAGGCAAACAGAAATGAATTGACCGTGGCTGAAAACGCGCCGACGGCGGCGTAAACGGCAGAGATACCCAGATTGGACAGTGTGGACAGCAACAGGAATTGATGCATTGGCATCCCACTTATCCCGGCAAACAGAGCAGACGCTTCTGCCAGCACGGGAACAGCGCGCGTTACCACGATCACCCAGTCGCCAAAGCGCTGGCTCAGCTTTTCCAATCTCGCCAGCTCCTGCTCGCCTACCAGCCGGTTGGCCACAGGTCGCCCGAATCGCGCGCCTAGCCAGTACCCCACGACACAACTGACAGTCATGCCTGCCAGGGACGTTGCAGTGCCCCCCGCCAGTCCCAGGAAGAACCCGGCCGCTGTGCTGGTCAGGCTGGAAGGAACAGGCACCAGAATGTCAGTGGCGAGCAATGAGCCCAAAACCAACGCTACCCAGGTGGATTGATTGGAAGCGGACTCAAGAAAGCTCTCCGTCCAGGTTTCGATTTGTTCGCCGAACAGAAAGAATGGTACTAGAATGATGGCCAAGACACCTGTAGACAGTAGCACCCAACGGTATGTACTTTGGCTCAGGATTTGGTCTAGCATAATACCCCCCGCCCTTGTGGTAGACTAGCTAAGCCCCTATGCTTCAGATGTAAGTACGATTGACTAGCCCTACATATCAGGCAGCCAGCCACCCACCGGGTTCGTTCCCCGGATAGGAGCTGGCTGCCAAGCTTTCCCGTTCTTTTTTGCTCGACCATGATAGCAACCAAAGCTACAACGTTCCTCGCTTTAATCCATTTTCAATTTGTTGTTATTGTACTATAGATCGGTGCCAAAGTCAATACTACGGTCACGTGATATAAAACTCGCCGTATGACTTAATGCTCCAGCACCGCCCATTTCTCGAACCGCTCGATCCCGTGGATCTGCGAGTACGTGCGGTGGATGTACAGTTGCGTCAGTGCGCTCTTGGCATACCAGTAGAGCGGGATGACGACGGCGTCCTGGTGCACCAGGATGTCCTCGGCCTGGGCGTACCATTCGGCCCGCTCGGCGGTGTCGGTGCTGACGGCTGCCTGCTCCGCCAGCGCATCAAACGCGCTGCTCGACCAGTTGGTGTAACTGGGATAGTCTGCGTCGCTGTGGAACAGGTAGCTCAGGAAGCAATGCGCGTCGGCATAGTACTGGCACCAACCCAGCCGCCAGATTTGCGGTGCGTCCGTCTTCAGCAGGGTCAGGTAATCGCCGTACTTTGCGGCCGGCTCCAGTTCCACTTCCACGTCCAGATTCTCTGCCCACATCGCCTGGACGGCCGCGGCGATGGCCTCGTGCTGGCCAAAGGCTGGAAACGCCAGCGTGACCGGCGGCATCAGCGAGCGGTCGGGGTAAACCTGGTCCAGCAGGCTACGAGCCTCTTCCGGCTCGTAGGTGACGCCCAGCGCGGGATGTTCCTCGGCGGTGGGAGCGGCCCGCAGCCCGGGTGGGCTGAGCCAGCGTGCCGGTTTCTGGTTGCCCTGCACCACGTCGTCAATCAACGCCTGCCGGTCCACCGCCAGTGAGAAGGCCAGCCGCACGATGGGATCGTCGAACGGTGGCTTGCGGGTGTTGAAGCCGTAGTAGTAGGTGCACAGGTTCGGCTGGACGGCGATCTGCGCCGCGAGTTGTGGGTCAGCCTGGGCAGCGTCCAGCATGTCTGTGGGGAGCTCGATCACGTCGAGGTCGCCGCGCTGGTATTCTGCCAGCAGTGCATCCGCATCGTCCACCAGCGTCCAGGTGACCTCTTCGACCGTGGGCTGCGGGGTACCCTCTGTGCCGGGCCAGTAGGGGTTCTTGACCAGCGTCAGGTGCGAATCGTGCGCCCACTCCTTGAGCACGTAGGGGCGTACGCCTGGAAATTGCCGGTCTCGGTCCACTCGTCTCCGTGCGCTTTTATCTGCCACTCCGGCTGCGCGAGCATCACCCACGTGTCGGCGATGACGTCCAGGTAGCCGGCCGGTTCGACCAGGCGGATCTCCAGCGTGCTGTCGTCCAGCGCTTTGACGCCGACGGCGCTGGATGGACCGTCACTGGCGTTGAAATCCTCCGCGCCCTCGATGAGGTACAGGATGTCCCCATTGCTCGATTCGGTCCCCGGATCGAGCACCCGCTTGATACCGTATTCAAAGTCGTGGGCGGTCACGGTGCGCACCTGGCCGCTCGCGGCGGTCACCTGCTCGACACGCCCGATCGCCGGGTTGTAGCGCACCCACGGCACGTCCGTGCGCAGTTGGAACGTCCATACCAGGCCGTCGGCGGAGACGTCCCACGAGGTCGCTATCCCTGGCTCGACCTCCGACGTCTCCTCGTTCTGGCGCGTCAGTCCCACGAATGCCTCCGTGACGACCTGGGCCGGAGGCCCTCCCCACACCAGCGCGGGGTCGAGCGTGTCAAAGTCCGCACCTGAGCAGCAAAATGCCAGGTTGAGCACCTGTGCGGGTGCCAGGTCCATCTTTGTGGGTACTGGCGTGCGCGTCGGCGTCGCAGCGGGCGCGGGGGGCGGCGTGCGCGTCGGTCTGGCGGTCGGTGCCGGTGCCCCTGCCTTCCAGGTGGCGACGATTGGGATGGCGATCTGTTCAGCTTGCGCGTCGATCTCCTCGGGGGACAGCCCGCCACAGGCGGCTGATAGGAGACTTAGCATCAGGCTCAGACACGTCAGAACGAGGGCCGTTTTCTTGCTCGCTTTTCTGCTCATTGATCAGCATCTCCTCGCATTTCAGCGCACGACGCCCTGCAGCCAGCCGATGACCTGGTCAGACGAGGGCGGGTTGCCGGTTGAGTAATCCACGGTGCCCCAAAAGGAGCGCGAGAATAAGCACGCGGCGGGCGACGGGCCGTTGAACGTGCGGTTGGCGACCACGCGGGCGGTACGCGTGTCGCGCACGCGCACCCGCCACCACCGCCGCTGGCGCACCAGCGTGTGTCCCCCTGTGTAGGGGCAGCGCTGCACGACGCTCGTGCCTTTCTCCAGGCAGACGGCATACCGAAAGTGCCCTGGGCTGGTGGCTTTCAGGTCGGAGGGCAGCTTGAATTCGGAGCCGTCGAACAGGGCTTTGCCCGGTTCGTCCTCCGCCAGGCCGACGGCCGGGGAGTCGGCCGGTTCGCCGTCGCACACGCCCGGCAGCGCCTGCTCCATCGCCTTCTTCCCCTCGCCGGTGCGATCCTGGCTCAGTCCCCATAGCGCTTCGTCGTACCCTTCCTCGGCGGCGGCGACCACGTCGGGATCATCCGTGGCCTCCTTCGCCAACGCGAACCTGTCCATCGCCTCGATGTATTTCCGCTGCGAGTGGAGTTGTCTGCCCCAGTCGTTGTAGACCCCTCCGATCGCCGCCTGTGCGGTCATGGCTGGTTGGGTATCGGGGTGCTCGCTGAGGATGGTCTGGTATTTTGTGATCGCCGTCGCATAGAGTCCCGTCTCCCGCAGTTCGGCCGCCCACTCGGCGTAGGTCCCTGCGACCGCTTCTTGTTCTTTCACCGCTGCCGCTGCCGGCGTGTCCGGGTACTCGCTGCCGACGGTGTCGTACTTCTCGATGGCTGCCCCATAGTCACCGGACTCCCGCAACTGAGCTGCCCACTCGGCGTAAGTCCCCGCTGCCGGTTCCCTGGCCTCCACGGCTGCGGGTGTGTCGGGATACTCGCCGGAGATGAACTGGTATTTCTCAATCGCCACCTCATAGTCGCCGCCCGCCCGCAGTTGGGTCGCCCACTCGGCGTAGGTCTCCGCCGCCGCCGCTCTGGCCCCTTTCGCCGCCGGCGTGTCAGCGTACTCGCCGAGTACGATGTCGTACTTTCCGATCGCCTCCTCGTATCCGCCGTCTTCTCGCAGATGAGCGGCCCACTCGCCGTACGTCTCGGCTGCCAGCGCCGCAGCCTGCTCCCCGGCCGGCGTGTCGGGGTACTCGCTGAGGACGATCCGGTGCTTCTCGATCGTCTCGCCGTATTTGCCTGCCTCCCGGAGTTGCGCTGCCCACTCGGTATACGTATCGGCCGCCAGTGCCGCGGCCTGCCTCCCGGTTGGCGTCTCGGGAAAGTCACTCAGGACGACCTGGTATTTCTACATAGCAGCCTGATAGTCCTGTGTCTGCCTCACGTGGGTCGCCCACTCGCCGTAGGTTGCGGCCAGCGCGTCTCGCGCAAAGACGATCAGCACACTCTCCGGGTAGAGATCCAGATAGGTGGCGTATCCATCCACCGCCTCGGCGTATTTCCCCTGCCCCCGGGCGTTCTCGGCAAAGACGAGCAGGCTACATTCGACGATCCCCGCGTCGGCGTCGGCCACGTTCGGGCTGAGCGTCAATTCGTAGAGGGTGGTGACGCGGTCAAAGTGCTGCATCGCAGCGCGGCAGTCGGCGTCCCAGTAGGCCGCCATCCCCTCGGCAAACGCCCGCTGGCCCAGCGCGCGGTAGCCCCAGATTCCTGCCGCCTCCAACACGAGGAGGAACACAGCGACGCCAACCGGGAGCCAGCGGTGACCGGTCGCCGCTCCTGGTGCGGCCCGTGCCAGCCGCCAGCCGTCGAAGGCCATCCATACCACCCACGCGCCGAGCACGGCCGCCCAAAGACCTGGGCGGCGGGCTCCGTTGGTCAGAAATGCCGTGGCGATCAGTCCGGCCGTAAGTAGAAAGTGGATCATCCAGCGCAGCCAGCGTCTCATATAAAGGTAGCCCAGGCCCAGCCCGGTGAGGTTGAGGAGGGCCACCACCGGGGGCCAGCGAGCACCGTCTCGAAGCAACTGGTTCGCCTTCCCCTCACGTGCCTTCAGGGGCAGCCGCCCGCCGCGTTGCTCCTGCCCTCCCCCAGATGCTGGCGCGAGTGTGGACTCCGCACCCGCGGGCGCATCTTCCGCTTCGGGGGGCGGTGCTGCCGGTGCCGTTGGCATCTCTTTCTGGGGCATCGCTTCCATGTTCTCGCTCGTCATAGCATGTCCTCCTGTGCTGCCGACGTTCATCTTGCTTGCGACCGGTTTCTGTTCCAGGATCGTCTGTGTAGTTTTCACTAGGGCTATGTGCCCACGATAGCAGATTTCTGTCCCCATGATGTTAAGAAAATATGAGACATTGCCCAAAATCTGCCCCTTTCCTGAAGCAGCTCGCTCAGCGTGGAAGCGGAGCGGTTGGACATAGTTCGGGCTGTCGGGAGAAGCCGGTTGGAGGTGGACCAGCAGCGCCGTATGGGTGGGTGATGGGGTGCGGCGTTGACCAGGAAGAGAATGCTCACGGTGAAGCCGGCGAGAGCAGGGCGTCGTTTCATCCCATCTCTCGTTGAACGGAGGGAAGCAAGAGGGGGACACCGGAAGTGACGGTGCCCCCCTATGTCGGACTCGGTTACGCCTGCTCGGAGAAGGTCTAGCTCTCTTTGAGAACGGTGGGCAGGTAGATCGTGCGCGCTGCTATGATGTCAACCGTGTTAGCGTGTGTGGTCTGGAAGATCTCACCCTCATCGTAGAGAGAAGCAGCCATGTCAATCTGGCCAGAGACGATCTTGACTTTGATGGAGAAGCCAAAGCCAATATCGCCCGTCCCACTGCCGAGACTACCAATCCAGGCGATGGCCCCTACTTTGTCTGCAGCGCCGGAGGCCATCTCTGCCAGTGCTGAACGGCCGCCCCTGGCATAGATATCAGCAAACTGCTGGACGGTAAGACCTTTGGGCATCGGCACGGCGCCACCGAAGGTGCTGTCGGGGACATATTCCACTTGGGTGGTGTCCAGAGGAATTGCCACGAAGGCATCGACCAGACCGCCGATATTCTGGGTGATGTCGTACGTGTAGGTGAGTTCGTCACCCAGAGCAGCGGTGGCAACATCTGCACTGAAGGCGCTATCCAGTTCCTTCATCGAGTTCCAGACGCGCAGGGTGGCCCAGGTGTGATCGCTGGCTTCCTCGATCAACTCCACATGCCAGCCGAACTGCACGTTGTCGTCACCAGGGTTGCCAGGGCCCAGGATAGTCAACCCGTCGCCGTACAGGTCTATGCCGTAGAAGGCGGTGAGGGGCGTGTAGGTAAACTCGGGAGCACTGCCGGAGCGCGCTACGAAGCGGGTGGAGTAAATCTGGTTGCCCGCTCACGGCACGGCGCGACGCCGAATCCGGAATTTCAAGATTCGCCGTCGGCCTGTGTTCGTGCCAGATTGACTTTCGCGTGCTCACAGGCTACAATCTGATGCGTAATGCGTGATGCGTGATGCGTGAAGGGTGTTCGTCGTAAATCACGCATTACTCATTACGCAATACGTTGGTGGTGTAGGTCACGCGCTCGATGAACGCATCCTCGCTCAGTTCGCCAGCGTGGAAGGCCGCCAGGTCTTCCACGCTGACGCTGGCGTCGATCCGGGTATCGGGCTGATCGTTGTGCGCCAGGATCGTGATTTCGACTGCGGTGAAGATGGCGCACTCTGCTGCCCGTTCGTGCAGCGCCAGCGCAACGTCGAAGGCTGTCCACACCGATTGAGCGGCCTCGTCGACCGTCTGACTGCGTGCGAGGGGGTAACTGATTCTCAACTGGAGTGGGCCGTCGGGGGTCAGCGTCGCCGTCCCGCCCAGCCCCGCATCGGCCAGCAGTTGCGTGGCCTGCCACTGGCAGGCCTGTTGCAGGGCTGACGGGGCCTGGGGGCGCGAGTGGGGCGAGGGGCTGGTGCCGGGAGGACGTGTCAAGAGTACCACCAGCGCCACGATGACGAGGATGTCAGCGATCACCAGGATAGCGACGATGTGCTTCTGTCTCAAAGTCATTGCATGAGTGTAACACAAGTGCGGCCATCGCACAACAACAGATGAGGACATAGCGGATGGTGAAACTGACAGATCGAGTTGAGATAACACGTCTGAGCCGCGAGCAGCGCCAGGGGGTCGTGAGCACGGTGATGGCCAGTTTCTTCCTGGGCTGGGCGCCTATTCTGGGCAAACTGGCTTACCGGGGCGGCGTCACGCCGTTCACCCTCGCCGCTTTTCGCACCGCCGTGGCGGCGCTGGTCATCTGGACGGCGTCTGTGTTTTTCTGGCGCCGCAGGTTCGCCATCTCCTGGCGCGGCCTGATCGGGTGCATCAGCGTTGGCGCGGTCAACGGATTCGGCTCACTGCTCTATTACACGAGCTTGTCGCACCTTGATGCTTCTCGGGCCTCGTTGCTCAACACGCTCTACCCGTTGTGGGTGGTGCTGTTCCTTTTCGCTGCCGGCCAACCACTGACGGGGCTCACGCTGGCGCGTCTGGCGCTCTCGATGCTGGGGGTCTATCTCTTGACGCGGGCAGGGCCGGGCGAACTGGACCGGCTGGGGGTGATGCTGATGGTTGCCTCGGCGGCAACCTATGGCTGGCATCTGGTGTTGGGCCAGTGGGTGCTGGCCGACGTTCCATCACGCACGGCGACGCTCTATATCCTGACGACCATGGCCTGCGTGGTTGGCGTGGCGCGGGTGTTGCAGGCGCGGCCGGTCGAGCCCATCGCCGCCACCGGTTGGTGCGCCATCCTGGCGTTGGGTCTGACGACGGCCCTCTCGCGGCTGGCGATGTTCAGTGCGCTGCAGCGCTTGGGGGGGGTAGAGACATCGCTGGTTGGCCTGCTGGAACTGCTGGTCAGTCTGGTGCTGGCTTTCCTGCTGCTGGGTGAGCGGCTGACGACGGTGCAGTGGGTCGGGGCGGTGCTCCTGGTGATCAGCCTGATGCTGATGGCTCGTGACCCCGGTATGCGTCTGGCGGAGGGCAACGTCCCTCTGGAGTGGAAGCGGAGGGGCTGATTCCTAATCCGTCTTAATCCTGCCGATCCGTGTTCATGGGGAAGGACCCCTTTCCAGCGGCAGGAGGATGTGGAACGTGCTGCCTGGCAGGTTCTCCTCGTCGTATCCTTCGCTTTCTGCCCAAATCTTGCCCCCATGAGCCTTGATGATACCCCGTGCTACCGCAAGCCCCAGCCCTAGTCCGCCGCCCCTGAACGCGGTCTTGCTCGAGTGGTGGCGGATCGTGTCCTCCAGCACATAGAAGCGGTTAAATATGCGCTCCCGTTCCTCTGGCGGGATGCCCACCCCGGTATCCTCCACCGAGATGTCTATCGTGTCTTCGATCTGGCGCCCGACGATGCGTATGCGACCGCCGTCGGGGGTACACTTCATCGCATTACCGACGATGTTCCACACCGCCTGGTGCAGCCGTCGCGTATCTCCGCTGATTACTGGCAGGTTCTCCAGCCCTTTGAGCTCGAACTGCAGATCCCGGGGTGGGCCCAGGTTTTGCAGGTTCTCCACCACGCTCAGTACCAGCGCTTTCAGCATCACCGGGTCCCGGGCCAGGTTCAGGCGATCGGCGTCGATGAGCGAGACGTTGCGAATTTCGTCAAAGACCTGGTCGAGCCGTTGTGTCGCGTCAGCGATGCGCTGCAGCAGGTAGCGCGCGCTACCCTCTTCGTCAGGCGCGCCTGGAATCGCCGGGTCCTGAAGCAGCAACTGGGCGTGACCATAGATGCTGGTCAGTGGCGTACGCAGTTCGTGGCTGGCCAGGATGATAAAGTCTGACTTCATCTTCTCGACCCGCTGCAGATCCGCGTGAGCCTGCTCCAGTTCACGGATCTTGCTCTCCAGTCGGTCCACCAACCTGTGGCTGTACTCGACCAGGTATTCGGCCTTCTCCTCCGCCGACTCGATCTCCTCCTTCGTCCCCATCAGAAAGGAGCGCACCTGGTTCGGGAATGTGTCCACGTAGATTGGCTTGGGGATGTAGCCGTTGCAGCCGGCGATCAACGACCGTTCCCGGTCCCCCTTCAACGTGGCGGCCGTGACGGCGACGATGGGCACCTGCCGCATCTCCTCGATGGACCGCAGGCGGGTGGTCACCTCGTAGCCATCCAGACCACTGATGTTGATGTCCATCAGGATCAAGTCGGGCACATCGCGCTTGGCGACCTCGATAGCGGATAGACCATCCGAGACGTCTACAATCTCGTAGCCTTCGCCCTCGAGCAGGCGACGTACGAGTGTCACACTGGCCGGATCATCCTCCACATAGAGGATCTTGGGGCGCTCTGGTCTGGCTTTGCTGTTCATCGATCCTTTGACTTCAAGCAGCGGCGGGGGGGGCTCTGGCCAGGACTTATGAAACAAGCCTCCTTGAGTCACTTTGCCTGTTTCAGGATCTGCTCCAATAGTTCTTCGTCGGTGAAGGAGCCCTTCTGCATCAACATCTCAATGTGACCGCTGAGGCGCTCGCGCTCGGCGGCGGTAAGTTCCTTGGCCGTGATGACGATCACGGGCACGTCACTCATCTTCTCGTCCGCCTTGATGGCTTCCAGCACCGCAAAGCCATCCGTACCTGGCATCATCAGGTCCAGCAGGATGATGTCGGGCCGCTCGCGGCGCACCAGCTCGAGACCCGTGGTTCCGTCCTGGGCCTCGAAAATCTGGTAGTCGCCCCGTGTCTGCAGAATACGTCGCAGCAGCAACCTGGCTTTGGGGTCGTCCTCGATAATAGCGATGCTCCGCACCTTGCCATTGAGTCGCTCCAGCGACCCCAGCAGCCCTTCCTCCACAGCCGTCGTCTCCGTGAGCACCTCCACGGTCTGTGCCCACTCATCCCCCAGCAGGTGCTTTTCGACCGGGAACGTGTGGCCGGAGCAGTTGACGACGACGACCTCGTCGCGCCGGATCACGCCCTTTCTGAGCAGTTTGAACAGCCCGGCGAAGGCCGCCGCTGCCGCTGGCTCCATCGAGATGCCGTCCAGCTTGGCCATCACGTGCATGGCGCGGAACGTCTCCTCGTCGCTGACTGCCTCGAAGGCACCGCCGTGCTCACGGACGACCCGGGCCAGGAAAGAATAGGCGGGGCCGGGGCTGCCGGTAGCGATGGTGATGACCCGCGTCTGCGGGTTGAGGACCGGCTCGGCCTCCTCCAGCCCTTTGTCGAAGGAGTGGACCATCGGCGCGCAGCCAGCCACCTGAATCGAGGCCAGTTTGGGCATGCGATTCACCAGTCCCAGCGTCATCAACTCCTCGTACCCCTTCCACACGCCTACCGGACCCATTCCTCCGCTGACCGCCTGGATGTACCAGTCAGGTGTGCCCCAGGGAGTGTCGCTGGGCCCCAACAACACGGGGAGTTGTTCCGCAATCTCGAACGCGACGGTTTTCATGCTCTCGCGCGCCGAGATGCTCCGAATGCCTCGGTCAGGGAAGATTCCCCTGCGATCTGCGAACTGCGCTGCGACCTGCTTGGTCTGGTCGTAGGTGGCGGTCACTTTGATCACTTCGCTGCCATAAAGCGCCACTTCGCGCATCTTCTCTGAGGGCACCAGGCTGGTGAGAAAGGCCCACAGCTTGATGCCGGCCAGCGCGGAGTAGGCCGAGAAAGAGATGGCGACGTTGCCGGTGGAGGCGATGACCGCCTCCGTCACACCGTGTTCCTTCATCACCGAGGTGGACAGTGAGGCCTGGCGATCCTTGAACGAGCCGGTCGGCCCCTGTCGCTCGTCCTTGACGTAGACGTGCGGGCAGCCGAGCATCAGCCCCAGGTTTGTGGCGCGGAGCAGCGGGGTTCCACCCTCGCCCATCGTCACTCTGTGGGCGCTGTCGCGAAGGGGGAGCAGTTCCTGGTAGCGCCACATGTTGAAGGGCCGCTCGCGCAGGGCGTCGGGCCACTGTTCTCGCACGTTGTCATAGTCGTAGCGCGCGTCGAGCCATTCCCCACCGCACCGCTCGCAGGTCTTGACGGGGCGCACAAATAGGGTGCGATGTCCGCACGCTGCGCATTCCAGCCAGAATTGATGTTTGAAAGTGTCCTCTTGGTTTCGCTTGTTCATTCTACATCATAGCCGTTCAGGGGAAAAAGATCTCGGAAACTCTCCGGGCAGACCTTCCCGAAAGCGGCGACCGCAGCGGTCGCTGGCAGCTTTCGGGAAGGTGGCTCGCCCCACATTTGTATCGTAGCACATTTGTGTTCACATAACGTTAACAGATTATGAGATAATGGCTAGAATCCGTTGTCCCCATGAACGGCTACGCTGCATCCATTCCAGATATCCGTTCCAGTGCTGCTGCCACGTCTGCCAGCAACTCTTGTTGCCCGAACAGCCCTTTCTGCAACATCGCTTCCACGCCCATGTTGAGGGTGTCCCGTTCTTCCTGGGTCAGGTCTTTGGCGGTTACGACGATAATGGGGATGGAGCGGGTCATCTTATCTGACTTTACGGCCTCCAGGACGGCAAAGCCGTCTACCTCCGGCATCATGAGGTCCAGGATGATCACGTGCGGGTGTATCTCCCGGACCAGCGTGATCGCCTCCTGGCCACCGGCGGCCTCCACGACCTCGTACCCTTCTTGGCTCTCGATCATCCGGCGCAGGAGGCCGCGGTTATCCTCCTGGTCGTCCACCACCAGTACCAGGTGGCGGCCTGCTGTCTTGTCCAACCGCGCCAGCGCGGCCACCAACTCCTCCTCGAGGATCGGCTTGACCAGGTAATCCGCTGCCCCCAGGCTGATTCCATATTCCTTTTCACCGACGATGGTGCACACAATGACCGGGATGTGGCGGGTATTCGGGTCGGCCTTCAGCTCCTGGATGACCTGCCAGCCATCTTTGCCAGGCATCATCACGTCGAGTGTGATCGCAAAGGGGGCGAGTTGCACTGCGCGTTCTACCACTGCTGCGCTGTCGGTGAGGCCGATGACGTGATAGCCCTTCTTGCTCAGGTAGCGGCGGAAGAGCGTGATGACGCCCTCGTCGTCGTCCACACAGAGCACGACTTTCTGATCGTTCCCCTGCTCCCCCTCTGGTTGCTCCGCCTCCGCTTCCTCGGATGATTGTGAAGGTGCCTGCAGTGGGAATGTGACGTAAAAGGTCGCCCCCACGTCGAGTGTGCTTTCCACCCAGATGCGGCCACCGTGGATCTCCGTGAGGCGCTTGCTGATGGAAAGACCCAACCCCGTCCCTCCGACCCGACGCGTGGTCGAGGCGTCCGCCTGGGTGAAGGGCTCGAAAATGACCTCCAACTTGTCGGGCGGGATCCCGATGCCGCTGTCGGCGACCGAGATGATGACTTCGGTCGGGTAGGCCTCGGCCTCCACGCGGATGAATCCCTCGTCGGTGAACTTGGTGGCGTTCGACACCAGGTTGAGGAGCACCTGGCGTATGCGGCGCCCATCCCCGCGTACCGTCGGCAGGTCCGGAGGAACGGATTGCTGCAACTCGATGGGTTTGTCCTTGACCAGCGCGATGGCGGTGGACATGACGCCCTTGATGATCCCCGCTAGATCCACGTTTTCGAAGGCGAGCTCCATCCTGCCCGCTTCGATCTTGGAGATGTCCAGGATGTCGTTGATCAAGCCCAACAGGTGCTGCCCGCCATCGTAGACGGCCTGCAGGTCGGTGCGCTGCATATCCGTGAGCGGGCCGTCGATGCCTTTGAGGATCACGCGGGAGAATCCGATGATCGAGTTGAGTGGTGTGCGCAGTTCGTGGGACATGTTGGCCAGGAACTGGCTCTTGAGTCGGTCCACCTCTTTCAACTGTTCGGCTGTCTTCTGGAGCTCGGCATAAGCCCGCGCGTTCTCGACGGCCAGCGCCACCTGGTCGGCCACGCTCTCCACCAGTGCGATGTCGTCCTGTGACCATTGGCGAGGCTGATCGGTCTCGTAGAGATCCAGCGCACCGATCACCTGGCCGCGCAGTGTGAGCGGCACGGCCAGCGCCGCCTGGACAGATGGGGCCTGGAGGGCCACATCGACCTCGGCCATACTCTCCTGTAGTGCGCCCACCATCTCGGGCAGAGCAACCGTTTTCCCGCGCTGGACGGCCAGCGATATCTCTGGCCTCCAGACGTCGCCGGCAGGCTTCAAAGTGCCGCGCTCGTACATATACCCCGCCCGCGCCCGGACTTCCTCGTCCGCCAGATACTCCTGCCACTCCTGCCGCAGATAGCGTTGGTGCAGGCGTGAGGTCTCCTCCAGACTCTCTTCGGTCTGTTGGAAAAGTCGTGCGTTCTCGATCGCGTTGGCTACTTGGTCAGCCATGGTCTGCAATCCGCCGGCGTCGTCTTCAGAGAAGGCAGCGGATCGCGCGCTCTGAATGGTCATGGCCCCGATGACCCGCCCCCGGCTGATGAGCGGCAGAGCCATCTCCGAACGCGTCTCCCGTAGCAGCGGGTTGTCGAAACGCATCGCCTCTCGGCCTACATCCAAAGCGATGCGAGCTTTGCCGTAGGCCGTGCACCAGCCAATCATTGATGTGCCACCGACCTTGAGCTTGTGACCCATCTCGAGCATCTGGCGGCCTGCCTCCCCGGTGCCAGCACGCAGAACGGCGTACTCTCTGCTCTCGTCGAGGAGGAAAAGACCTACGTAGTAATAGTCGAAGCGATCACAGATCAAGTTCACGACCTGGGGCAAGAGTTCAGCCGCGTCCAGGATGCTCGAGGCAGTGCGAGAGACCTCAGCCGCCGTTGCCAACTGCAGCGCGTAGCGGCTTATCACTGTCTGGAGCGCTTTCCGAATCTGCTCTTGCTCTCTCAGGACGATGGCATCCCGGCCTGCCATGAATCCCTCCAGGAGAGCGTCCGTGTAGGCGTCCGCTGCCTGAAGCGCTTCGTCTGCCGGATCATCCCGACAGAATTGCCTGAGCGTTGTCCCCAGACGCAGCATCGACCGCTCTCCCAGGCCCTCTTCGGCCCACTTCGCTCCTCGCTCCCTGATCCTGTTGGCTTCGCCGGTTTTCACAAAGTCCAGGAAAGCATCGGCCTCGGCTTTGGCAATCTCCGGCAGACGGCGGAAAGGCAGAAGGAAGCGATTGGAGAAGGCTGTGGCTTGCAGGGCCTGCTCCAATCGACTCATCAATTCATCGCGCCGGGCGGCCAGCCGCTCGTTAGCCTCCACCCGGCTGGCTCGATTCTCGGATTCCGCCCTATCTATCTGTTGCACTTCCTGGACCATTCTCTACCCCTCTCCAGATCGCTTGTTGATTGCCCGCCGTTGGCCGCTGTCGTCCTCACAGGGCGGTCCTTCTCTCCATGCGCCCGGTAGTGAGGACGACAGCGGCGTCCCATCTTCTCCTCTACGAGCGGGCCTGCCTCTTCATGGCCCGCTGGAAGGCAGAGCGGGTACGTTCCTGTTCCCTCAGAATTTCCGCTTGCCGACCACTCATATATCCTTCCAGGAAGGCATTTACGTAGCGGCCGCTGGCCTCGAGGGCCACATCTAACGCTTCCTTTCCAGGATTCGACGTCCAGCAGGCTCGCCGCAGGGCTTCGGTCATCGCCAGGGCGGACCGCTCTCCCAGTCCCTCCGAGGCTCGACACGCTCCCCGCTGGCGCGTCTCCTCTTCGTCCCCTGCCTCTAGGAAACTCAGGAAGGCTTCCACTTGCTCCTGCGCAATTTCCTCCAGGCGGCCGGGGGAGATGAGCAGGCGGTTGGACAGGCCCGTTGCCCGCAGTGCCTGACGCAGCTCAGAGACGATGGTTGTCTTCTGAGCGGCCAGTTGCCCGGCTAACTGGTTCAGGATTCCTTCCCGTTTCGAGAGTGAGGAGAGTTCAGAGCTCATTTTGCCCTCCCCTCACTTGACCAGATAGATGCCGTACCCTGAACCGCCCGGGTCAAAGCTCTGGAGATCTTCTTCGGTCATGGTCAACTCGATGCCGTGCCACTCCGCCACCGTCCGGTAGCCCAGTTCGTCGGCGTGCCAGGGCTCGACCAGTTCCTCGAAAACCTCCACGGGATGAGCAAACAAATGTTCTCCCATCTGGCGGTATATCTCTAGGACTCTCTGGCTGTTCGGGTGGTCCGCCTTGCCTGTCATCAAGTAGACAACCCAGCAACTTGCCTCGTCTGACCAGTCATAGAGGCTGCGGGCGACGTGGGTGATCTCCTCGTCAGTGAGGTACATGGTCACCCCCCAATAGACGAAGGCCACGTGCCGGTTGTCGCCCAGGATCTCCCGCACCTCGGGACGGCTCAGCAACTCCTCTGGCCGGCGGCAGTCTGCCTCGAAGTAATGGGCGTTGGGCGTATCGCCCAATATCTCCCGCCCATACTCGACAGTCACCGGGTCACTGTCGGAGTAGATGACCGTCGTGCCCGGCGCGGCGGCGGTGTGGAAGTGGTCCATCGTCGGCAGGCCAGAAGCGAAGTCGACGATGGTGTCGAAGCCTCGCTCCGTAGTCAGCGTGCGGGCCACGTCCTGCAGGCACCAGCGCGAGAGGCGCATCGCCTTGGATATGAAGGGTATGAGCGCCGCGACTTGATCCCCCGCCATGCGGTCTACCTCAAAGTTGTGGTGGCCGCCCAGCAGGTAGTCGTAAATGCGCCCGGCATTAGGTACACTGGCATCAGTCATGCTCTTTCTTGGCATTTTGGGGCTCCTTATGTTGGGTTTCAGCTATGGGTTATCATTTATTCCGCAGATAATGTTGCCTACCTTGATCTGCTCCCCATACTCTTTATCGCCTTTCCCCTCCTTTCTCGCTCTTTGACTATGGTTGATCATCTCACAGGGGACGGCCTGGAGCGTGCCAGGTTTTCTATTTTGCCTCTGCGTCCCCCGCCCCCTCTGCCTGTGTTGTCGCCAACTCCGCCTCCGTGCCCAGGCGTACGAGGCCGTGCGAGGTGCCGAGTGCCTTGCCCAATTCCTGTACCGTTGTCTGTAGAATGCTCTCGACGTCAACCGCGCTTCTGATGCGAGCCGTGATCTCGCGGATCAGTCGCTCGCGGCGCGCACGACGCTGCACCTGCTCAAACAGGCGGGCGTTCGCGATGGCCGTGGCCAACTGGTCGGCCATCGTCTGCAGAACCGCCACGTCGTCCTCCAAGAAAGCCGCCTCCTGGGTGGACTGGACGTCCAACACCCCGATTACCCGGTCCTGTACCTTCAGCGGCAACGCCATCTCCGAGCGGGTGTTGGGAAGGTCGGGGTGAGCAAGGTGCGCGGCGTCCTCGCCCACATCCAGCGCAACCCGAGGCTCTCCCGTGCTGGCGACGTGGCCGACGATACCGACCTCACCCACCCGCAGTTTGTGACCGCGCTCCAGCATGCGACGCCCGCCCTCGGACGAGGCGGCCTGCAGAACCGCGTATTCGTCGCGCTCGTCCAGGAGAAAGACGCCAGCGTGGTAGAAGCCGAATTGCTTAGAGATGAGGTCCATCGTCTCGTCTAGCAGATGATCCACGTCCAGGATGGCGGTCGCATCCCGGGCCACCGCCGCGGCGGTGGCTAACTGGGTTGCCCGTCGTTGCGTCTCCTGGAACAGGCGGGCGTTTTCGATCGCCAGCGCCGCTTGGGACACCACCGCCGTGGTCAGCGCGATGTCGTCCACCGACCAGCTTCGAGGCTCCGCCAGATCGTACAGGTCTATCGTCCCGATAGCCTGGTTGTGCAACGTGATAGGCACGCTCAGGGCCGCCGGGTCCAGTGGGCTGGCGTGGGTAGTTAGAATACCCGGGCGATCTTCGTGTACTGCTCCTTCTACTTCGGGTCGCCAGACGTCATCGGCCGGCGCGAAGGTATCGGTGCTCAGTTCGTAGCGATAGCCCGCCAGGCCCGGCAGTGTCGCCTCGGTATAGACCCTGCGCGTGTAAAGGCTTTGGATGGCCTGGATTTCTTCCAGGTGGGCCTGTGCCTGCGCGAGCAGGCGCGCGTTCTCGATCGCGTTGGCCAGTTGGTCAGTCAGGATCCGAAGGGTGGTGATGTCCTCATTGCTGAAGGCGGCCACGCGTTCACTCTGGATCGTCATGGCTCCGATGATCCGACCGCGAACGATCAACGGCAACGCCAGCTCTGAGTGCGTCTCAGGCAGGAGGGGGTTGTCGAAGCGTACCGCCTCCGTGCCCACGTCGAGCGCAATGCGCGGTTGACCATGCTCGACGCACCAGCCGATCATGGACTGGCCGCCGACCTTCAGTTTATGTCCCCGGCGGAGCATCTCCCGACCAGGTTCTCCGGTGGCGGTCCGCAAAACGGCCCACTCGCCGTAATCATCCACCAGGAAGATGCCGGCATAGTAGAGGTCGAGGCGCTCGTGGATGAGATCCACCGAGGTGCTCATCAGTTCATTCAGATCAAGGATGGAGGAAGCGGCGCGGGCAATCTCAGCGACGGTCTGCAACTGGACTGTGTAACGGCCAAGAGCGCGCTGCATGGCAGCCCGGATGCGCTCCTGTTCGTCCAGGACGATGGCCTCACGGGCCTCGGCGAAACCTTCCAGGATTGCGTCGGTGTAGATGTCGGCTGCGGATAGGGCGGCAGCGAGCACTTGGCCTTCCAGATGGGTGTGACAGAATAGCCGCAGCGCTGCCCTCATGCGCAGCACGCCCTGCATGCCCAGTCCTTCCCTGGCCTGTCTTGCCCCCTGTGCTCGGGCTGCAGAGGTATCCCCGTGTTTCAGGAAGGCGAGAAAGACATCGGCCTCTTCGGCAGGAATCTGTTTCAGAAGTGGGCGCACGACAGGGCGATGGGAGAACAGCGTGGCTTGTAAGGCTTCTCGGAGTCGTTCCGTCAACTCCTCGCGGTGGAGAGCCAGCCGCCGCTCGACCTCTGGTGCTTGATCTACTGGTGCACTCATGCCTGCCTCCTCCATAGGCTACTTTACCAGGAACACCCCGTAGAATTCCATGCCGACACCTTCTCGATCCTCCTCCGTGAATTGGTCTTGGAGTCCAAGCCACTCTGCGAGGGGACGGAAGCCCCGCTCGTCAGGTCGCCATGGCTTGACCAGCCTCTGGCTTTCCTCCAGCGTCAGGAAATGATAGGGGCTTCCCATCTGGTCGAACATATCCAAGAACTGCTGCATCTTGGGCGTCATCGCCTCGGCCAGTTTCGTCTCAAAGGTGGCAAACATCTTGCTGCCCGGGGCAACCCACTCGTACAGTGTGGTCATAATTTGCCCCAGTTCCTCGTGATTGAGAAAGCACGTCACCGCGTTAAAGCCGATGGCGATCTTGCGCTCATCCCCGAAGAGTTCCTGAACAGCGGAGGCATTGAGGACGGCGTCTGGGTTTCGGATGTCGAGCTCCAGGTAGCGGACATTTTCGTCGTCGCCAATGATCTCCCTGGCAAAGTTCACCGTCACCGGGTCACTGTCAGTGTAGATCACCCGGGCATGGGGGACTGTGTTGTGGACGTGATCCACGGTGGGCAGGCCCGAGGCGAAGTCTAGAAACTTGTCGAACCCTTCCTGATCCAACTGCCGGGCGGCCTCTTGCAAGAACATGCGCAGCATGCGCACCCATTTGCGGGTTGAGGGGACCAGGCTGATCATGTACTCAGCCGCCTGGCGATCAGCCTCAAAGTTATGGTGACCACCCAGCACATAGTCATATACTCGCCCGGCATTGGGCACACTGGTGTCCATCGGTCTCTTTGCAGACATTTCGGTTTCTCCTTTCATCACTTGACCAGGTAAGCGCCGTAAGCGCCACCGCCTGGGCCAAAGATCTTACGGTCCTCTTGGCTCATCTCCGATTGTTCCAACCCATGCCATTCGAGCAATGGGATGAAGCCCTCTTCGCCAGGGTGCCAGGGCTGAACTAGTTCCCCATGTGCCTCCAAGGAACGAATGTGTAGCGGTGTGCCCATGTGCTCGTAAATCTTGAGCACCTTGAGCACTGCTGGATCGTTTGGATTCGCGTCCGCTTGCTGCGCGCAGTAGGTCCAGCAGCTCTTATCTCCTGCCCAGTCATATAAGGCTTGGGCTACGTGGGCGATCTCTTCATCCGTAAAGAAGAGACTGACGCTCCAGTGAACCAGAGCCACGTCCCGCTTATCGCCCAGGATCGCCTGCACTTCCGGACGGTTAAAGAGTTCCTCCGGACGGCGTGCGTCGGCCGCGAAGAAGTAGACGTTGGGTGTGTCGCCCAGGATATCGTGCGCATACTCGACCACGACCGGGTCATAGTCGGAGTAGATGACGGTAGTGCCCTCCGGCACCACGGTGTGAATGTGATCCTGGGTCGGCAGGCCAGAGGCGAAGTCAATGATCGTGTCAAAGCCCCGCCGCACCGTCAATTCCTCGGCAATGTCCTGCAAGCACCAACGCTGCAAGCGACACGATTTGGGCGCGAAGGGCAAAAGCTTGATCATCTGGTCTGCCGCCTGGCGGTCCACCTCAAAGTTGTGGTGTCCACCTAGCAGATAGTCGTACATTCGCCCTGCGTTCGGCACACCTGCATTCATGATGTCTTCTTTTCTCTCGGCCATTTTTCTGTCTCCTTTCATATGGGTCTTGTATTGGTTCTCGGTACCCGAGCCCGCTGATAGGTGCATAGTGACTGCATTACTCCTTTCGCATCCATTATGCCCCGCTCTCACTTGACCAGGTACGCGCCGTAGCCGCCACCGGAGGTCCCATAGATCCGGCGATCCTCCTCGCTCGTCTCCGACTCGTCAAAGCCGTGCCAGTCGAGAAGCGAGACAAAGCCCCGTTCATCAGGTTTCCAGGGCTGGACCAATTCCTTGTATCTCTCCAGGGAACGGATGTGAACGGGTGCTCCCGTTTTCTTGTAGATCTCAAGCCCCCGGGCCGCCTCCGGGTCCTGCGAATCCACGTTCACGTTCGCGCCCTGCGCGTTGAACGCCCAGCAGCTTTTCTCTCCTGTCCACTCGTACAGGACACGGGCCACGTGCGCCAACTCGTCATCCGCCAGGAAGAGAGCGACGCCCCAGTGGACCAGGGCCACGTCCCGTTTGTCCCCCAGGATCTCCTGCACCTCGGGGCGCTTGAGCAGCTCTTCGGGCTGGCGAGCATCCGCCTCGAAGAAGTAGACGTCGGGCGTGTCGCTCAGGATCTCGCGCGCGTACTCGACCACGAGCGGGTCATAGTCGCAGTAGATGACGGTGGTGCCCTTCGGCGCGACGGTGTGAATGTGATCCTGCGTTGGCAGGCCGGAGGCAAAGTCGATGACTGTATCGAAGCCCCGCCGCACCGTCAACTCCTCCGCGATGTCCTGCAGGCACCAGCGCTGCAGACGCATCGCCTTGGGCAGAAACGGCACGATCTTGATCAACTGTTCGGCCGCCTGCCGATCCACCTCAAAGTTGTGGTGCCCGCCCAGCATGTAGTCGTAAATCCGCCCGGCGTTGGGCACTCGTGCGTCCACGATGCTTTCTGTCTGCTTGGCCATGATACTATCTCCTTTCGATATGGGTATGTTGTATCCAGAACCGAGGTCATAGCCTGCGGTCGGGATATTCAACGGAGATTGTAGCACAAAGCCAGGGTTTAGCAAAGGCATCGAGTTTCCGCCGGGCATCCGAAACACCATCCCTTTCACTTACTCCACTTTGGACTCGCCCTCGCCTGTGGTTTTTCCACCGCGCGCCAGGCGAATGACCGCGTGCGAAGCGCCCAATGCCTGGCTGAGTTCGCGCGCCGTCGTCTGCAGGATTCTCTCCAGGTCCACCGAACCGGTGACCTGGGCACCGATCTCGCGGGCCACTCTTTCACGCCAGGCCCGCCGTTGGGCCTGCTGGTAGAGGTGGGCGTTCTGCAGCGCGATCGCCGTCTGGCTGGCGATCGCCGTCAGCAGGTTCCGATGGTGCTCGTCGTAGGCCCCGGGGGTGGTATAGCTCTGGACGGCCATCACTCCCAGCACTCGATCGCCGACCGTCAGTGGTACTCCCAGCCAGGAGAGGGCGGTCCGCCCTGTCGGTTTGATCCCCAT
>DATKTN010000119.1:0-5845 GCA_035531135.1 Anaerolineae bacterium
GCTGCTACGACAGGATGTTGAACCTGGCCCGAACCGCGCCGTCCACCTGGGCCGGCAATCCCGGTGACTCGTGTGCCTGCAGCAGCTTTTCCACCCGGGCGATCGCCCGCGCACGTGTGTCCTTCCGGCCCCCTTCCTCCCACGCAGTGCGGTTCTGACGGTCTGCCACGTGGGGATAGAAAAAGTCGGAGCGCATGAACTGCACGGTATGCGTGTCCATCAGGTAGTGGCCGCCGGGGCCCACGCGATGGATACTATCCACCGCCATAGATGCCTCCGTCACCTCGACGCCGCGCAGCACGCGCATCGCCATACCTACGATCTCGTCGTCGATGACCGCCTGCTCCAGCGAAGCCGAGCTCATGTTGGTGACCATGCCGATGGCGTGGTGGATGTAGTTGCCGCCGCCCATCGCAGCCAGCAGGAACGTGGCCATCTTCTCGTATCCCGCCTGCGCGTCGGGCAGCTTGGCGTCGGTCATCCCGCCGGAGCAGTAGATCGGCACCCGGTAAAAGTGAGCCAGTTGGGCCGCGGCCGCCTGCATCATCCCGAACTCGACCGCGCCTCCCAGGTAGCCGCCGGTGCGCATGTCGGCGACGCCCGGGATGTAGCCGGCCAGCACCGGCGTGCCGGGCCGGACCAACTGGGTGAGGACGATGCCGCTCAGTTGCTCGGCGTTCAGTTGGACGAGCGTCCCCGCCAGCGTCACCGGAGAGGTCGAACCGGCCATCGGCGCTGAGGAGAGGACGACCGGCAGCCCGGCCTGGCACCACGCGAGCAGAATGTCGGTCACGCCAGTGTCCAGGTGCAACGGGCTGACCATCCAGCAGGTGATGGCCGAGACGAAGGGCCGCTCCCGCAACGGATCCAGCCCGCCGGCGATCACTGTCCCCATCTCGATGACCTCCCGGGCTCCTGCGACGGACCCGACGCCGCCCATGACGTGCTTGGCGGTGTGGGCCAGGCAGGCGTAAAAGCGGTTGACGGGCGCGTCCTCGTCGGGGACGTCGGTGGGATGCAGCGGGACGACGACAAAGTCGCAATGATCCAGCGCGTCGGCCAGCCGGGCAAAGTCGACCAGATCCTGCAGGAGGGCGGGCCGGACCGTGTCCGCGCCGGGGTCGAGCACGGTCGTCGGCGAGCCACCCGTGCCGGCGTAGACCCGCCTCCCCTCCAGCACCACGTCCTGATCGGAATCGCGCCCGGCCAGCAGCACCTTGGACGGGACTTTTTCCAGCGCCTGCTCGACCGTCGACGGGGAGAGATACACCCGAGCGCCGTCGACCCTCGCCCCGCCCTGCCGGTAGAGGGCCAGCGCGCGCTCGTTCTCCACGTGGATGCCGGTCCGTTCGAGCACCGCCAACGACGCCCGATGGATCTGCTCGATCTGCTCCCGGGTCAGCGGCCGGTACTGCCCCCCCACCGGGCCTGGCCGTCCCATTTCGCCCCCCTTTACGCGTCACGTATTACGCATCACGTTTCACGCATCACGTTTCACGCATCACGTTTCACATTTCACGTTTCACGTTTCACGTATCACGTATCACGTTTCACGCATCACGCATCACGCATCACGCTTCACGTTTCACGTTTCACGTTTCACGCATCACGCATCACGCATCACGCTTCACGCTTCACGCTTCACGTTTCACGTTTCACGTTTCACGTATTATTCTTCGCGGACCGATCGTTTCTTCAGCACCTCAGCAATGACCTTTTCCGCTTCATCCGGCAGCGGCGGCACGTCGTGCTCTTCGAGGATCTGGCGGGCGCGCTCGTTGGCGCGGGCGGCCATGTCCTTGCTGCCCTGCTGCACCCAGCGATCGTACCGCGTCCGGTCGATGACCGCCGGCCGGAACTGGGCCCACTTCCAGTTGTCCAGCGTGTGGTCGTCGGCCAGGAAACCCCCACCTGGCTGGGCGCGATGGATCGGTTCGCGGGCCAGCGTGCGTTCGCTGACCTCGACGCCGTCCATGACAAAACGGACGTCGCGGATGATCTCGTCGCACACGACCAGCATCTCCATCGAGGAGGTGGTGCCGTACTCGATGTATCCCACGTCGTGGACCAGGTTGCAGCGGGTCAGGAAAGCGGCCATGATCGATACCGTCGCCTCGATGCCGGCCTGGGCGTCCACCAGCTTGCTGTCGGTAGCACCGGCCGCCCCCCACACCGGCAGGTCATAGTAGCGGGCGATGTCGGTCCAGGCCGCCATGCCGGTCGGCCACTCTGGAGCACCGTAGCTGACGATGGCCGATTTCATGTCCAGTGCGGCGGTGTTCATGCCGTACAGGAAGGGGAGGCCCGGCCGCACCAACTGGGTCAGCACCAGGCCCGCCAGGCACTCGGCGTTGCCCAACGCCAACGCCCCCGCCAGCGTGATCGGCCCTCCGCCGCCGGTGTTGGGCGAGGGTGGGTAGGTGACCGGGATGCCCTTTTCGGCGCAGAACAGCAACTTGTCCACCGATTCATTCGGGTACAGGAGCGGCGAGATGGACTCGGCGTACAGGATCAGAAAGGGCTTTTCCCGCAGCTCGGTCTCGCCGCCCGCGACCGCGCAGGCGATAGTGTAGATGTCCTCCATGTCCTCCCGGTTGTTGGCCGTGTAACAGGTGGGCTTGACCGATCCCCGGATCATGCCGATGAACTCGTGAATGTAGATGTCCAGCGCGGGCACGTCCGAGGGGTTGCCCATGGACATGGTAAAGTCCATCTGGTCGAGGCCGTCACACAACTGCGCGATGCGCCGGACGTCATCCGCCGTGGCCTTGCGCCGCTCGCCCGTCTCCACGTCGAGCGTAAAGATGCAGTCGGAACCGGGCCCGAAGAACACCTTGCCCGCCTCCAGCGGCATCGTCAGCTCGCCCAGGCGGCTGTACATGGGGATGCGCGAGGGGGCCGCAGCGATGGCGTCCATCACCAGGTGCGGCGGGATCTTGATCCGGCCCTCCGACTCCCAGGCCCCGGCGTCGAGGAGCAACTGGCGGGCGGCCTCGTTTTTCATCACGATGCCCGTCCGGGCGAGGATGTCGAGGCTGGTGTGGTGAATGGCACGGATCTGTTCGTCGGACAGCATCCGGATTGTGGGATGCAGGGTGGCGATAGGGATTTGTTCGGTCAAAGTTGCCTCCTGGAAAACTGTGATACGTGAAACGTGAAACGTGAAACGTGAAACGTGATGCGTGAAACGTGATGCGTGAAACGTGATGCGTGAAACGTGATGCGTGAAACGTGATGCGTGAAACGTGATGCGTGAAACGTGAAGTGATGCGTGATGCGTGAAACGTGAGACGTGATGCGTGATTCACACGTTTCGCGTTTGGCGTTTCAGATTCGTAATTCGAAGCGCTGGCGGATCCAGTTTTCTACTGCCGGATCGAGCGGGTCTGGCCGGTGATTGGCCAGGATGTCGCGGGCGATCTCGCTGGCCCGCTCGACCGCGTCCCGGCCGCCGTCCTGCTGCCACATCTCCCATCCCTGCCGGTCTACCACCGCCGAGGGGTAGTAGAGCTCGGAGCGCATGTGGCGGATCGTGTGTGCGGACATCAGAAAGTGGCCGCCCGGGCCGACCTCGTCGATCACGTCCAGCGCCAGCGTCTCGTCGTTCACCTCGATGCCCTGCAGGACGCGCATCGTCATCCCGAGGATCTCGTTGTCGATGACAAACTGCTCCGCCGCGACCATGTTCATGTTCTCGAGCATCCCGGCCGCGTGGTGGACAAAGTTGCTGCCGGCCAGGGCCGCCAGGACCACGCTCATCGCCTTCTCAAAGCCAGCCTGCACGTCGGGGGTCTTGGCATCGGTCATGCCGGCCGAGTTGTAGATGGGCAGGCGATAGAACTGGGCCATCTGGGCCATGGCGGCGTTCGCCAGCCCAAACTCGGCCGCCCCGGCCAGGTAGCGCCCGGTCCGCATGTCGGCCGTCGCCGGGATCGGACCGATCAGCAGCGGCGCGCCCCGGTGGGCCAACTGGGCCAGCACGACCCCGGACAATTGCTCGGCGGTGAGCTGCGCCAGCATCCCGGCCAGCGTCACCGGCGCGGTGGAGCCGGCCATCGGCGCGCCCGAGAGCACCACGGGGATGCGCTGGCGGCAGGTCTCGATGAGCAGCGTGGTGACGTCGGTGGCGAGCTTGAGCGGGCTGACGAGCCAGGAGGTGATAAAGGAGACGATGGGACGTTCGCGCAGCGGCTCTGCCCCGCCGGCGATGCGCTCGCACATCTCGACCGTGTCGCGGATGCCCTGGACGGTGTAGACACCCGCCTGGACGTGCTTGGTCGTGTTGGCCAGGCCGGCGTAGTAGGTGTTGACGTCGACCGCATCCTTGCCCAGGTCCGTGGGGTACACCGGCACCAGATAGAAATGGACGTTGTCGAGCCCGTCCACCAGACGGGCCAGTTCGGCCACGTCGCGCAGCACCGCCGGGCGCTTCTGCCCCGTCTTCACGTCCAGGACGGTCAGCGCCGCGCCGCCCGTGCCGATGTGCACCCGCGCGCCCCCCAGATCCAGATCCCACCGGGGATCGCGCCCGGCAAGCAGGACCCGCGAGGGGGCCCAGTCGACGGCGTCCTCAACGAGCGCCCGGGGCAACTGCACGCGCGGGCCGTTGTGCGCGACGATCGCGCCGGCCTCCTGGAACAACCGCAGCGCCTCGGGCTCCTCGACGTGCACGCCGGTGCGCTCGAGGATGGTCAGCGCCGCCTCGTGGATGCGCGACACCTGGCCGTCGGTCAGCGGCCTATACTGCCCGCCCATCAGGCCTTTCGGGCCGCGATGTTTCCTGGCCATTGCGCCCCTCCCTGGTTTTGCGCTCCCGCAGATTCGAAAGAATCTGCGGGAGGTTCTTTCTCAGTATCTGCTCCGAAAATAACCCCGGCTCCGCGCGGACCACAGTCCGCGCTCCCCGGCCGCCGGACTGTGGTCCAGCGGGAGCATCGGGACTTTCGGATAGCCCCCTGGCTGACTCTTACGCGGCGAAACTCCGGGCGACGTCCACCGCACTGGCTGCGTCGGGCGCGTACGCGTCGGCCCCGATCTCCTCGGCAAACGCCGCCGTCACCGGCGCGCCGCCGATCATCACCTTGACCGAGTCGCGCAACCCCGCCTCCTCCAACGCCTCGATCGTACCCTTCATGTTCACCATCGTCGTCGTCAGCAGCGCGCTCATCCCCACGAGCGCCGGCCGGTGCTCGCGCACCGCCTCCACGAAGGCCTCCGCCTTCACGTCCGTCCCCAGGTCGATCGCCTCAAAGCCCGCCCCCTCGATCATCATCCGCACCAGGTTCTTGCCGATGTCGTGCAGGTCGCCCTGGACCGTGCCGATGACGAACTTGCCCGCGCTGGGCACGTCGCTCTCCGCCAGCAGCGGGCGCAGGACGCCCATGCCGGCGTGCATGGCGCGGGCGGCGATGAGCACCTCGGGCACAAAGAGCTCGCCGGCCTTGAAATCCTTGCCCACCTCGTCCATGCCGGCGATCAGCCCGCCGGACAGGATGTCCTGCGGGGCCAGCCCTTGATCGAGTGCCTCCTGGACCAATCCGGCGACCGCGTCGTCGTCGCCGTCGTACACGTTCGAGGCGATTTTCTGCAACATGTCTGCCATCTCTCGAAGCCTCCTTAGATTATGTTACGATTGCGAGACAATCCCGGCCTTTCCGGCGTTCCCCGAGATTCTTCGCTACGCTCAGAATGACGGGCAAGGCTACGCTTAGCCTGTCTTCGACAGTTATAATGTGACTATGCAACTTGAACCTACCGGCGACGCTTGCACGTCCCGTTGTGTGATCATATGACATCGGCCAACGGGTTGGCTACATCGCAAGTCTGACTGCCAAAGTGCACGAGC
>DATKTN010000120.1:0-2196 GCA_035531135.1 Anaerolineae bacterium
GACGACGCGAGCATTGCCAGATCGGCGTCTTCCTGGGCTATGCGAGTGCGAAGGGCCAAGCCTTTGTCGACCGCGAGCTCTATCTACCCGAGGAGTGGGCCGCGGACCCGGCCCGACGCCGGGAAGCGGGCGTTCCTGAGACCGTCACCTTTGCGACCAAGCCGCAGCTTGCGCGCCGCATGCTGGAGCGGGCCTTGGAGGCGGACGTCCCGGCGGCTTGGGTGACGGGGGATGAACTCTACGGCAACGACACCGACCTGCGCCGCTGGTTCGAGCAGATCCACCAGCCCTATGTCCTGGCCGTCTCCAGCAACCATCCGATTTGGCAGGCCGGCATGCAAGAACGAGCAGACGCGCTGGTCGCCTCCCTGACGGCGGCGGGGGCCGCCTCTCGTGTGGCGCAGGGAGTCAAGGCGAGCGCTGGTATGACTGGACCTGCCTCGCGCTACCGTATGGCCGGGTCGGGGAACTGGGGCATTGGCTGCTCGTCCGTCGCAGCCTGAGTGACCCGACGGAGTTGGCCTACTTCCGCGCGTTCGGTCCTGCGAGTACTTCCCTGGAGACCTTAGTGCGCGTCGCCGGGATGCGCTGGGCCATCGAGGAGCGCTTCGAGGACGCCAAGGGCCTCGTGGGCTTGGATCAGTATGAGGTCCGCAAGTGGCGGGCTTGGTATCGGCATATCACCCTCGCCATGCGCGCCTACGCCTACCTGGAAGTGACCCGCCGGCAGCTGCGTGATGAGCAAAAGGGGGGACCGGTGGCCTGCTTCCCATGACCGTGCCGGAGGTGCGGCGCTTGCTGTTGGCGGCCATCCTCCCGCCGCGAGCAAGTACGGGTCGTCCGGCCTATGATCCACGCCCCCTCTTGGCCGGCATGCTTTGGGTCATGCGGGCGGGAGCCACCTGGCGCGAGATTCCCGAGCGGTTCGGTCCCTGGCATACGATCTACGCACGCTATCAGGAGTGGCGCCATGCTGGCATTGGGTCGCAGATCCTGGCCATCCTCACCGACCCGGCTGCCGCCAATGACTCATAACTGTCGCTGGAGTACTAGAGCGTGTTTGCAAAGTCAAAGCCATTCCAGGATGCGGGCGATGGTGACCAGCGCGAGGTACGTTGCCGCCAATTTCTCGTAACGGGTGGCAACCCGCCGGTGGTGCTTGCGGCGGTTGAGGGTGCGCTCGATCATCGACCGTTCCTTATCGAGTTCCCGGTCGTATGCGTTCGGTCCCCGCTCGTCAGTGCGGTGGGGGATCACGGCCACGATCTCCCGTGCGCCCAGCCAGGGGCGCAGGTCTGTCCCGCGGTACCCCTTAGCGCCCGCCACCGCGTCAGGCCATAGCCGCAGTCGCGCCGGTTCCACAAGCGGAATCGCGTCGGGACTCTCGTGCCGCTGCCCGGCCGTCAAGCGGAGCGTGATGGGTTTACCGCGGCGCTCGGTGATCAGGTGGAGTTTGCTCCCCAAGCCGCCGCGGCTCCGGCCGAGCCCTTGGTCCGGTGGGTCCCCCCTTTGCGCGCCCCGGCGGCATGGTGGTGGGCGCGGATGCTCCTGCCCTTGATCAGCGCCCGTGCGCCGTCAAGCGTGCCCTCGTGGGCCGCTTCGGCCTGCAAACCGCGGAGCACCGTGTCCCAGATGCTGGCTTGCGGCCAACGGCGGAAGCGACTAGAGCCAGTCCGCCAGGGTCCGTAACGCTCCGGCAGGTCGCGCCACGGCGCACCGGTCTTGCGTACCCAAAGAATGCCCTTGATGAGCGTGCGCTGATCCTTGGCGGGTCGTCCCGTCGCGGGTCGTTGAGGCGGACGGAACGGAGCGCGCCGCTCCCACTGGTCATCCGTGCGTTCATGTCGTCGCATCCTCCCCGTCTACCCCTTCGCAGACAGACCCTAGTGCTTATGCGTGAGCGATAGGCGCCGCCAAGACGAGAGCAAGGGGTTGTTCGGGGTATTGGCTGAAAGCGCGCAGGCGGGCCGCGATGCGTCGGACGCCGTGGCGATGAAGGAGATTCAGGGCGGTGTCGCGCAAGAGCGCCATCACGGTCGGCCCGGGCCCGGTGTGAATCAGGCTCTGGTCTTCGCCGAAGGTGACAGCTTTGATGCGCTGCAGCCGATTTTCGATCTGCCAGTGGCCGCGTTTGCGGGCCAACCATCGCTCCGGGGTGCCACGCGTTGGCGTGAGGCTGGTGAGGCCGTAGCGCAC
>DATKTN010000121.1:0-9732 GCA_035531135.1 Anaerolineae bacterium
AAGTATTCGCTAAAGACCTCGCGGTGTTCCTCGCAAAGGTGGGTTCGCAACTCCACGCCGACATGTATCCCCTTCCGCTCCCACCAGCGATAGTCAATGTGAAAGGGCGTGTCAAGCGTAGGCTTGACCAGTTTAGGTAGCGAGGGGGGAACTGGTATCTTGCTCATCGACAGCTCTAGACTCCACTAGGACCTTTGTGTAGAACCCAGTAATTGTCACCCACTGGTGCATACACACCGCTGACGACCAGCTCCGCCAGCAGTGGCCCAGGTGGCGTGCGCATCGCAACGTTGACCGCGCTGTACAGTGTAGCTGCGTGGACAGTGCCCTGGGGACTCAGCTTGGCCAGTTCGGGGAAAATCTCGGTGATTAATCTGCTCAGCGGCAACTCCTGCTCGTGTGTGCGCGTCCACACCGCGTCCATCGCTGTGGAGTCCTCTTCTGCCACGATCATCAGCTCATCATACTCGCAGGCGATGAGTTTCTTGCGCACCTCGAAGGTGAGATGGCCTCCGACTGGTAGGGCGACCCGCACCCACTCCCGCCTGGGGCGACGTCCACGTTGCCGAATGACAACCGTCCCTGGCTTCTCACCGCGCGCCAGTTCCAGGTAGGATCCCGCCAGTACGTCGTTTGCACGATACCACTCTTCCAGGCCGTACACGTAGCGCCCTTCCCGCACAACCCAGGTGGGTATCTCTGTTCCTGTCTCGCCATCCACCAGGCTGAAGCGAATGCGCCGCGTGCGGCCGGTTGGAAACACGCGCGCCAACTGGCTTGAGAGTGGCAAAGTGCCAGACTTCCAGTGAGGATAGGTCAGTACGACCGTCACTGGTTCAGGTACCTCTGCGGGACTGTTCAGGTTGGACCACTCGTCGTCCAACTCCTGCTCGAGCGCCACCATCTCGCTGGTCAGCAACGCGGGATCATAATCCAGAGGCTGATATTGCAGGCGAGTGGGGACCGACTGCACCTCTTCCGGCTCCATGCGGCGCAGAAACCACAGCACCTCTCCCGCTGGTCCCACCTCGTCAAACCGCTCGTCCTCCTGGAGTGCGTAGTTGAGCGAGAAGACGCGCAACTGGGGGGTGATTTCCTCTGGCAGTTCGAGGTCGCCCAGCAGCGCCTCTGTCACCAGTGGCCCTCCCCCTGCCATGTCGAGCACGGCCTCCGCCAGGTTCAGATGGCCCACGTGCACGTCCACCAGTAGATCTTTGCGGAACCACTTGTTGGCCAGACGAACAAAACTGGGTTCAGATTCGAGTTCCTTCTTCAGCACTGCCCCGACCTGTGAGCCATATAGTGTAGCCAGTTCTTCTGGCGTATGCTGTTCCGCGCCTGCCGCCTTGCCAGCCTGCGACTCGTCATTGAGCACGTGATCGGTCATCAATTCCGATGCAAATTCGCGCTTCTCGCCTTCTTCAAATTCCGCTTGGATGACTCGAAATGGACCATACTCGGGGTTGTGACCGTCGCGCACGCCGACGACTTCCGCCGCACGGTAGCCCAGTGCTGGAAAGACTACTCGCTCACCGATCTCGTACCTGCGCTTGGGCCTGTACGGAGTCCCCTGGGACATCGCACGTTCGATGAGCGCTTCTTCCTGGCGGCAACGGTGCAAGACCAACGCTCGGCCCAATTCCTCTGCCGAGCGTGGCAGTTCCTCTTCGACCAACAGCGTGCTGAGATACTGGAGGTCCTCGGGAGTAATTGTGAACTCGTCACCCCAATAAGCAGGGTTCTGAGTCTTGCGTTGGATCAACGTCATGTCTCCTACATACGTGTCGCCCTAGATTACTTGCGCGATTATACCAGGCTTGTGCCAGTTTGACAAATATGCCGAGTTGAGGCACACTGGGAGCGACGTCAAGGGAGGTCAAAGGTGCCAGAAACAGGACATGAGAAACAAGGCGAGCGGTCACGTCATCCTGGGTTGATCTCAGTCTATGTGGCGCAAGGATTGTTGAAAGCTCAGGTGATTAAGGCCAAGTTAGAGACGGCAGGCATACCTGTGCTGTTGGACTATGAGAGCATAGGCCCCATCATCGGCATCACAGTGGATGGCCTGGGAGAGGTCTGCATCCTGGTGCCGGAAAGATACGTCGATGAGGCACGGATGGTGATCGAGGAAGAGTAGCCCCTGCAACGGAGATGATGTGGATGGTTCGCCGATCCTCAACCACCGATCGCCAACCACTCGGGCTCTGTCCAGGGGTAAGACTCTTCCAACCACTGCAGTCCGTTTACGCTATTTCCGCCAACCCACATTTCCCAATGCAGATGTGCGCCCGTCGACAGTCCTGTGCTGCCCACTTTGCCGATTAGATCACCCTGCGAGACCTGCTGGCCGACCTGTACCTCGATCGCCGAGAGATGCCCGTAGCCGGTCAGGACGCCCCAACCGTGGTCGATCACAATGGCATTGCCCCACTGCGCCAGCGGGTCGGCCAACACCACGATGCCCCCAGCGGGTGCGTGCACCGGCGTCCCGCCCGGGGCTCGAAAATCAACGCCGCTGTGATAGCTGGTGTATGGTCCTCCACTGTAGGCGCGATGAGTGCCGTAATAGGATGAGATCGTCCCCACGCACGGGCGCTGGAAGGGCATCGTCCAATGTCGTTTCGGCGTAAACGTGCGGCGCAGCGCGTCGAGGCGCTCACGATCCGCGGCGATGACCGCCGGATCGAGCAGGCTGGTTCGGCTGGCAGGCAGATCAATCCGCTCATATCCGAAGCGCCCATCCTCGGCGATGACCCCTGTGGTGATCGTCGTGTGTCGCCCTCGACCGTCTACAGCTTTCAACTCCAGCTCGTATAGGCCTGGCTCTGTGAACACGTGGACCCCCACCAGCCCGTAATATATGCCCCTTGCCTCGGCAAAGCGCACTTCCTGTCCAAATAGCCCGCCCTCCAGTGTGACCGGTTCTGTTGTGCGCACGGTGATCACCATGGTCGTTCCCTGCGCCACTGGCAGTGGCCGGACCTCGACAGCGGCAAAGGGCTCAGGCAACAAGCCAGCCCCTTCGCCAGGGATGCCCAGTTCCTGCCCTGGATGGATCAGTGCCGGGTTCGCAACGCGGCTGGCAGCCGCCAGTGTCCAGGGCGAGACACCATAGCGCAGCGCGATGCGGAGCAGCGTATCGTCGGGACGTACGATGTAGGCCACGCCCCCGATTATCGATGGACGGGGCGCTTCCTCCTCGCCGGCAGGTGTGTTGAGTACTGGTACCTGGATAATCTGCCCTGCATAGATCGCGTGAGGAGAGAGCAGACCATTGGCCTGGGTCAGTGTCTGCCAGGTGGTGAGGTAGCGCCTGGCGATAGAGGCCAACGTGTCGCCCGCCTGGACTACATGGGGCATTGTCATTGTCGCATCGACAGCCCCCCTGCCTCCGGAAATGACGAGCCGCTGACCGACGTAAATCTGCCGGGGGTCAGGGATGCCGTTGGTGTGGGCGAGGCCATCTACCGTTAACCCGTACTGCCGGGCGATGGAGAACAGCGTCTCACCTCGCTGCACTATGTGCACCGTCGTCTGCGACGCTGGCGTCTGCGACGCTGGCGTCTGCGGCACTGGCGTCTGCGCAGTCGGCCCGCCCGACTGGGCCTGTACCGGCACGGCTGACGCCCCGATCCACACCAGGATAGCCAGGGCAACGATGAACCTACGATTCACCTCGCGGTCCTCCAAAGCGCAGTTGATCTCCGATTTGCACCCGCTCCAACAACGTTGGTGGTCCCTCCAACACGTCCCGAGCTGACGCACGCGGGACGTAGAGTGGGCGGAACGGGCGCGCCAGTTGTGCGTCTACCACCCGCCCGGTCCGGTCCACCCATATCGCGGCGATGGGAACGAAGACGAAGAACATATGGATGGCCGTGTCGGCGCGGCTCTCCTGGCGGCCTACCAGCAACACCCCCTCGTCGTCGCCCAGCGTTCGCCGGAAGGTCAGCCCGCGCAGGCGACAGAGGAAACTGGCACAGCGGCGGACACGCCCTAGCAATCGCTCTCCCCGTGTCTCGTTCCACACCGTCATCCACATTGCTATGTGCAGTCACCGCGTCGTGTAGGCCGTTGGCGTAGCTCCACAAGCTCCCTGTACAGCGCCTGTGCGGCAGAGAATTCAAAAGATGATTCGCCTGCAGGAGGCCAGAACTCTGCCAACCGGCGATTCCCCGTCGTCTGTTCGTAGACGTGCGCCTGAATGAGCATGTCGAGCCGGTCGGCATCGCGGACGAGTCGCCCCTCGACGCTCGTTCCTGCCTCGAATTCCTGCCACCAGGAGTGCCAATGCTCAGCGCAGGGGAGCCCGTGCAACAATTCGTCCAAAGCCCCTGTCTCGGCGTTCCGCTTCGCGCCAGGGGGAAAATAGGCTGCTGCCGGAGTGGCTACATCACCGATCACACTCTCCGGCAGGTCGTGGAGCAGCGCGATGGTCAACAGCTTGGCCTTGTCCAGGGGCTGATCGACCATCTCGGCCAGGATCAGGGAGATGAAGGCCACACCAAAGCTATGATCGGCCACGCTCTCGGCGCCAGCGATGCCTCGCATCACCCAACCGGTGCGCGGAATGCACTTTAGCCGATGAGCGTTGAGAAACATCTGCAGTGCAGCGCTGGCGTCCATCACATCTGTCGGTGGGGGATGGCTGCGGAACTGCTACAGCTTGTAGCCGATCATGCGGAGAAAGTCCTTGCGCTGAACAACGTCATTCTCCGTTTCGATACCCTTCGTGTGAGCGCCATCGATTACGCCGAGGATGCCGCGCCCCTGCTCGGTCTCGGCTAGGATGACTTCAACCGGGTTGGCCGTGGCGCAAAAGATGTGGCACACTTCGGGCACCGTCTTGACCACGTTCAACACGTTAACCGGGTAGAATCCTTCGCCCAGGAAGACGATGAAACTGTGCCCCGCGCTCAGCGCCAGCGCATTCCGCTTCGCCAGTTCGATCAAATCATCGTCGGTGCCGCTGGCGCGTACCAGTGCTGGCCCCGAAGACTCGCAGAAGGCCAGGCCAAACTTGATGCCCGGAACGCTGCATACCAGCGTCTCGTGTATGTCCTCCACCGTCTTGATAAAGTGCGATTGGCCCAGAATGAGATTCACAGCCTCCGGCTTGTCAATCTGCACCACCACGAGTTCCATGGCCCGCCTTTCCTCCTGTCCATAGAGTAGCCTCTTCAGAAACCAATGGGCGATGGCTGCGGGATTGTCCCCTCACCACCGCCCTTCAATCCTGCTGGAACGATTCTCAAAAGCTCGACACATCGCCACTTGGTCACCAAGCGCAACATGCTCAGATCGTGCGAATGGGACCCCGTGAAGACGACGGCGCGAACCGTCATGCTTGGGTGGGGAGCCCCAGTACTTTTCTCACACTGTGCAGCAGTTCCTGCGGACCGAACGGCTTGGTCACATAGTCATCCACCTTGGCGATGTGGAGTCCTAGCACCTTGTCGATGCTCTGCGCCTTGGCAGTGACGACGACAACTGGGATGTCCTTCAGTTCGTCGTCTGCTTTCATCTGCTGATAGACCTCCCAACCGTCCATGTCCGGCATCATCAGGTCCAGCAGAACGAGGTCGGGCTTGAGTGTACGCACTGTCTCCAGACCCTCACGACCACCGACGGCGCCGATGAGATCGAACCCCTTGCGCCCGAGGATCAGTTTGACCAGATCGATCATCTCGGGCTCGTCCTCAATGCAGACGACTACTTTTTTCTCTTCTGCCATTCGATGAGCCTCCCTTTCACCTGCTTCACTGGCAAACCGACGCAGGTCAGAATCCCAATGCTGTGGCCCGCCCTGCTGCTTGTAGTGTACCACTATCCTGCTTTCAAGTCAAACTGCCTTGAGTTGCCAGTCTCCTTGCCCTTCTGCTCTGACCTGTTTCGGAGTATAATACAGATCGGCAGAATGACCAGTGATCAACGGTGGAGACGAATGAACATCGGGAAATTACGTCAACTCCCCAGCGTGGACCGGCTGCTCGGCGAGGAGGCTGTACAGGCGTTGATCGCCGCCTACGGCCACCGCCAGACGGTGGATGGGCTGCGCGAGACGCTCGAATTGGTCCGCGATGACGTGCGGGCCGGTGCGGACGTGCCGGACGTTGCGGCGTTGGTGGCGCGGGCGGGGGCCCGCCTGCGGGAGCGATTGGCCCCGACGCTGCGCCGGGTCGTCAATGCCACCGGTGTCGTCATCCACACCAATCTGGGGCGAGCTCCCCTCTCGGCCGCCGCACGGGCGGCGATGGAGGCGGCCGGCGGGAGCTATTCCACGCTGGAGTACGACCTGCAGGCAGGACGGCGTGGCTACCGCACGGTGCACGCGGAACGGCTGCTGTGCGGGCTGACCGGGGCGGAGGCGGCGCTTGTGGTCAACAACAACGCCGGGGCGGTGCTCCTGGCGCTGACCGGGCTGGCGCAGGGCCGGGGCGTGGTCATCTCGCGGGGACAACTGGTGGAGATCGGCGGTGGCTTCCGTGTGCCCGATGTGATGGCGCAGAGCGGGGCGCGGCTGATCGAAGTGGGCACGACCAACCGCACCCACCTGCGCGACTACGCGGCAGCGCTGGAGGCGCACGAGGACGTGGCGCTGATCTTGCGGGCGCACCACTCCAATTTCCGCATCCTGGGATTCACGACCGAGCCATCCTTGCCCGAGCTGGTCGCGCTGGGTGCAGAGCGCGGCCTGCCGGTGATGGACGACTTGGGGAGTGGCGCGCTGCTCGACACGGCTCAGTTTGGGCTGGCGCACGAGCCGATGGTGCAGGAGGACGTCGCGGCGGGTGCGGCAGTGGTCTGTTTCAGCGGCGACAAGCTGCTGGGCGGCCCGCAGGCCGGGATCATCGTCGGGCAGGCGGCGTACGTGGAGCCGCTCAAGCGCCATCCGCTGGCGCGCGCGCTGCGGGCCGACAAGCTCTGCCTGGCCGGCCTGCAGGCGACGCTGCTGCACTACCTGAAGGACGAGGCCACCGGCGAGGTCCCGGTCTGGCGGATGATCGCCACCTCCGTGGCAGAGATTGAGCGGCGGGCGCGCCGGTGGCGGCGCAATCTGCGGCGCGCTGGCGTCCCGGCCGAGGTCGTGGACGGGCACTCGACGGTGGGCGGGGGCAGCCTACCCGGCGAGACGCTGCCGACGAAACTGGTCGCGCTTCCGGTGGCGCACCCCGATCAGTTGGCGGCTGCGCTGCGGGCCAGCGACCCGCCGGTGGTGGCCCGCATCGAGGAGGGTCGGGTGGTGCTGGACCCGCGCACGGTGTTGCCGGAGGAGGAGCGGGAACTGGTGAGGGTGATTGTGGAGGTGACGAGATGATCGTTCAGTACATCCAGAAGGCCATGGAGAAGGCCCACTACGAGATCATTGACGATGACGAGCCATACTATGGCGAGATTCCTGCCTGTCCGGGAGTTTGGGCAACGGGTAAAACGCTGGAGGAATGTCGCCGGAACCTGGAGGAGGTACTCGAAGGCTGGATCATTGTACGGTTGCAGCGTGGGTTGGACCTGCCGCCTATTGAAGGAGTGGCCATTCGCCTGCTTGAGGAGATGCCTGCGCATGCCTAAACTGTCACCTGTGAAATGGTCGGAGCTGGTGCAGCGGCTTGGAGAGTTGGGTTTCGAGGGTCCATTCTCTGGTGGCAAGCATCCATATATGATCAAGGGCGATCTGGTGTTGACAATCCCCAATCCACACCGGCGGGAAGTCGGACCCGATCTGCTGGCCCGGATACTGAGGCAGGCAGGAGTATCACGTCGGGAGTGGGAGCAGGCAAAATAGCTGGCTAGCGGCAGACGAGTCTATATGGAACATTTGTGGAAGGCTGGACCGAAAAAGTCCGCATAAGCTATGGGAGGGTAGCACGGATGAAACAAGACCTGGACCACTTGATGGAAGAGCGCGGGCTGGATGCAGTGACCGTTGGGGGGGGCACACACGGCAACCCTGCCATGTACTATATGACCAACGGCGCTGGAGTCTCGGGCGGGTACGTGATCAAGAGGCGGGGCGAGGAGCCCGTGCTGGTGTGCTCGCCGATTGAAAGAGACGAGGCAGCCGCCAGCGGGCTTGCTATCGTGAACATGGGCAAGTACGACTTTGTGGGCATCCTCCGCGAGAAAGGTGACCGGCTGGCCGCCGTCGTCGAACTGTACCGCCGCATGTTCGCCGACCTGGGCGTGCGTGGCCGGGTGGGTTTCTACGGGATGGCGGATCAGGGTCGCGCCTGGGTGCTGCTCAACGCGTTGGACGCGCAACTGGAGGGCATCGAGGTCCACGGCGACTTGGACGTGACGCCGATCGACGCGGCCCGTGCGACGAAGGATTCCAACGAGGCCAAGCGCATCCGGGAGATGGGACGGCGCACCTGCGACGTCGTGGCCCGCACCGTCGAGTTTCTCCAGGTGCACTGGGTGAAAGACGAGGTGCTGGTAGAAGCCGACGGCACGCCGTTGACCATCGGGCGAGTGCACGAGGAGATCAGCCGGTTCATCGCCGAGCAGCGACTCGAAGATCCCGAAGGCTTCATCTTCGCCATCGGGCGCGACGCGGGCATTCCCCACAGCAAGGGCAGCCCCGACGATGTGTTGGCATTGGGAAAAACCATCGTCTTTGACATCTTTCCGCGCGAGGTGGGCGGGGGGTACTTTGCCGACGTGACCCGCACCTTCTGCCTGGGTTATGCGCCGCCAGAGATCGAGAAGGCGTATCGGGACGTGTACGAATGCCAGGCCAAATTGCTCGAGGCCTACGAGGTTGAGACGGAGGCCCGGTGCTACCAGCAGATGACGTGCGAGTTCTTCGAGAGCCGGGGTCACCCCACCGTCGCCAGCGACTCCAGGACCGAGGTGGGCTACGTGCACTCCCTGGGCCACGGATTGGGGCTGGCGGTGCACGAGGAGCCGCGCTTCGGCGACGTGCCGAGCAACACCGACGTGCTTCAACCCGGCCACGTCTTCACCTGCGAGCCGGGGCTATACTACCCTGACCGGGGATTTGGCATCCGCATCGAGGACGACCTGTGGATCGATCCCGATGGCGGGGTTCACAACCTGACCGATTTTCCCAAAGATCTGGTGATTGAGGTACAGTGAGCTATGGCCGTGACCCGTATCCTGGCGATTGAAACCTCCTGCGACGAGACCGCCGCGGCCGTGATTGGGGATGGGCGGCGTATTCTCTCCAACGTCGTCGCCTCGCAGGTCGAACTCCACGCCCGCTACGGCGGCGTGTTTCCCGAGATCGCCTCCCGCGCCCACGTCGAGGCCATCGTGCCCGTGATCGAGCAGGCCATGCGTGAGGCCCACCTGGGCTTTGATGACCTGGACGCCGTGGCCGTGACGTACGGGCCGGGGTTGGCGGGCTCGCTTCTGGTGGGGGTCAACGCCGCCAAGGGGCTGGCGCTGGGGCGCGGGCTGCCACTGCTGGGGGTCAACCACCTGGAGGCGCACATCTATGCCCACTGGTTGGAGGTGGAAAGCGAGCGTGCGGCGACTCCTCCCCCGCAGGCGCGGGGGCCTGGGGAGGGGCGGGGGCTAGAGTTCCCACTGCTGGCGCTCATCGTCTCCGGCGGCCACACCGAGTTGGTGCTGGTGCACGACCACGGCCAGTACGAGTACCTGGGCGGCACGCTCGACGACGCGGCGGGCGAGGCCTTCGACAAGGTGGGGCGGCTGCTGGGGCTTCCCTATCCCGGCGGGCCGGCGATCCAGAGGGCGGCTCGGGACGGC
>DATKTN010000122.1:0-3082 GCA_035531135.1 Anaerolineae bacterium
CGCGCCATCGTCCACCCCGCCACCAGCCACACCAGCGCCACCGGCATCGTCCCGGCCAGCGCCGCCGGCATCCGCCCCCGCCCCCACACGGCCGTCACGATCCCCGCCACCATCCACCCGATGGACAGCCAGGGCCCCACATCGCCGATCTCTCGCGCTTGGCGCAGGTCCGGCACGTTGTACGCCCTCAGCGTCCAGCGCTCGCAGTACAACCCCGCCCTGCCCTGCACCAGCCGGACCACCCCCAGCGCCAGCGGCCCACTCAACGCCGCCAGCCCGCACCACGGCCCCCCGGCCAGCAAGCCCAGCGCCGGCGCCAGGATCGCCGTCTCCCGGCTCAGGCCCCACACCAGCCCCCCCGCCAGCGCCGCCCACGGCGACCCCACCAGGCATAGTCCCACGCCCATGAGCTCCGCATAGCAATCCCAATAGTCGAACTCGAACGTGGTGCCCACCAGCACCGCCAGCATTGCCATCCCCGCCAGCCCGATCAACTCCCCCGCCACCGCCAGCGCGCCCCACAGCAGTAATCCCTTCAGCACCTGGTACTGCCATCCCTGCACCGTCAGCCCCCGTCCGCGCAGGTGGCGTACCAGCCAGCCCATCGCCAGAAACGTCCACCCAACCAGCACCCGATACCGCATCGGCGCTGCGTTGTCCCGCGTCAGCGTCCCCGGGATTGCCCCCCACCCATTGCAGTCACGGCCCCGGTTCCCCGTCGCCACCCGCCATTCCAGCACCATGAGGCCCGCAGCCAGGGACAACGCAACGAGTGCCATCACGCCTGCGCCTCTTCTGGCTCGCCCTGTTCCCACAATCCCATCCCGTCGAGGAGATGCGGCAACCGCACCAGCGCCCACTCGCCCAGCATCGTCACCAGCCAGTCTCGCGGCATCGCCCACGCGGTGCCCCACTCGTGACCGACTATCACACTCCGATCAATGTACGGCTGGAACCCCGCCTCCCGCGCCTTGCTCGTGAAATAAAAGTCCTCCCCGTGATGAGGCCTGCTGCATTTGAACCACGGCCGCCCGACCCGCTCGAATACGCGCCGGTTGACCAGCAAACAGCCGGTGCCACAGACCCGCGTCGGTGCCAGCGCATCCGCCGGCCGCGGCTCCAGCACCACCGGCGTCCGCCCCATCGCCTCCGGATGTGCCAGCAGCCAGCGCAGCACCTGCCAGCGCTCGACCTCCATCAGCTCCCGCCCCTCCTCCACCCTCGACCGCTGGTACATCCCCACCACCGGCGGGTACGTGCGCGTCGCGCACAGCGCGTGCACCAGGTCGACGTCCCAACTCGCCAGCCGCTCCAGCGTCAGCGGTGGCAGGATCATGTCGTCGTCTACCTGCAGCAACGTGTCGCACCCCGACTGCATGAACCGCTCCGCTGCCGCCTCGCGCGCCTGGTCAGTGGCCAGGTCCGGGACCCGGATGAAATCGAACCCGTCCGCCGGCTTGACCAGTCCCAGCATCGAATCCAGATACGGTCCGCTGAACGGGCGTGTGTGGATCACCGCTATCGCAAAGCGCACCCCTCGCCTCCCTGTTGTGGGGCGGGACCTCTCGGCCCCGCCCCTCTTACCTTCCACCACGCACTAGAACCCGTGCGTGACCACCCCGATCGACACCTTGCCGGGGTTCGTCCCCGTCACCGTGTGCTTCTCGCGCACGTACTTGCGCTGCGTCGAGAACCGCACGTCGTACTCCCCGACGGCCGCGATGGGTTCGCTCGTCGCCACCGTCGCGTAGTTCGCCTCCAGGTCCGTGTCCGCCGCCTGGACCTCGACCACCAGCGTGCCACCGTCCTGATCGCCCGGCACGATGATCTTCGCCGTCGCCCCGTGCGCCGGCGTCTCGTTGACTTCCACACCCTCGCCGGTGCCCGTCGCGGACATCGTCGCGCTGCCGTCGTTCAGCATCAACAGACTGTCGAACGCGGTTCCACTGAAGCGTCCCTTGTTAGCCATCGCATTCCTCCTACGTCCACGAGGTCGCGGGTTCCAGATTATACATCCGCGCCGCGTAGTACGAGCCGAACCCCGCCAGCCCCACCCACCAGTCGATCCGCAAGCGTTTGACCGGCTTCGCCTCCAGCTCGTGATCGTCGCCCCCCACCCAGTATGCCTCGAGCTCGTCCAACTGGATCCCGATCAGCCCGTCGTCCGTCCCGAACTTGACCGCGTAGATGGACGTGGTGTCGCCAACACCGTCGCCCGGGTCCTCGGTGTCGGTGATGATCTCCGTCGCCTGGTCCCGCTGCAACCCCACGTCCACGATCGGCGTGCCGCCGAAGCTGTAGATCGTCCGGTCGAACTGGTCCTTCGAGGTATCCAGCAGGCCCAGCCGCCGCAGCACCCGCCCCACGCCCAGGCGCATCTCGAAGTTGCAGAAGAAGGCGTCTGCCCCTCCCACGACCTCGTTGAGCTTGTGCAGACCATCCAGGAACTTGTGCTCGCTGGCCGTGTCTGCCGTGCAGTCGAACGGTGTGCCCGCCGTGCCCAGCGCGAACTTCTGCCGCGCTGGCAGGTTATCCACGCGGTACTCCAGCCCGTAGAAACCATCGGCGTCCAGCACCGGTGACCCCTTGACGAAGTACTGGTTGAACACGAACGACGTTGCCTTCGTCTTCATCGCCGTCTGCGTCACGCCCGGGTCCTCGATGTAGTTGTTGACCTTCTCGAACACCCGGTCGATGTCCACGTCACCCCCGAGTCCCTTTACCGATTCCACGATCTGCTCGGTCGTCCCCGATCCCTCGGTGTATCCGGCGTTGATCTTACGGAACGCGGCCGCCGGCAGCCCCTGCCAGCGGATGGCGATGCTGTCGAGCGCGCCCACGTTCTCGAACGGAACCAGCGCCAGAATATCGCTGTACCGGATCAGGTTCATGAGGATCCCCTTGCGCAAGGGATCCGTCATCTGCTTCGCCGCATCGTTCAATGTTACGGCCATCTCGTATATCCTCCTGGCTTATGTGCCGCCTCCCCTCCTGGTCCCCCGCATTGCGATCTTCAGCAGCTCCTTCGGATCCGTGATGTCCGCAATTGGGTTGTCCTGCCTGGAAGACGGCGCACCTGTGC
>DATKTN010000123.1:0-16942 GCA_035531135.1 Anaerolineae bacterium
GTGCCAGCCCCCTCGCTGGCCCAGGATGCCGATCTTCACTCCAGCAAGGCCTTCTGGATCATCTCTGCGTTTACCCCACCGGCGCGGAAGGTACGGCCGCTGGTCACGTTGTTGATCGCAACCTCGGCCGGGCTGAAGAGCAGCGGGTCGATCTTGTAAAAGTCGCCGTCGTAGCGCTGGAACAGGTCGTAGAAGGGCGTGCCATAGTCCCGCGACGCCGAGGACGGAAGCTGCTCGATGACCGCCTCGATCTGCGCGTCGTCCGCCCGGACCGTGTACCAGGCCCGGCCTCCGTAGAGGACGGCGTCGTTGGTGCGCCCGATGGCCCGCAGGTCGTCCCTGGCGATGGGGGCCAGCGGGCAGGTGCCAAAGCCCGATAGCACGCGGACGAAGCCCTCCCGTCCGGTGCCGATGTCGAAACCCACCTCCAGCATCTTGTGCAGCCCCGTCTCGACCACCCGCGCCGCCACCTGCACCGAGCCGACCAGGCTGGCCGTGGGGGCGACCAGGAGGTAGAGGTGGTCCGGGGAGACCTGGCACTTGGCGGCCACTTTTTCGGCCGCCTCCTCCGGAGGCAGTTTGCGACCCTCCAGCGCCAGCACCGCCACGTCCGTCCGATCCCGGTAGTCCAACTGCTCGAAGAGCGGCTCTCCCCGGTAGAGGGCCCGCGCCGGGCCGGAGCCCATGGCGAAGAACTTGCCCTGCTTAACGGCCCATCCCGCGTACTGCGCCGCCATGCAGGCCACCGGTGGGTGGCTCACCGACACGGTCACGCCAGGCAGCCACAGGCCGTCTACGTCCAGTTCGCAGAAACGGACCTTGCCCAGCCCGCCCAGGCACACCTCGGCAAAGAGTCGCCCGGCCTCCAACGAGCCGGGCACCTGCACCCCGGCGTCGACGACCGTGGCTCCGTTTCCGAGCTGGGTCACCGCCAGTTCCAACGCTTCGGCGTCGGCGATCATCCGCTGTACGATCTTTACTGCACGTTCGTTAACGCTAAAAACGTCGCTGATCATAGACCAGGATCTCTCCCTTCCCTAGCGTTGTGACGTCGCCGGCGTAGCGGCGATATACGCCCTCGACCTGCTCCGGCGTGACCGGCAGCCCCCACTCGCGCAACTGCCGCAGGTAAAAGCGCAGGAAACTCGGGCGGTAGGAACAGGCGTACCGGAAGACGGGCAAGAGGCCGTCCGCTGCCCCTCCCAGCGCGACGATCGTGCCCCGCTTCATCCCCGCCCCGGCCCGCGCTCCCAGCACGCCAAAGACGAACAGCGAGCCGGCGATCATCCGCGCCCCGGCAAACTCCCCCAGGTTACCCCGGACGGCGATGAGACCCCGGCGCATGCGCTCCCCGGCCCGGGGCCCGGCGTCTCCGTCCACGAGGATGACGCCGCCTCGCATGCCGCGCGTTTCGCCGGGGTAGGCTGCGCCGAGCATCGGACCGGCGTTCCCGTGCACCCGGATGACGCCGCCGGACATGTGCGCGCCAGCCCAGGCATCGGCGTTCCCGTGGACGACGATCTCCCCGCCGCGCATCTGTGCGCCCAGGTGCATCCCCACGTCGCCGTGGACGGTGATTTTTCCCTGGCTCATCCCCTGGCCGATGTGCTTCACGTGCCGCAGGTCGCCCTCGACGACGATCTGGTCCGAGTCCTCGCCCTCCACGGTGAACAGGTCGCCCAACGTCGCCTTGCGCCGGCCGCGCAGCGCAGGCAGCGCCTCGATCTCCGCCCGGCTGCAGCCGACAAAATGGTCGGGACAGATGCTATCGGCCTCGACCGGTATGGAGCTCGCTTCTTTCAGGCGCAGGATCACCTCGTCCCCCTCGACTGCAGATTCTCTCAAGAGACCAACGCACGATATACACCCCACGTAATCACCTCCCTGGTCCGCAGGCCCTCAGATTCGCAAATTCGTACATTCGTACATTCGTACATTCGTGGATGCATAGATCCAGACTTTCCCCCGTTCATTGTTCGCTATTCATTGCCCCCCACAATCTCCCGCAGGTGGAAATGAAACTGGCCCAACGTGCCCCCATAGTTGCCCGCCGAGATGCGCACCACCCCAGGCTGGCAGGCCGCCTGGATGCCCACGCGCATCGCCTCCCGCACCGCCTCCTCGTCCAGGCCGTCGATCACGATCTCCAGCACCGAGTTGACCCCCTCCGGCAGTGCGGAGTCAGTCTGGCGGCGGATGGTGGGGCAATAGGCGGTGTTGGTCGAGGCGTGCAGGAACTTGTACTTGGACGTCGTCTTGCTCCCGCTGCGGACGATGCCGCCGGGGAAGGGCATCACCGCTCCCCTGACCGCCTCCATCGCCTCCACCGCCCGCTCCGCCGCCTCGAGCGTGGCCTCGGGGCTTTCGCCCAGGATGAGGAAATTCCCGCCACCGACCGCTTTCTGGATGCCGAAACTTTCTTCGACCAGGAATTCTCCTTCCATCACCGGTATCCGCCAGAACCTTCTTCCCTCGATGAGCTTGCTGATCTGGAAACCGTCGCCAAAGTAGCGCAGCGTCCCGCCGATCTTTAGCCTGGTCTCGCTCTCCAGGCCGTTGAAGCAGGCGGTGGTGGGACAGGTCATGATGCACTGACCCACCCGGCGCATCAGTTGGTCCTCCATCCCCTTGGGGCCCATCGTGAAGACGAGGATGCTGACACCCGGGCGACCGTCGGGGGTCTCGTCCGCCGGAATCGCCCCCTCGATGCCCGCTTCCCCCCCGCAGGCGATGACGGACGTGGCAAAGCCCGTGGTCACCTGGGCTGCCGTCAGCGCCCAACGCTGGTTGACGGCGGTGATGATCAGCCGCGCGCCTCGCATCTTGAACGCCTCGGCGAAGGTATCCTCAATTTCCACGCCGTTGATGTGCATCCTATACCTCCGTGGATTTACGTCTCTCTGCGCATCACGCATCTAGGGTTTCAGGTCTCAGGTTTCACGTTTCACGTTTCACGTTTCACGTTTCACGATCGCATCGCCACCACAACCTTCCTACATATCTCCCCCGTATCTCCCCCTCAGCGTCTCAGCCCCCGCGACGTACAGATGATCGAGGACGGTGCCGCTGGCCTCGCGCAGCTCCATCACCTCCACCAGCCTCGCGTGCACGCCGCCGGCCAGTCCCTCGGCGACCAGCGCCGCTCCCTGGGCGGTCTCTTTGGCCACCTGGGCAAAGCCCGCCACCCGGCGCACCGGAGGCAAACGGAGATCGGAATCTCTCAAACGGAGATCAGAATCTCTCAAAGCGGAAAGGCGATCGGACAGCTCCTGGCGGACCTCCGGGATGCGGCCCAGGCGGCCGGAAATCAGGATCTCCCGGGGAGACGGTACGACCGCCATCTCGGCGGCGATGGACTTGACCACGCTCTCGACGAAGGCCTCCCAGGCCAGCCTGCTCTGGTCATCGGTCTTGATGAGGGCCACCAGCTCTTCTGGCGACATGTCCGGCCGCCCGGCGACGTGTGCCACCCCGCCTGAGCAGAGGAGTCCCTTGGAAAAGTCCCCTAGCAGATAGGCCAGTTCCCCGTCCATCGCTCCCGCAGCCAGGTAGTCCAGGCTGCCCGACGTGCCCCCCAGGCCGTCCACGATTTTTCCCCCCTCCACCGCGATCACTGCGGTGAAAGCGCCCCCCAGCTCGACGTAGATGAACGCGGTCTCCTCGTAGGCGATGTCGAGGTGACGGGCCTGGTCGGTGATCCCCAGCGCCACGGCGCACAACGGCTGACCGAGCTCAGCTTGTCGGCGGTGCCCATGTCGACGCGGTTGACCTTGCGGTGTCCCGGCACAGTCGGTAGATGGATCACCGCTGGAGCGAATGTGATCGGCAGGCTGCTCTCTTTCAGGGAGTGGAGCATGCGGCCCATCCCTCCGACGATGGTGGTCTGGCCCCTCGGGCTGGGCCGTTCGGCTGAGCTCAGTCGAAGCCTCGGGGCGACGCTTCGATCCCGTTTCTGGTCGAGGATCATCAGGTCCACGTCCTGTGGACGGAGGTCCTGGGCGCTCACCCAGGGCAGCCCGTAGCCGGAGGGGCCGACGATCATGTCCACCGGCGCGGCGGATCGCAGCAGATCGACCAGCACCTGCGGGTCCAGGGCGACGTCGGTGGAGGGAATGCTCTCGTCCAGGAACAGGTGGCCCCCTTCCACCCCACAGACGTCAAAGCTCACCGTGCCCGGATCAACGCCAACGGCTCGAACCATCGTGCTCATTCGGCACCTTTGTCGTCGCGCTCGCTCAAATATCCCCACCGCAGCGATGCTTCCTGGGTATACCTTTTGCCCAATTGCACCGCCAGCGCGGCCCTCTCCAGCTCTCGACCCAGGTAAAAGGCGTGATCGCCCTCGTTCACTCCCAGGCGGGCGAAAATCTCGTCGGGGTCGGTGCCCTTGACGAACCGCTCGTTGTTGAACGCATAGATCTGCCTGTCGTCGGCAAAGATGCGAAAATTCCGATCCCGCACCTGGTCGTGCATGTGGCGCAGGTCTGCCTCGGAGTAGTACTCGTACCCGTCCAGCGGGTCCTTTACCGTGAGCAGGCTGTCGTCGATGTGCTTGGGCAGCACGCCGTTCTGGTGGGAGTAGTACATCAGCTTGCGGGCCAGGTCCAGCTCTCGCACCGCTCCTCTGGCCCAACTGATCACCTCCGTCGTGAGGACGTAGTCGATCCCCAGTTCGGTGATCACGCCGGTCATCAGGCCGTTGATGCCGCTAGAGTCCGCCTCGGTCAGTTCGGTCAGGTTCCCCAACCCCATCAGCATCTCTGCCTCCGGATACCGTCGTCGCGTCTCGTAAAACCGGCACAGCGATTCTGTGAACCCAAAGTTGATGGGATTCAGGATCGGGTCGACGACGTACGGCACCCCCCACTCCTCCAACTGGGCGATGTTCTGTTCCAGCGAGGGCAACCCCTGGTCGAAATCGGGGATGACCACGACCTTGCAGTGCAGCCGGGATGCCAGGTCCATGTTCTGCGAGTTGACGCTCAGCAGGAGGTCCAGGCCGGCCTCGTCGGCGCGGATGATCGTCTCGGGGTCGAACGTGTCCAGGCTGACGACGAAGCCGTGCTCCTTCAACCCGGCCACGACCTGCGCCACGCCGGGGAAACCGCCCTCCACGGGGCAGCCCAGGTCGATGACGTCAGCCCCGCTGGCGCGGTAGTACTCGGCCCTGGCCAGGATGTCCTCCCATCCCATGCGGTAGGCCTCCACGATCTCGGCCAGGATCTTGACGTGATATTGGCCGTAGCCCTCCAGCACCCGTTCGCGGCCGAAAAAGACGGGCAGGTCCTTCAGGTCCTTGGGGCCGCGAATCACGGGCACGCCCAACCGCTCCTCGATCACGGACAGGTCGCCCTGGCACCAGCCGGAGATCATGACCTGCTGGCACCCACGGACATCGGCCAGCCCTTCGACAAGCTCAGGGCAGGCTCCGTCGGCTCTGCTCAGGGCCAGTTGCCGGGCGATCCAGCCCGTGTCCATCAGGGCCGCCACCGAGATGTTCAGGACTGCCACCTCGTACTCGAAATCGGGCGCCATCCGCTCCAGCGTGGCCTTCAGCGCATCGGCGGCCAGCTTGCCGGTCACGAACAGGTACTCGGCCATTCAGGGTGCCACCTGGGAGAGCCGGTGCTGGTAGAAGGCGGTCTGGCCAGGTGACTCCTCGACCCCGACGGTCACCGAGGTGAGATTCTTCAGCCCGTCCACGTCGTGCTCAAGCCGGAGCTTGAGGCTGCGCTCCACCCGCGTGACCCCCGCCTGGTCGACCTGGCTCAGCAACTCCGCCACCGTCCTGTTCAACACCGGGTGCACCAGGTCCGGCGCGATCTCGGCCAGGGGGACCAGGACGAAAGCCCGGTCGTGCAGGCGGGGGTGTGGGATGTGGAGGTGGGATGCGCGGGCCTGGACGTATTGCAGCGCCTGGAGGATGTTGGCCTGCCGGTCCCCCAGGTTAGCGCCGAGGCCCACGTACGCGCGGTGAAGTCTGTCCATACCGACCCCTCACCCGCAGGGGATCATCTCGCCCCGGGGCAGGTACTCTGCTGCGACCGGATAGTTGTCGAAAGAGATGGTGTAGCACGCCTCAAAATGCGCGCGCAGGTCCGCCTCGATCCCCGGATCGTAGGGGGGCGCCACGTAAAGCGTGCGCCCCGGACGCTCGCGCACGAGCTGCCCGTCGTGGACGACGATCTCTCCGTCCTTGAGGACGTAGCGCGGGCGGGCGAACATCTCCTCCCTGTCGTCCAGCGGGGTATAGATCGTCACGTCGGCGTCGGCCCCCGCCCCCAGATGTCCCTTGTTCTTGAGGCCCAGCGCGCGGGCCGTCCCCGCGCGGGTGATGATCGCGATCTCGTACAGCGAGTACTCGCGGTCCAGCTCGGCCAGCAGCGCGCCCTTCCGCGCCCGGGGGGGGATGCCCTCCAGCGCCTCGGCGCGGTAGTCGCGGTCCATCAGCAACTGGATCACGTGCGGATAGTGGACGAACGGCCCGGCGTTGGGATGGTCGGTGGTCAGGAACACCCGCCAGGGGTCGTCGACGAGCAGGAACAGCTCCAGCCCGGTGATCCACTGCATGGCGTTGAACAGATTCTGGCGCTTGTAGAGCACGGGCACCACCCCGCCGCCTGTCTCCCCCTCCACGTCGTCGTTGAGCCACTTGTGGCCGGTCAACTGGTGCAGGCGGTACTGCAACGGTCCGTCGGAGGTCATCGTCGTGGCCTCGCCGAACACAACCTGCCCCACGTCGACCGTGACGTTGGGGTGTTCGTTGACCGCGCGGGCGACGCCGGCAGCGCCGGAGCGGGGCAGCTTCCCTGGCTCGCCGCCGTAGCTGAGGAACTGGAGATGGCAAAAGTGGGCGCGCCGTCCCTCCAGCGCCTCGATCGTCTCCACCGTCGTGCGGGCGTTGCCGGATTGCCCCAGGTTGATGCCGTGGATGTGCGGCACGTGGGGCAGACCCAGCTCGTCGTTGACCCAGGCCAACGTGGTGATGATCTGGCGCGGGGTGACGCCGAACCCGATGACCTCGTCGTCCAGCTCGCCCACGTTCCGGCCCCACTTCCAGTTCTCCACCCCACCGGGGTTGACGATCTTGATGGCGTACCCCTTGGTCGCGCCCAGCAGCCAGGCCACGTAATCGCGCGCCTTCCCCGGCTGACCGTCGCGGATGCAGTTCATGATGAAATGGTTGTTGCCCATCGTGATGAACGCGCCCATGTCGAGCATGGGGGTATCCTCCAATTCCTCGTGCGTGTGGCGCGCCACCAGCGGGGCGGTGGCGGCCTCCATCACCGTCGTGTAGCCCATCTCGGTGTACAGGTAGCCGGTGAGGTGGGTGGTGGGCACGGTGTACCCCGAGCCGGAACGGGAGAACGACGTCCGCGCGCGGGCGTGATCGCGGTGGTCCTCCGGGCGGAACTTGCGCCCTGCGTTCACCTTCGCGCCGACGACGTGGCTGTGGATGTCCACTCCGCCGGGCATGACGACCAGCCCGGTGGCGTCGACGATCTCCGCTCCCTTGCATTCCACCTCCTCTGGGGCGACAATCCGCCCGTCCCTGATCCAGATGTCCCGTTTCTCGCCATCCACCCCGTTCAGGGGATCGTAGACCTGACCGTTCAAAATTCCCAGCATCAAATCACCTCTATAAAACCCTTAGGGTTTTCCGAAACCCTAAGGGTTTTCTTCGCTAGTTGCCAACTGTCACCGCCTCGATGATCCGCTCCAGCACGTCCACGTCCGTGGGGCGAGCGGGAGGGAGCACCGGGCGAAGCCGGATGGGCACACCGTCCATCCGGTAAGCCGTCCCGGCCGCGTCCACGCCGTAACAGGCCGTGGGGAAGACGACCCGTGCCACCTGCGCCGTCAAAGTCGGCATCGGATCCAGGACGATCGTGGGGATATGCTCCAATTGCCGGGCCGCCGCGCTGGGGAAATGGGCCACCGGGTCCGAGGCCAGGATCAGCGCCGCGTCCGCCTCTCCCCGCGCCAGCACGTCGACCGTCGAGAATTCGCCGGGACCGTACCGGGGGTATCCGCGCGCGAAACTGACGGCGAAGGGATAGCCGCTCTGCCAGGTGAGCACCTGGTCGGCCCCGGCCACGTTGCCGTGCCCCCGCATCGGGATCACGCAGAAGCGGGCGTACTGGTTCAGTTCGGCCACCAGCGTGAACAGTTCGCTCACGTTCAGGTCCCGCCCCCGGCTCTGGGTCAACCCCATCCCCATAAAGGCCACGCCGAAGCGACAGGTCCTCATCCGCTCCACCAGGTCCTGCAACTGGGCCGTGGGCACTCCGCCCACCGTTTCCGCCTCGATTTCCGCCCCCTGCAGCAGCGCCCGCAGCGTCGCCAGCACTTCAAAGTCGGCGCCGGGCTGCACCTGGAGGAACAGGTCGGCCGCCCGCGTGCTGGCTGTGGGGCGCACGTCCACGACGACCACGGTCCGATCCCGGCGGCCCTTGGGGGTGAGCGTGCCCTTGGGCGTCACCGAGTAGCGGGCAAAGTGGCGGATGTGGGATACCGCCGGGTTGCAGCCCCAGAAGAGGAGCAGGTCGGCCCGGTTGCGCACCTCCCCCAGCGTGCAGGTGGGCTCGCCGACCGCCTGCATCGCCAGGCTGGTGGGGCCGTGGCAGACGGAGGACGTCGTGTCTATCATCGCCCCCAGCTTGTCGGCCAGCGCCACTGCCTTTCGCTGCGCCTCGGTCGCCGTGGAACTGAGGCCGTAGATGAGCGGGCTATCGGCCCTGTCCAGGATTTGCGCCGCCTCTGCGACGGCCTCCTCCCACGCCACCTCCCGGCCGTCGACGGTGGGCCGCCGTGGTGCCGGGTCGTAATGGGTAAAGAGCCCGCGCCCGTTGGCGCACACCTTCCGCACCCGGGTGATCCTGCCGTCGTCTACTTCGACGACGATGTCGTCGCACAGGCAGCCACAGAAGGAACAGACCACGTTCTCAATCACGCGGATGGCAGACATCCGGGGGCTCATGTCGGCTCCACCTCCGCCGCCAGTCCCTTGAAGGGCGGCATCCCTGTGCTCTCCGTCTCCGTCCCGATGAGGACGTTGGCCGCAGGCCCCATCGGGATGAACAACAGCCCGGGGGGAAGCGTCCCGGCGCAGACGGGTACTTCCACCTGACCGGTCACCGTCCGCACCCGGACGACCTGCCCCTCCTCGATCCCCAGGTGGGCCATGTCCTCCGGGTTCATCTCGACCAGCGCCGTGGCACGGCGGTACGCCTCCGAATCCTTCCCCTCGTGCAGGCCCTGCCCCTGTTCAGGCGTGCGCCCGGTAATTAACGTAAACTGCTCGTTCAAGACACTCCTCCACAGAATCTACGAATTTACGAATCTACGAATGCACGGATTCGCGCTAATCGAGACCATACTCGGATGGCCAAGGCTGTGCGTGAACCTTTTACCTATCCCCAATCTCTCTCCGGACCTCCTCCACGCTCGCCAGCAGACGGTTCCAGCACGGTTCTCGTCCCTCCCCCTCCGCCAGCACCGTGCAGACCGGATGGCCGGCCTCGATCCGCTCTCCGGGGAAGGGGACGTCCCGCCTGTCCCGCTCCGTCCAGCCTGCTGTTTCCGGTAGCGTCACCGTCCGCCTGGCGTAGACGATCCCCTTGCCCAGGTACCGGTCCTGGAGATGCAGATGATCCGCCAGTGAAAAGCCGGGCAACCGGCCCGCCATCGCCTCCAGGTGCAGGGAGAAGACGTTGAGCCCGTAGGCCCGCTCCACCAGTTCCATCGAGCCGGTGTATCGGGGGTTGACCTCCACCAGGAAAGGGTGAGGGCGGCCATCAGGGCCATCCGCCACCACCAGGTCCACCCCGTTTACCCCCCGCAGGCCGAAGCGACGGGTGAGCTGCGCGGTCATCCTCTCCACTTTTTCCAGGACGGCGACGCTGTCGGCGGGTTGAAGCGGTAGCGGGAGGATGTTGCCGCACCAGGCGAAACGCGTTGCTCCCAGTTCGCCCCGCCCGATGAGCTGCTCCGTCAGGCCGATGACCACGCTCCGCCGCCCGTCGGCCACAAAGGCAGCCGAGGCGGGACGGCCCTCGACGTACGCCTGCAGGACGTGGTTCTCGTCCAGCGGCTCCCCCGCCCAGCGCCGCACGCCGTGCCCCCCGCCGCTACGGACCGGCTTGCGCAGCCAGCGGACGGTCGGGTCAGCCTCGCTCTCTTCACCAGGCAGGAGCGTGGTCGGGCAGGCGACCCCAGCGTCGTGACAGAAGGCGCGCAGCGTGTGCCAATCGCGCACCTGGCGCAGTACGTCCGGCGCATTCCCGAGCAGGACCCGCCCCTGGGCCAGCTCCTCCACCACGCCGGGGTGGTTCTCCAGGTTGGAGATGTAGACCACGGCCGCCAGGCGGCAGTCAGAGTCCAGCGTGCGGCTGGCCTGGAGCAGCGATCCGGCGCTGAAGGGGAGCCCAAAGTCGCGCAGGAGCGAATGGTTCTCGACCAGCGACTGCTGGTCCCGGTCGCCAAAGTAGTCGAGTGTGACGACCGGGTGGCCGCCCCGCGCCGCCGACTCGGCGATGGCGCGCGTGCTCAGGCCGGTGACGAGGATGCGCCCGGTGGCGAGGATGCGCACTATTATCCGATCTCTCTGGCGGTCGCGTACACCTCCTCCGCGCCAAGCACCAGGTCGTTTTGCTCGAACAGGCGGGCGACGCTGGCCCGATGGGTCTTCATCTTCAGGCCGCCGATCCCCAACGCGCCAAAGATGACCTTGCCGTGCTTCTCCTTCCCGTTCCAGTGCGGCTTGATCCCCTCGATGCCGAGCGGCGGCACGGCGTTCACGTCGCCGAGCACGTGCAGGGTCGGATGCTCCACCCAGACCGCCTCCTGCACCAGCGTGATCCCGGCCGCGCCGGTGCACAGCACCGCGTAGGCCCCGTCCAGGGCGCTGCGCACCCCCTCCGCGTCGGCCACCCCGGCCGCGCTGACCACCACGTCGAAGCGCTCCTCGATCGAAGCGCGCGCTGCCTCCGCCCGCGCCAGGCTGCGGGAGGTGAGCGTCACCTGCGCCCCCTCTTTGGCAAAGAAGGCTGCCGCCCGGAGCCCGACGGGGCCTGTCCCGGCCAGGACGACGACCTTTTTCCCCGTCACTTCGCCCGCCGAGAGCATCTTGGCCACGGCGGCAGCGGCAGTGGTGTTGCAGCCATTGGCGTCCATCATCACCGAGACGCGCACCGGGCCGAAGAAGGCTCCCTGGGCTGCCTCCAGCATCGCCTCGCCCGTGGCGACGTCGGACCCCCCGATAAAGACGGCCGAGTTCTTCAGGTCGTCCCCGCCCCGCGTGAACATCGCCCCGTATACCAGGTTGCGCACGTCCTTAACAGTTGCGTTGCCCAGGGCCAGCACGTGGTCAGCGCCGGCGTCGTAGGCGGTGATCGTGTCAAAAACGCTGGGATGCTTGTCGCTATCCAGTTGGAGCAGCAGTTTTTCCATTTTACCTCTCCTTCAAGGTGCATCTTGTCTGGTCTCTTTGCCAACGATTGAAGCCACGATCTCCTCGATCTCGAAGGGATGTTTCACGACGGCGATGCCCTCCATACGCGTGATTCGCTCGACGTTCTCCACGTCGATCCTCCGGGTCGTGATCGTGATCGTGTCTCCCCCAGGGACCTGTGTCTCGCGGCTGCCGAGCTCCTGATCGACCGGGTAGATGACCACGGGCGTGCCCCCCTTGATGGCCTGGGCGACACAGTTGGTGATGAGCGTGTCGGCGATCCCGTACGCGATCTTGGCGACGCTGTTGGCCGTTGCTGGAGACACGAAGAAGAGGCGGTAGGTGCCAACCTGCAGGGGGCCCGCGATGAAGGGCACGTTAGCCCCCTTTTCGAGCTTGACCTTCTCAAAGCTTGATTTCAGGTCATCCCACAGTCGGTACCACTTGACGACCATCTCCGCGTTCTTCGAGACCAGGACGGTGACCTCGACGTCAAGGTCCGCGCTCACCCGCTTCATGGCCGACACAGACTCGGCGAGATAGTCTCCGGCACCGGTGATTCCCCACGCAACCCTGATCTTTGTCACGGCTCCCCTTCCGGTCTCAGCATCCTGGCGACCTCGATCAGCCGCTCCACCGTCCTGCGGACGGACCGCATGCCCTCCTCGTCAGTTGCTGCGCCTTCTGCTCGCTTGTCGTGGGACCAGACGGTTCCGCCCAGGTTGGATCCAAACGGCCCCCCGCTGACGGGGATCATCTGGTTGGCCAGGTAAAAGGCGTGGATCGCCACGATCGCCGGTTCCTGCCCGCCAGCCCGGTCACCTCCCACGGCGATCGCCGCGCCCACCTTGTTCTTCAGGACGTTGGGGTTCCTGGCGACCATGGCCCTGCATCTGTCCAGCACCGCCTTCAGTTGGCCGGACATGGTGCCCTGGTACACGGGCGTGGCGAGCAGCCACGCGTCCGCGGCCTCCATGCTCGGATACAGGTCGGAGACGTCGTCCTTCTGAACGCATCCCTCCTTCGTGCGCACACAGTAGTCGCAATGCAGGCAAAAATTGATCTCCTTTCCCTTCAGCGATATAAACTCTGTCTCGACGTCCCCCAGGGATGCGGCGAATTCCAGCGCCTCCCTCACGACAAAGGCCGTCGCGCCCTCCCGGGGGCTGCCCGATATTCCCAACAATTTCGTCGAATTCAAATGGTAGCTCCCTCTTCAAATGGCGGCTTTGTCCCTTCGTAGCAGTCATAGTGGTAGACGACGTTGTCGTCATCTATCACGACGTGGTCGCCCGTGTTGAACGTTTTGCCGCACGTGGGGCAAGCGTCGTTCGCCCACTCCTGCTGCCCTGCGCTGGCCTCATCTCTGCCGTACAATGAGCAAAGGCATCCCATCACAGCCTCCTGTCAACTGACGTTATAGGTGAAACTTGATTCTATCACGGGCATGGACCTCTGTCAAAGGATTCCTTCCCGAAAGCTCGCACGAGCAATCCAACAACCGTTTCGGCGCTTCTTGACAGCATCTCCGGCATTGCCGATCTGTGCAAGCGACCGCCGCGGTCGCCGCTTTCGGGAAGGTGTGCCCCCCTATAGGAAGAGCTCAGGGAGAGGAAGTGCTATTCTGATCTCCCTGAGCTCTTTTCTCGCAAAACGCGATAGTCGGTGGCGAAGCTAGCCATCACGCTCCGCCAGCGGTGAGCGACCGATCACTCCCGGCAGCCTAGACCGTCACGGCCCACTCGCAGTAGCCCTGCTTGCCCGCTCCAAAGCCCTTCACGAACGGCACGTTGCGCTTGATCAGCGTGGTGCTGGCGCAGTGCTTGCAGCCCCGGACGGGCGCACCCGGCGTCTTGGGATCGAGCGCGATGATGTTCGTCATCAACGTGGCCGTGGTGCACTCGGGGGTCAGGTAGCAGGGGAAGTCGGCCAGGCTCATCAGCGCCGCGAAGCGCTGGGTGATGGCGCAGGCCGGGTAGGTGTAGCGCTGCGGGTTCATGATGACCTCGTGGTTGTCGATGGGGCTGAAGTCGACCTTGATGCCCTTGATCTTGGCGCCAGCGCCGATCGGCTTGATGTCGAGGATCTGCTCGCCCCGGAGCAGCACGTCCATAAAGTCGACGTTGTGCAGTTCGTCCGCCTCGCCGCGCTTGGGGTTCATGGCCGCATAGTTGTAGAAGCGCTTGACCAGCAGGTCGATGACCATGGGCACGGTGAAGCTGTCCAGCCACAGGATGTAGGCCGTCGCGCAGGCCGGTGCGCCAGTGGCCACCGCCAGCACGTCGTACCCGCTCTTGTACGCGTTCTCCGCCAGCCCGCGGCGCAGCGTGTTCTCAAAGACGTCCATCACGGCCTCATAGATGCCAAAGACCATGTCGTCCTTGAACATGTTGTAGGCGGACTGGGCGATGTGGTGGCCGACGTCACCGACGCAGTAGGCCGGCACAGCCGTGATGTTGGCCATGTGCACGCCCGCCTTCATCGCCGCCACGATAAAGGGCTTCATCCTGTTCTTGTACTGCGCCATGTACTTGCGCACGTCGAAGGAGCTGTGAGGCCCGTGCCCGCCCAGGTTGTGGGTGTCCATCAGGTGGGCCTGCGCCGCAATCGGCTCGCGATAGACCATCTGTAGGATATCGACCTCGGCCTGCTCCGCCTCGGCCGCCGTCTTCCCGTCCTCCAGCGCGGCGCGGAAAGCCCCACCCAGGCCGTACGAGGTGTTCATGCCCCAGGACTTGGAGGCCAGGATGGTCTTCTTGTGATCGGCGGGGATGTCCATCTCCCGCAGGATGCGGTTGGCCACGTTGGACACCGAGCCGACGGACATGGCAAAGTCCACCACGCAGGTCGGGCCGTACATGCCGCCGTAGCGCCGCACCGCCTCGCGGCCGATGAGGGCCTTGTTCTTGCCGATGGCGTCGATGAACTTCCACATCGAATCCTTGAACTTGGGGTCCTCGTCGTACATGATCTCCAGGATCGGCGGCGTCTGGTAGTGCTCGATGAACGGATCGTCCTCCGGGCGGATGGTGTCCGTCAGCCCCTTCAGGATGTCATAGTGGGCGTTCACCGATTGCACGTGGAGGTCGATCACCTCTTTCGACTGCCCGTCGCCCGGCTTCATCTTGTTGACGGCGTCCACGTAGGGCTTGGCGTCGGGAATCTTAAAGGTCCCACCCCGCTTCTGCTTGATCACGCCAAAGACCGCCTTGGTTGCGCCAACGGCCTCGTTGATCATCTTCTCGTACACTGCCATTTTGTTTCCCTCCCTAGAAGTTAGTGGAATGTAATCTGCTTCGGTCACTGGACTATGGACAGGTAACTCTACGGCGCGGTTTTTATTCTATCGATATCTCACCTCCCTTCCTGCACGGACATCGTCAACGCTGGTCGGAGGGTGTCCGGTATTCCGGGTCACCCGCTGGCCACACCAGCGCGGACGACGTGCGCAGCAATCGCTGCGCTGGACTCCTGATACGATCAACCTGGAGGATGCGCATAGGCGAGCGATGTATCCCATCGCTGAGACTAGACACTTTGTGAGAATCGTTTCGACCTGAAATTGCCCTGCTCAACGAAGGAGTCTGCAGTGTAAGGGGCCCCGCCACGTCAGAGGTTGAGGAGCGTACGTGATCGCCTCTGGGCAGGCAACACTCAACCTGCCTGCCTTACCCGAGGATACACATAACGTGCAAAAAGCCGACCTGCCAGTACTTCGACGGCTCGGCTGCAACAAGGCGGATCGTACAACAGCCTCGCGGTCCCATCCGGGGGGTAGTCGAGTTGGGTTACTCTCTTATTGTATTATACAAGAGATACAGGCGCTTGTCAAGTGATTTGTGAGAGTGGGCTTCCGCAATAAGTCGATCCAGTGTGGCAATCCATAGATATGGCGTTTTGTCGCCGCGTATCCCATATATATGGGGGATAAGAACTTCTGACTTTTCGGAAAACTCGCTCAACCCTTGGGTTGAGTTTTTGTCACCGAATACCTGGGAGGCTGAATTGGATCAGCCCCCACATCTGGAGGTTAGCTCACGGGACTTATTGCGGAAGCCCGAGAGTTTTGGGAGGGTCAGATCGTGGTCTCCTTACACGAGGCCCATCCATCCTGCGATCACGTCTCCCACCCCCGCCATGTTCAGCGCGATTGGGAGCAGCAGGACGCCCATGCAGTTCACCCGGCGGGAGCCCCAGAGGACCGGGATGAGGCCGATGCCGGTGGCGACGGCGCAGATGAGCAGGCCACCCCAGCCTGTCATCGCGACCACGATGGTGAGCAGCACGCCCAGCGTGCCCAGGCTGATCCAGCGGTAGTGCACCTTCCCGACCAGTTTGATCGCCACGCGCGCCATCACCAGGAGCAGGAAAAACGAGACGACGCCGCTGAGGATCATCGCTGCCACCGCCTGGTAGTAGGTCCGCGGCGCGTGCGACGACCACAGGCTGCTCAACATCCACGCCATCCCGCCCCGGGTCAGATGCAGCCCTGGCACGAAGAAGAACAGCAAACTCCCCACGTAGTATATCACCTTGGACGCTCCCTGTGAGACGATAAACAGCCGGTCGTCCCGCTGCGCGGTGGCGTGTCCGGCGATAAAGCCGCCGATGCCGCCGGTCACGACCGGGAAGAAGGCGGCGAACAGCCCGCCCATCGCGCCCGCCAGTGTCCCGCGCAGAAACAGCCACGGTGTGACGTCCACCGTCCTGGCGATGTGCTGCTCTGGTATCTCGACCCGCGAGAGGATGTTCTTCAAGATCCAGGGCACGGCGAAGAGGCCGGCGAAGGCCGGGAGCAGGTTCTGAAAGGCGACCGTCACCGGCACCAGGCTGCGGTAGAGCAGGATGAAACCCAGGAGACCTGCGAGCAGGAAGGTGACGAGCCCGGCCGTCAGGCTCTTCCACCCGTCCCACCAACGGCGCCAGCCCGCCGGCGCGCGGTCCGACCCCTTGGGCCACTCGGATATGAGCATGTAGGCGATCACGGCCCACAGGATCCAGTGCAGGTGGGGCTGGAGGATGGCCCGCAGCGCCGGGAGGAGGGACGAGGCGAACGGTGTGAGCAGTGCCAGGACTGCGATGCCGCCCAGTCCTCCGACGCCGGTCAGCACCACCGCCTCGTAACCGCGCCGTTGGAGGAGGTACTTTTGCCCGGGAAGCACCACAAAGACGGTCGAATCGTCCGGCGCGGCCAGGAAGATGCTCGGTATCGAGTTCAGCATCGCGTAGCCCGCCGTCATGCCCAGAAAGAACATCCCCGTGAGTTCCGGCGGCGCGACCTCACCGAGCCGATCCGTAGCCAGCACGATCAGCCCCGCGAACGCATAGATGTGCAGCGCCGGTACCAGCGACAGCACCGCCGCAACCAGCGCACCCATCACCGCAACCAGCAACGCTACTCCCATACTCCCGCCTCCCCATACCCCCATTTACATACGATCCTACTGTGTCTCTCCCCCCGTCCCCCCGTCCCCTTGTCCCCTCAGCAAT
>DATKTN010000124.1:0-4579 GCA_035531135.1 Anaerolineae bacterium
GGGTCCTCGCCCTCCCACTTGGCGAGGTTGAGCCACCCGAGCAGGTCAATCACGTCGAACTGCGCCTCGCGCAACGTCAGTCGCGGCTGGGCGATCCACCACTTGCCCATGACCGCCCCGGCGTCCTCATCCTCGCCACCGTCAAGGTCCTGGTAGATCCAACCCGCATGTGTCACTTTCACCGCGCGCCCGATGGTCCAGTCCCGCGTCGGCGACCAACCCCCAGCCGGTTCCTCCCCCACGGGCGGCGTATACCCCGGCTGCAGGTTGCTCACCGCCAGTTCGAGGTGCTGGTTGCCCTCCAACTCCCCGTCAATGCTCAGGTCCACCGGCACCCTGTCCGTCGCCGCGAATGTCGGGGGGCCAAATGTTGACAAGGCCGGATTTTGCCAGACCTGCACGGCCTCCACGAAAGGCGCCGTCTGCGTGATGACATCGGTATCCGGGTCGCCGAGGTCGGGGTAGATGCCCGGACTCATTCGCAACTCGTACTGCATGTGTCCCCTCCAAGCTGAACCGTACAGGGCTTCCATGCCATACGGGCCGATCACCTCGGCCGCCAACCCCACCACGTCCGGCAGTTCGTCATGGATCTCCGGCTCTGCCACCGTACTGTCCCGCACCGCCCACGAGAACGGTTCCCCCAGCACCCGCGATTGCACAGACCCTGTGTAAAGCGACGGCGCGTACTTCGGCCACGTCTTGCACGAGGCCACCGGGAACACATTCAAGTCCAGCCAACAGGTGAACTGCCCAGGGAAGTTCGAGACGAGTATGGCCCCACTCGGCACCACCGGCTCATCCCGGTCATCTACGAGGTAGTACGCGAACTGCCCCTGCCCGTCGAAGCCCCCCTCGCTCACACAGATCGCATGGCCCATGGTGCCGATGTGGTACGTGTAGCCCTTCTCGGCCGCGTCCTCGGCCTTGATGTCCGAGAGGTCGCCTTCCGTCCAGGGGCGCGGCACGAAATGCGAGGTGTCGTCGGGGCCCCACGGCCAGTCCGATCCCACCCACTCATACAGGACCGGCTTGCCCACCAACGGGCAGTACAGCATCCACTTGCCGTAGGGGCAGGTGTAGTAGCCCTCGGCACTCTCGCCACTGCCCTCGATGATGACATGCATCCCGCCCCAGCCGATAGTCGTGCCGCACAGGGGCGTGGCAGCGTCTGCGGCCCGAGCATCTTCCAGCGCCCCGATGAATAACTCGGAGAGCGCCTGTCGCCGGAAACCCACCGTGAAGAATGGGTTAGGCGCCTGGCCCCATGTGCCGCCGACCTCGGCGATCTCCGGCCCGTTGAAGCCGACCTCCGACCGCACCCAGTCGTCAATGTTCGTCCCGTCGTTCTCGTAGGCCACCTTCTGCGTCATGTCGTACAACAGGCCATCCTGGCGCAGGGTGAAGTCCCAGTTGTCCGTGTCGGTTGGGGTGAAGGCGTAGTAGTCGAGGAAGTCGTTGTGGACGGTCCCCGCCGCCGTCGGCCAGTCAGGGGCTCCGGTGCTCGTCTCGACCCCCCACCGGCGCGTCGGCGTCCCGTCACCGCGGATGGCCGGCAACGGCTGGCGGTAGATCGGGCGCGGCAGGATACCCTTCAGGTGCTGGCGGTCAATGGCGATGATCTGCGAGACTTCCTGGGAGCCGAACTGGAGAAGTGTGTTCGCGGGGAAGACGGAGGGGGTCAACTTGCCGGCCTGCGCCAGCGAAGCGAGATCGTCGTACACCCACAGGCCCTCAGAGCCGGCGCCGATGTGGTACTCGCGCTGGCGTGACTCCGCGAGTTCTACCGTGATCTTCGGCGTCTTGAACATCAGATTCGGCACTTACGTCACCCTGCCTTAGCTTGCCTTGCCTGACCACACTTCACCACAGCTTGCCGGGCCACGCCCGACCTAACCATACCAGGCCTTGCTGGACCATCATAGACATTACTCCGCACTCTCCAAGTCCTCAACGTCAGCACTCGCAGCATCCGGGATCACGACCTCCACGTACCGCTTCTCCGGCGAGTAGCCCGCCGCGGACACGAGCGTCACGACCGCCTCGCGGCGCAGTTGCAGCGTCGCCAGACCATCCACATACGCTTCCGAGTCCCGGCCGAGCACGACGCGCTCAGTGAATGCTCCTGCGGGGGCCGTCAGCGGCGAAGTGATGCTCTCCACGTAGAAGCGCCCATTGGGGTCGGTCGGACTCTCAGTCCCGGCGAGACTACTCACCGCGCAATAGTCCGGTTCCGTGGCCTCAGGCAGCGTAGCCCGCACCACCTCGATCACCCCGCCCGTCGGCACCGTCACGTTGCCGCTGGCGTCCACCGTCACCGTTACGGGGTTGGTGGCGGTGTAGCCACCCCCGACCGCGAGGGTCGCCGAGTAGGTGCCGGCGTCCAGAGCCCAGGCGCTCGGGAACTCGCCCAGCGTGTTCGTGGTCTGCGGCGCGATGCCGGGGAATGTGAGGATGGCGCCCGTCACCGGGTCGCCGTTGTCGTCGGCCACGGTCAGCGTCACGGGCCACTGGCCGCTGCCGACCGAAGGCACAGTCACGAGGTCATAGCTGACCGGCTGCACGAAGCGGTCATCCGTGCTGCATGTCGCGTCGAGGGCCAGCGTGTCGGCCTCGGCCTCTGCGTCGGTGACTTCCAGCAGGTGCCAGCCATTCGCCCCGGCGTAGGTGGGAGCGTTCGTGGCCTCGGCCCGCACCCCGTCCGCGATGAGGAAGCACGTCAGGTTGGCGTGTTCATCTCCGGCATTCGCCCCGGTAGACCGCACGACCACCTTGAAGGGGATCACGAAGCCCGTGCCCTTGGTTGCCATGAACGGCCTCCTCTTAGATGCTTACGTCAAGATCGCCCGCCGCGAACTTGGCCGTCTCACCGACCGCGACTGTCTTGGGCGTAGTCAACTGGAAGCCGCCGCGGAAGGTGCCCCCGCTCAGTGCCGACCACAAGCCGAAGTACCCGGCCTCCGGCCAGTCGTCACCCGAAGCCGGGCCGAAGGTCTCGTCGTTCGTGTTCTCGGTGGCCCCGTCCGCGCCGCAGGCGTTGAACTCCATCAACAGTCGGGCGTAACCACCCTCCGCCGTCAACTCATTGCTGCCGTCCGTACCCGGGTCGGCACTGTGCAGCGACACGTAGACCGTGCCGTTCTGGAACTGCGCGTCGAGCAGGACCGCCTTGAACGCATCAGTGAACGCCATGATCTCATCACGTCCTTATCGAGGATTTTCCATCAGCATCAGTAGCACCGGAAAGGGCATACCCTGCCCGGAAAGCGTCAGTTCTCCGGTGGCCGTCAGTGCCCCGGTCGCGCCGCCTTGCAGCACGTAGTTGACCATCAGCCTGCCGTTGGCGTCCAGGGTGCCAGCAGCGTTCCCGCGCAGGCTGTGCATCTGGAGCAGGCGGCCCTCGGCGGTGAGCAAGGCGACGGCCCCGCCGCGCAGGATGTGCTCCACCAACAGCGTCGCGCTGGCGACAGCCGTGCCGGTCGCCTGCCCCGACAGGTTGTGCTCCAGGATGATGCGCCCGGCGGCGTCGAAGTCGCCCGCTGCCGCGCCGTGCAGGAGAGCATCCCGCAGGAGCACACCGTCCGCGTCGAACTGGCCAGCGGCATTGCCGGCCAGGAGGGCGTCGCGCAGGAGGCTGCCGGTCGCTGTCGCCGATCCGGTGGCTGACCCGGCGAGAGCGGCGTCACGCAGCAACAAACCCGCTGCGTCGAGTGACCCCGCCGCCTGCCCCGACAATGCCGCATCGCGCAGGAGCACGCCAGAGGCGTCGAGTGCCCCAGCAGCGGCACCCCGCAATGCCCGGTTCACGAGCAGAGCCCCGGCGGCCTGGAGCGAACCCTGCAGCGCCCCGGAGAGGGCGTAAGACATCAGGAGGCGTCCGGTCGCGGAGAATGCTCCGGTGGCGACGCCTGCCAGCGCCTGCTCCCCACCCGCCGCTGCCCCCGGCCACCACGCGCCTTGCGCGTTCTGCGGTTGCCATGCGCCCTGTGAGACTACGGAGGCGGCCATCAGGCACCTACCCCCAGGCTCAGGCCGAGGCCCTGCGTCAGCACGTCAGAGGACTCTCCTGGTCGACAGTCACTCACGCCGACCGCCGTGCGGATCGTGCGGGCAATGCCCCCAGTCACGTCCGTCGCCGCCGGGCTCGTCGCCAGCGTCATCTGCGTGTCGCTGTCCACGGTGACGATGCGATAGGCCCCGCTGGTCCAGCTTGCCGCCGCGTCGAGCCAGATGTAGTCGCCCGCCTGGTAGTAGGTGCTGAACCCGCCCGCCGCCCGCTTGATGATGACGTTGCTGACCGCATCGACGTAGATGGCATCGAGCGTGGTCAGGCCCCGGAAGGCCGGGTCGGTGGCGGTGCCATTTGCCCCGTCCGTCAGGTTGATGGTATCGATCCCGTTGCCGTACCAGTTGTTGTTGTCCCACAGCGCGATCTCATAGTTGCTGCCCGCCGTGGCTCCCAGGGTGCAGTACGAGATCAAAGATGATAATACTGATATTGTAAAGCTGCCGAGCGTAGCAATGGAAAGGGCAGTTCCACAGCAAACGAACATGTTGTTGAGCAGCACCATCTCAGCTA
>DATKTN010000125.1:0-21814 GCA_035531135.1 Anaerolineae bacterium
TGACGATGCTTGACCTCAGGAAGGCGTGAGCCTGGCGCGTCATCAGGCACACGAATTCGACCTCCGGTGCAAGCTGGCGGTTCGTGAGTGCCATCTGGTATTCCAATTCAAAGTCAGAGATGACCCGCAGCCCACGTACGATGATCTGAGCGCCAATGCAGCGCGCAAACTCCACCGTCAAGCCGCCATAGGGGACCACGCGCACATTGGGCAAGTTAGCCAAAGCCCGGCTCGCCAGCTCGACCCGCCGATCGACGGCGAACAGCAGGTTCTTCGCCGGTTGGTCATAGACGGCGACCAACAACTCGTCAAAGATCCTGGCCGCACGGGTGGCGATGTCCATGTGTCCGAGGTGAATGGGGTCAAAGGTGCCAGGGTAGAGCGCGACGCGGGTCAACTGACTTCTCCTTTCCCTTTCCAGAACTGCGCCACCCGGCGGGCCAACAGCCGGTTGTCCGGATCGGCCAGTTCAGGATCGGTCTCGAAAAACCGACGGGCGGCCTCTCGGGCGGCCTCAACGAGCCGCAGGTCGGTCACACTGGCCAGCTTGAGGTCTGGAAAGCCCGACTGGCGGGTGCCCAGGAACTCGCCCGGTCCGCGCAGTTCCAGGTCCTTCTGTGCCAAGACGAAGCCGTCGCTGGTAGCCTCGACCGCCTGCAACCGCTCCTGTGCATCGGGAGAGAAAGAGTCGGAGACGAGAAGGCAGCACGAGGCGTGCTCACCCCGGCCCACGCGGCCCCGGAACTGGTGGAGTTGGGCCAGGCCAAACCGGTTGGCCCCCTCGATGAGCATCACCGTGGCGTTGGGCACGTCAATCCCCACCTCGACGACGGCGGTGGCGACCAGGATGTCCAGTTCTCCCCGGGCAAAGCGCGCCATGGTGGCCTCCTTCTCCTCGCCCTTCAGGCGGCCGTGCAGCAGGCCCAACCGCAGGTCGGGGAAGACGTGCTTCTGGAGGCGCTTGTACTCTTCGACGACTGCCTTGGCCTCGATCTTTTCGGACTCCTCAACCAGTGGGCAGATGATAAAAGCCTGGCGGCCCTTTTCGACCTGGCTGCGCACAAAGCTATAGGCCCGTTCCCGCTCGGTGGGCAGAATCAAACGGGTCAAGACCGGTTTGCGGCCTGGCGGCATCTCGTCAATGACAGAGACATCCAGGTGGCCCCAAAGCGTTAGCTCGAGCGAACGCGGGATGGGGGTAGCGGTCATCACCAACAGATGAGGGTTGTAGCCTTTCTGTCGCAGGGCAGCCCGCTGTTGCACGCCAAAGCGGTGCTGCTCATCGATCACCGCTAATGCCAGCGCCTTGAACTGCACACCCTCTTGGATCAGCGCGTGGGTGCCCACGACGACTCCCACGCTGCCATCGGCCAGCCCGGCGTAGACCTCCTCCCGCTCTTGTCCAGTGACGCTGCCTGTGAGGAGACGGATGCTGGGCAGAGGGCCATTCGGCTGAGCGCTCACACTAAAGCCCGGCCAACTCTTGAAAAGCCGGGTCAGGGTGTCATAGTGTTGCTCGGCCAGGATCTCGGTGGGGGCCATCATCGCCGCCTGAGCACCGACGGCCACCGTCAGGGCCATAACCGCCGCCGCCACGACCGTCTTGCCCGAGCCCACGTCCCCCTGCAAGAGCCGGTTCATCGGCCAATTCGAACGCAGATCGGCCACAATCTGCCCCAGCGCTCTCTGCTGGGCGTGGGTCAATTCAAATGGCAGATTGCGGATGAGACTGTTTAGCGTGGGATCGTCCACCAGCACCGGTCTACCCGGTACCGAACGCCACAGGTGGCGCTGGCGAAGCAGGCCGATCTGGAGTACGAACAACTCGTCGAAGGCCAGCCGATAGCAGGCTTGTTCTAGCAGTTCCGGGTTGTCCGGGAAATGAGCCTGGACGATAGCGGTTTCCAGGTCCAGCAGGTCCGCCTCCTGACACACCGAAGCCGGCAGATGATCGGGCAGCCGCTTGGACCAGTAGTCCACCGTGCGCTTGATCAAGCGGCGCAGCCACCTGGCGCCGACGCCGGCGGTGAGAGGGTAGACCGGCACGAGCCGAGCGGTATGCAGCAATTCCTCTTCCAGCGGTTCCCACTCCGGGGAATTGAAGCACAGTTGCCCCAAATACTCGTCGACCCGGCCGCTGATGACGATCTGTTGGCCACCCTTGATCTTGTCAGCTAGGTAGGGCTGATTGAACCACGTGACTTCGATGAAGCCGGTGCCGTCGGACAGATTGGCCTTGAATAGGGTGCCGCCTCCGCGGGTCTCACGCGCGCCGGCGTCCCAGACCTGCGCGATGATGGTGACCTCTTCGCCATACTCGAGCCGGTTGATGGACTTGAGTTGTGTGTAGTCGTCGTGGCGACGGGGGAAAAAGTACAGCATGTCGCGGATGGTGTGGATACCCAATTTGGCCAACCGCCCAGCCTGTCGTGGGCCCACGCCCTGCAGGACCGTGATCGGGGATTCGAGGCCGGTGTGCGAATGGACAGGAGCAGGTGCAGCGGAGACTGAGCTGGGCCTGGGCGGAGCAGGAGGCGCAGGATCCGGCCTGTCGCTGGCAGGTGCGGGTGTGGAAGCGAGCACTTGTTCTCCCTCTTCCCCGCGCGAGGAGAAGCGAAGGGGAGGGCCGGGTTGAAGCGTTTCCAACAGTGCACCCAGGGCAGCCTGGCGGGCGGAAACGTCGGGGAGGCCCCCATACCCACGCAACCGATCGGCCACTCCCTGGACCCAGCCAGCGGCGTCTGGCCCGAAGGCATCTCCGGCCTCCTCCAACCAGGTATCAGCATATCGGCCCAGGCCACCAAAGACGGCCCGGTCCTGACATTTTTCTGCCTCCAGGCGGAGAATCTTGGTCAGTTTCTCAATAGGTGTTGTCATATCTTATCTTGCGATCACGGCGGCCACACCCAGCCCTCGCGGCCCCACGTGAGCGCCGATGATGGTCGTGACGGCGACGGTAAGCAATTGCGCGGACGAGCAGATGTCGGCCAGGCGATGGTGGAGCTCCTCTACCCCAGAGGCGTACGTGTGGAGGATCGCCAGCCGCTCCAACGGTCCCAGGGCACGCGTGAGTTCGACCAGCCGATCGATGGCCCGGCGTGTCGTCCGCACCTGCCCCACGTCCAGGACCTTGCCCAGAAGCAATTGCACAATCGGTTTGATGCGCAGAATCTGGGCGGCTTTCGCTCGTGCCCAACCCACCCGTCCGCTACGGCGCAGGTACTCTAATGTGTCGAGCATCGCATACACGCGCACACGGCTTTTCATGTCCTCGATCAGGGCCAGGATCTCGCGGGAGCTCTCGCCACTCGCGGCGGCTTCGGCGGCCGCGATAGCCATCCAGCCGAGGCCCATCGTCGCCTGCCCCGAGTCAACGACGTGGACCCTCAGGCCCGACACATCTTGCGCGCCCAGGCAAGCGACGCCATACATCCCACTCAGGTTGGCCGAGACCACGATAGCAATCAACTCATCTGCCGCACCGGTCAGGCTGCGATACGCCACAGCAAATTCGTGTGCCGGGGGCACGGCGGTGGTCGGCACAACCGGCATGGTGGGCAGTTGGGCGTAAAACTCCGCCCGGCTGAGGCCCGCAGACAACCCATCTCGATAACTATGGCCGCCGATCTGGACGTAAGCCGGCACGACGGTGATGCCCAACCGCGCCGCTACTTCGGGAGGCACATCGGACGTGCTGTCGGTGACAATACGCACCCGGCTCATAGCGGCAATACTCCGCGGCCTGTGCCCTCGTAGACAATCAGCCCCATCCCGTCGGGCCCGATGTGAGAAGCCAGCAGCGGACCGTAGAGCAGAATGGGGAAATCATGGCCCGGTGCGATGAGCGCAAGTCGCTCCTGGAGCATCTTGGTCTCCTGGGTGGGGTAGCGGGTACTCTGCAAGATGGCCACCTGTTCGATACTGGAGAACTCGCTGGCGAACTCGGCCAGTTTGTCTATCGCCCGCTCGCGATTGCGGACCTTTTCCATAGGAATGATCTCGCCCTCCTCGAGAGCAAGGAAGGGCTTGATGCCCAGCATTGTACCCAGGATGGCCTGGGCCGGGCTGACACGCTGGCTGTGTTCCAGATAGTCCAACGTGTCGGTGACGAGCACGATGTAGATACGGCGGATGATCCCCCGCATCTGACGCGTAATCTCGCTCAGCGGGATGGATGCATTGGCCAACCGCGCTGCCTCCTGTACCAAGATGCCCAAACCCAAGGAGAGTGTCTCCGAATCTATGACCACGATGTCGCAGCGACCCAGGAATTCGCTGGCGGCCCTCCGGGCTTCGCGGCAGACGAGGCTGAGGCTGGCCGAGGAGTGGAGCGAGATGATCTTGTCGGTACGGCGTGTCAGGCGGCTGTATAGCCGTCGGAACTGCTCGGAGGTCGGACCGACGATGCTGGGCCGGATGCGATCGTGCGCCATGCGGAGCAGCAACTCTTCGTGATCCAGGTCCGCACCATCCTGGTAGTCCTGGTGGTCAATGCGGACGGTCAGAGGTAAGACGGTGATGTCGAGATGCTCGGCGACGGCTGTCTCGATGGTGGCCGCACTGTCGGTAACAATGTAGACTCTGGACACGGGACCTCCAAGATTAGCGGTTGGCAGTCAGGAGTCAGCAGTGAGCGATCGGACAACGGTTACTCCACTGAAAGAATGTAATGGTAATGGTGCTGTCCACCGGCGATGACCTCGATCTCCTGGTCAGGCCAATCCTCCTGCAGGAGGTCGGCCAGCGCGTTGGCCTCGCTCTCGCTGACCGTATCGCCATAGTACAAGGTGATGATCTCGCGTTGGGCCTGATCCATCTCGACGAGCACTGCCTTTACGACCTCCTCGACCGTCGTGCCCGTCACTTTCAGTTCACCGTCGTGTAGGCCAATGATCTGTCCTTCAGCGATCTCCAGGCCATTGATCGTCGCCGAGCGGGTGGCAGTTGTAACCTCGCCCGTCTCGATTTCTTCCATCGCACTCGTCATAGCGGCCACGTTGGTGTCGAAATCAGCCTGGTAGTTGACCGCCAACAACGCGGCAATACCCTGCGGGATAGAGCGGCTAGGGATGACGGCCACAGGCTTGTCACTGAGCGCACGGGCCTGTTCAGCAGCCAGGATGACGTTGCTGTTGTTGGGCAGCAGGATCACTCGCCCGACCGGCAGATTCTCGATGGCCTCCAGCAAGTCTTGGGTACTGGGGTTCATCGTCTGGCCGCCGGGCACGATAGCGCTGACGCCGAGGCTCTGAAAAACACGGGCCAGGCCATCGCCCAGGACGACGGCCGCGACGCCGATTTCCTGGGAGGGCCGTTGCGAGGGGGCCGCCGACAACTCACCTTCAGCAATGAACTCCTGATACTGAGCCTGCATGTCCTCCACGACGACGTCGCGCAGCGAGCCGAGGCTTGCTCCATAACTAATGGGGACACCGGGGTCAGGGACGTGGACGTGCACCTTGACCGTCTCCAGGTCGCCCACGACGAGCGGACACTCGCCCATCTCGATGATTCTCTGGCGGATGGCGTCCACATCCAGTCCCTGGGCGACGATCAGGAACTGCACGTCATAGCCGTAGCCGACCTCGCCGGGCTCCAGCCCTGTGCTGATGAGACCCACGGCTTCGGCCAGTCGCACATCCTCGGCCACGCGTTCTCCTCGCATGTAGCGCAACATTCCCTCCAAGATGATGAATAGTCCCTGGCCACCGGCATCCACTACCCCGGCCTCCGCGAGCACCGGGAGCAGAGATGGGGTGAGCGCAACGGCTTCGTGGGCAGCAAACACCATGTGCTCCAGAACTCGCGCCAGGTCGTCCGTCTCCTCCGCTGCCCGGGCCGCCGCGTCAGCAACGGCGCGAGCGACGGTCAGGATGGTGCCCTCGACTGGCTTGACCACGCCCTTGTAGGCGGTCGCCGCCGCTTCCCGGCAAGCGGCGGCCAGGTCTTGAGCACGATAGACCTCTTTCTCGTCCAGGCTGCGCGCAAGACCGCGCCAGATCTGGGAGAGAATGACACCCGAATTGCCCCGGGCGCCCATCAGCGCGCCGTGAGCCATCTTGTGGGCGATCCGCCCCACGTTGCGCTCCGGCGAGTCCTGGATCTCGGCCCAGGCGGATTGCATCGTCAGCACCATGTTGGTCCCCGTGTCACCGTCAGGGACCGGATAGACGTTGAGCACGTTTATGGCAGCCTGGTGATGTTGCAGCCAGGCCAGCGCGGCTTTGAACAAACGCTTAAAGCCCTGGCCATCCGTGGTCAGGCGCGGAGGCCTGAGCGTAGCCTGTGTTCGTTTCTCGTCTGTCAACCTACTGGATCCCCTCAATCGATATCGCTGACGCGCAGTCCTTCGACGTGGACGTTGACCTCGGCGACGGGTATGCCCAGCGCCCGCTCGACGCTGAACTTGACAACATTCATAACACTGAGAGCTACGGCGGCGATACGGGTACCGTATTCGATAATCACGTACACGTCGATGATGATCTGCCCGTCCTCGATGCGCACACCGATCCCGCGCTTGCTGTCGCGAGAGAGGACGTTGGCGATGCCATCGGCCAGCCCCTTGGCTGCAGTCCCCACGACGCCGTAGCAGGTCAACACAGCCTCATTCGCAATGCTGGCGATGGCAGCGGGCGAGACCTCGATCCGACCGCGATACTGGACTTGTGGCATGCTTCCTCCTCTAGTCCGCCGGTTGCGTGAAAGGCCACACTGTGGTATGATACGACCCACTAGACGATTGCGAGGTGATACGAATGGCAAAGTGTGACATGTGTGGCAAAGGTCCTCAGTTTGGGCATAGCGTCAGCCACTCCAAACGGGCAACCAACCGGCAGTTCAAGCCGAACATCCAGCGCGTACGGGTGGAGATCAATGGTCAGGTGCGCCGGATGTATCTCTGTACTCGCTGCCTGCGGACGTTGAACAAGTCTCGTTAACCCCCCTTCCTGCTGGAAAAAGTTCCACCCTGTAGCAGCTCCCTACGACTGGGGGCTTTTTTTGCCCACCTTCCAACACTAAGCGTTGCCCTCTGCGGGCCGCCGCGCGGATGGCAGCGATCCCCGTCATGACCCCCTCCGGCGCGTCAAAGACGGCAGTCCCGGCCACCAGCACTGTCGCTCCAGCGGCCACGACCTGTTCAGCGGTCCGTGGGTCGATGCCGCCGTCCACCTCCAGCTCGGCCTCGCTCCGGGCGCTCTCCAGCATCTCCTGCACCCGCGTGATCTTGTCCAACGAACGTTCGTTGAAAGGCTGCCCGCCGAAACCTGGGTCGACGGTCATCACCAGCACCAAATCCACATCGTTCAGGATCTCGCTGATGGCAGCCACCGGCGTGGCCGGGTTCAGAGAGACGCCAGGGCGTACGCCTAGGTCTCGAATCTGATGCAGGACACGATGCAAGTGCGGTGTGGCCTCGACGTGGACGGTGAGCCCATCGGCGCCGGCCTCGGCAAAAGCGGGCACGTAGCGCATCGGGTCACTGATCATCAGGTGCACGTCGAGCGGCAGTTGCGTGACGCGCCGCACGGCTCTCACGACGGGTGGCCCGACGCTGATATTCGGCACAAAGTGACCGTCCATAACGTCGACGTGGATATAGTCCGCCCCAGCGGCCTCGGCACTTTGGATCGCCTCGGCCAGGCGGGCAAAATCGGCGGCAAGTATGGAGGGAGCGATTTTTACGGTACTAGCCATCAGACGCATATAATACAACGGAATGCCCAGAAAATCAAGGGAATGCAGGCCGGCTGCGCTGCCGCAACTGCCCGCAGCCGGCCTGGATGTCCACGCCCCGGCGCACACGAACCGTGTGTGGTACGCGGTATCGTTTGAGTTGCGCAGTGAAGGCATCCAACGCAGCGCGGGAGGACGGCCGGCCTTCATAGCCCCGGGTGGGGTTGAGGGGGATGAGGTTGACGTGGGCCAGGAGTCCCTTGAGACGGGCGGCCAGCGCCTGGGCCTGCTGCGGCGTGTCATTCACCCCCTCGATGAGCACCCACTCGAGGCTGATCCGCCGCCCGGTGCGCTCAACGTAGTGAAAGCAGCTCTCGAAGAGGGCATCGAGCCCGTAGCGGCGGTTGATAGGGACGAGCTGGTCGCGCAACTGGTCGGTGGCCGCGTGGAGGGAGACGGCGAGCGTGATCTGCAAACCTTCACCTGACAGCCGTTTGATGCCCGGCACGACTCCGACGGTGGAGAGGGTGATGTGGCGCTGGCCCACGTTTAATGCCTGGGGATCAATCAGGCGGCGGATGGCGGCGAGCGAGGCCTCATAGTTGAGAAGCGGCTCCCCCATGCCCATCAGCACCACGTTGGTCAAACGCTGCCCCTCGTCGCGAAGGACACGGGCGAAATGGAGGGGCTGGGCGACGATCTCACCGCTGGCGAGGTTGCGACGGAAGCCCATCTGACCGGTGGCGCAGAAGGCGCAGCCGATGGCACAGCCCACCTGGGTGGAGATGCAGGCGGTGCGGCGTCCCCGATAGCGCATCAGCACGGCCTCCACCGTCTCGCCGTCCTCCAGGCGGAGCAGGTCCTTGCGCGTCTCCCCACCGGATGACTGCGCTGTATCCACCACCTGCGGCACACCGACCGTCGCCTCGACCGCCAGCCTCTCGCGCAGCGACCGGGGCAGGTTGGTCATCTGGTCAAAGTCGGTCGCCAGGTGGACATAGAGCCACTCCCAGAGCTGCCGGGCGCGGTAGGCTGGTTCGCCCCAGTCGGCCAGGCGGGACTGGAGCGCGGGGAAATCGAGATCGTACAAGCGAACGGCGAACAACAGTGGTACAGTCGTCTTGCGCGTCATTCTCGTTCCTCTTGCCTCGATGCGAGCAAGCGTTGGACCAGTGCCTCCCCTTTACCACAGCCCTGAAGGGCGCGAATCGGGTCTCCAGAGAGCTGATCTGTCCAAATCTGCACTAACTCGGTGATGTCTGCGCACACCAGGTCCGGCTGGACCGGCGAGGCGGCCAGGTCGGCCTCGGTGGTGATTCCCGACAGGACGAGGACTGTGGTCAGGCCAGCCCGCACACCACCAGCGATGTCGGTACCTAGCCGGTCGCCGAGCACGGCGGTGGTGTCGGAGTGAGCGCCCATCCGCCGCAGCGCCGCCTCAACCATCCGTGGCTCCGGCTTGCCGACGACGACGGGCGCGACGCCGGTCGCCGCCTCCAGCGCCGCCAACTGGGCGCCGTTGCCGGGCACCGGCCCGCGCCCGGTGGGGAAGTTGGTGTCCGGGTTGGTGCCGATGAAGCCAGCACCCGCGTGGATCAGAAGCGCCGCCGTCGCCAATTTATCCCACGTCAGCTTCCGGTCCCAGCCCACGACGACGTAGGCGGCCCGCTTGCCGGCCAGCACAAAGCCCCGCTCCTCCAGCGCCCGCCGCACTCCCTCCTCGCCGATGGCATAGACCCGGGTCCCCGGCGGGGCGATGGTCGCCAGATAGGCAGCCGCGGCCTGGGCGGAGGTCAGCACACACTCGGGTGACACCTCGACGCCGAAGCGGGCCAGCTTGGCGACGTATTGCTCCGGCGTCCGGCTGGCGTTGTTGGTCGCCAGGACAAAGCCCACACGATTCTGACGCAGGAAAGCGAAGAACTCTTTCAAGCCAGACATCGGCTCGTCGCCGCGCCACAGCACGCCGTCCATGTCCACGATGAGGTGGTGGATGTGGGAGAGGATGGTTTCAGGTTTCAGGTTCAAGGTTTCAGGTTCGGAGCCTGCCTCCCGTAACGTGAAACCTGGAACCCTGGAACCTGAAACCCTCCCCCTCAACCGCTCAAAGTCGACAGGAGTGTCCACATCGGCAAGCACATCCGGGTCGGCGACCTCCACGGTAGCGACCTCGCCAACGTGGCATGCGATCAAGGCGCGCCCGCCCTGATCTCCACTGACGGCAGCGAGCTCGGGGAAGAGGCGACGGGCGAACAGCGTTGGTGTGCCACGCCGACCTGCGTGCGTGGGATGGACGATGGCCGCGCCAGTCTCCTCGAACCGGGTCACCAACGTCCGCAGCAGGTCGGCCGTGAGCAGCGGCTGATCACACTGCATCAGAATCGCTGCCTCGGTCTGGGGCGGGAGTGCAATCAGGCCCACCTGCACCGAGGTACTCAGCCCCTCACTCCAGCGCCAGTTCATCACAGCATGGACGAGCCGCTCACCCAGCGCTTCGCGGACGGCCTCCGCCTGGGAGCCCAGCACGACGATCACCGGCGCAAGCCCGGCAGCCAGCGCCTCGTCGGCGACGTGGGTCAGGAGCGGCACGCCGTCCCAATCGAGCAGTTGCTTGGGTTGACCGAAGCGGGTGGACGCACCCGCAGCCAGGATGATGCCAGCGACCCGTTTCAAGACACTCATATTCGTATTCTAATGCAAGTCGCGTGATTGCGCAATGGCTTGCCACACTGATCGCACTCGACTATAATGCGCCCATCGGTCAGAGGAGGCCAGAGTGAAGCTTTCGATTATTATGCCGGTGTACAACGAGATTGAGACCATCGCCGAGATCGTGCGGCGCGTGCGGGCCGTGCAGTTGATCGTTCCGGTGGGCTATGGGGCGGACAATGGCTCGGTCGTCGCGCTCGATCGCGAGATCGTGATTGTGGACGATGGCTCGACGGACGGCACGCAGGAGGTTCTGCACACGCTGGACGGCGAGCAGAACGTGACCATCTTATTCCACGAGCACAACCTGGGCAAGGGGAGAGCGGTGCGCACCGGACTCGAGCACGCCAGCGGCGACGTCATCGTGGTCCAGGACGCCGACCTGGAGTACGATCCCCGCGACTATCCGGCGCTTCTGCAGCCGATTGTCGAGGAACGCGCTCAGGTCGTGTACGGCTCGCGCTTTCGGGGCGGGCCGACCAGGACGATGTTCTTCTGGCACATGGTCGGCAACCGGTACCTCACGCTGGTGACGAACTTGCTGTACAACACGATCCTCAGCGACATGGAGACCGGCTACAAGGCCTTTACGCGGGAGGTTGCAGAACAGCTCGACCTGCGATCTCCTGGTTGGGGCTTCGATCCCGAGATCACAGCCCAGATTCTCAAGCGCGGCTACCGGATCTACGAAGTGCCGATCTCGTACACCGGGCGGGAGTTTGGGGAGGGGAAGAAGATCAGTTGGTACGATGGCCTGACCGTGCTATGGACGTTGATCCGGTGCCGCTTGACGCGGTGACGGCACGCCTTTGGAGATGGGACCGCTGGGCGCTGGTGATACTCCTGCTGCTGGCGTGGGCGCTGCGGCTGCCGCCGATTCTCGACAACCGCTTCCACGCCGACGAAGCACTATATGGCTACTGGGGACTTTTGGTTGGGCGGGGGCAGGACTTGTGGCTGGCAACGGTGTCGGTCGACAAGCCGCCGCTAATGCCCTACCTGGTGGCTGGGGCACAGGTGCTGTTCGGCAATTCCGAGTTCGCCGTGCGGCTGCCAGGGCTGGCGGCAGGCCTGCTGACGATCCCACTGGTCGCCGCGCTGTCCAGCGCGCTCTATCGCGACCGGTGGACAGCAATGGGTGCGGCGGCGGGTGTGACACTCTCGCCGTTCGCCATCCTCTTCTCTGCCACTGCCTTCACCGACCCGGTGATGGTGACGCTGGGGCTGGGGACGTGCCTGGCGGCCGCCCGTGGCCGGCCGGGGTGGGCCGGGCTGCTGGCCGGGCTGGGCTTTGCGACGAAGCAGGCCGGGCTCGCGTGGGTGCCCGTGGCGCTCGGACTGAGTCTCATACAAAGCCCAAATCTCAAATCTCAAACCCCCAATCGCTCTCACTCGACGTTGGTCATTGGTCATTGGTCATTGGTCATTGGTCACTGGTCATTGGTCATTGATCACTGGTCATTGGTCATTTGCTTCTCGCTGGTGGTCGGACTGATGTGGGCCTGGGACGTGGTACGGATGGCGCAGGGAGCGAAGAGTTTCTGGCGCATGGGGATCACCGCTTACGGGAGCCTGCGCCCTATCTGGCCGCATGAATTGTGGACGAGGCTGCGAGGATGGCTGGAGCTGGCGCGCTACTTTTTCGTCTCGCCCGTCGTCAACAGCACACTGCTGGCAGGTCTACCCCTGCTGTTGTGGAGCGCTATCAGGCACCGCCGCTACACGCAGGGGGCGCTTGCAGACCTGTTCCTCGGTTCCTTCTTACTTATCTACTTCCTCCTGCACTGGCTGTGGGCCTTCCCCGTCTGGGACCGTTACCTGCTGCCGCTGGTGCCCGTGCTGGCCATCCTCCTGGGCCGCACATTGGCCCTATTCGCTTCCGCCCTCCGGTCCAAAGCCAGCCGTGTACCATCGCTCGCTCGCCATTCGTCGTTCGTCCCTCGTCCTTCATCATTGGTCATTGGTCATTGGTCATTGGTCATTCTTCATTGGTCATTAATCATTTTCCTGATGCTTCCCGCCTGGAACGCGGCCCACAGCCGTTACCCCATCGGCGGTGACCATGGGGCTTACGACGGTATTGACAAGGTCGCTGCATTCCTGCGCAGGCTGCCCGAGGGCACGGTGGTCTACCAGCACTGGCTGGGCTGGCATTACGACGATTACCTGTTCGATGCGCCGGTCTACGTGGCCTACTGGCCGACACCAGCCTGGCTGGCGCAGGACGTGCGGGCCTTTGGCGGGAGAGAGCCGCGCTACGTCACATTCCCATCCTGGGAATCGCCCGCGCGGGTGGAGCGGGCGCTGACCGGCGTAGGCTACGAGTTGGCCCCCGTGTTGACGACGACCCGCCGTGACGGCACGCCCTCATTCACCGTGTATCACATCCAGCCGGTATCCAACCCATGAGCCAGCCCACCCATCCACCAGCCAACTACCTCCGCGACCTCCTGGCCGTCGCCCTGCTCTGGGCGCTGGTTCTGGCTTTCTTCTGGAGGATCGCGCTGGCGGGGCGGGTGCTGGCCAGCGGTGACGTCTTCACCTACTTTTACCCCTATTGGGCGGAGGCGACGCGGGCGGTCCGGGCCGGGCGACTGCCGCTCTGGAACCCATATCTCTTCCTGGGAGCACCCTTCCTGGCCAACAGCCAGGTGGGGGTCTTTTATCCCCTCAACTGGCCGCTGTGGCTCCTTCTGCCAGCCCACCAGTCCGTCCACGTGACGATCGTGCTGCACCTGTGCCTGGCGGCGCTCAACGCGTATCTCTGGGGGCGCACCTCGCTGCGGCTGGGCCGGGTCGGCGCGTGGATGACCGGGGTGACCTTTGCGCTGGGGGGCTACCTGGGCGCGCAGGTGGAGCACGTCAACCAGTTGCAGGGGCTGGCCTGGCTGCCGCTGGCGTTGGCGTTGTGGGATCAAGTCTGCAAGTCTGCAAATCGGCAAATCGGCAAATCGGCAAATCGGCAGATCGGCAGGACTGCGCTTGTTGGGCTCGCCGCTGTTATCGGGCTGGTGTTTCTGGCCGGCCACACACAGACGGCCTTCATCTCGCTGGTCGGGCTGGCGGTCTACGGGCTGGGGCCGGCGCTATGGCGCGGCCTGCGCCGGGGTGAATGGGGACCGGCCACACAGCGGGCCGCGCGGCTGGTCGCCGCGGTGGGTCTGGGGATAGCGCTGGCGGCGGCACAACTGGTCCCCACGGGGGAGCTTTCCCGCCTCTCGGTGCGCGCCGGAGGGCTGCCGTTTAACGAGCGGGTTTCGTTCTCCCTCTCAGCGTTTTACCTGACGCGCGCGCTGTTGCCCGGCTTCGGCGAGCCCGTGCCCCCCGAACACATCGAGCACGTCGCCTACATCGGCGTCGCCGGCCTGGCCCTCGTCGCCATCGCAATATACAACACGCAGCGCGCAATACGCAACACGCAACGCATACCCCACAATCTTCAGTCCGTAATCTTGCTTCTAATCCTGGGCCTCTTCCTCGCGCTGGGCCTCTACAACCCCGTCTACCTGCTCCTGGCCCGCTTCGTCCCTGGCTTCGCCCACTTCCGCGTGCCAGCCCGCTGGCTGGCGCTGACCGCGACAGGCGCAGCGGCGTTGGCGGGATGGGGCGCCAATGCCTCATGGTACCAGCGCGGGCGAGTGGAGGGGCGGGGTCTCATCGCCTTCGCGGTCGCACTCGTCACGCTGGCAGGATGGGCGGTGCTGGGGGTGCACATCGGGGAAGGGGGACGCGTGAGCTGGCCGACGGTCACCGGGTGGGCGGCGGGGATCGGGCTTGCGCTGGGCCTGCTCCTGGCGACCAGGTGGGCACCACGACTGGCGACGGCGAGCCTGCTGGGAATGACCGTCGCAGAGCTCTACCTGGCGGGCCTCACACTTCCCCATAGCCGGGCCGCCGCGGTCCAGACTTTCACGAGTCTGCGCCCGGCCATCGCCCACCTGCTCTCTGCAGAAAGGGAGGCTGGGGGGCCACCCGCCCGCTTCCTCAGCATGTCCGACATCACCTTCGACCCCGGCGACCTGCCCGAGATCGAGGTCATCTACGGGCCACAACTCTCCGCCGATGCGCTCTACGATACCGTGATCGCCGCCAAGCAAAAGGAGGTGCTCAGTCCCAACCTGCCGCTGGCCTTTTGCGTCCCCGCGCTAGATGGCTACGACGGAGGTGTGCTGCCGTTGGCGCGCTACGTCACGCTCCAGCGCGCGTACCTGCCCGAGGACGAGGTCTCGATAGACGGCCGGCTGCGCGAGAACCTGACCGCCATCCCCGATGGACGCTGGCTGAGCCTGTTCAACGTCCGGCACGTCATCACCGACAAGCTTCACGACGCCTGGCTGGACGACGTATTCTACGACCTCCAGTGGGGGGCACACCTGGGGCGTGGGGAGAGGGCTGCAGTCACACACGTGCCGCACTTAAAAGCGACGGCGCTGGGGATTGTCTCCTACCTGGAGGGAGGGGCGGCCCTCTCGGACGGCACACCCGTCGGCGTCGTCGAGGTGGGCTTGGGTGAAGGGCTCACGCGCACATTCGAGCTGCGCGCCGGGCAGCACACCGCCGAGGGGCTATATGGCCCGGACGTGGCCCACGCCCAGGCGACGATCGGCGGCCACTTCTGGCCGCCTGTCCACGGCGAGGTCGAAGGGGGGCAGCCGGCGGGGAACGACTATGTGACGCGGCTCCGATGGCAGGAGCCGGCCGCGCCAACCACGGTCGTGGTGCGGGCGACGATGCCGGAGGGAGAACTGGTCGTGCGCGGGGTGAGTCTGATCGACGAGCGCACCGGCGGCTTTCAGGCGCTGGTCCTATCGGACCAGGGCCGATTCCGGCTGGCCCACTCGGGCGACGTCAAGATCTATGAAAACCTGGACGTACTGCCCCGCTCGTTTCTGGTGCCCAGAGGAATGGTGGCCGCTGACGACGAAGCGGCGCTGGCGCTGATGCAGCGCCCGTCGTTCGACCCGGCGGCGGAGGCGATCCTGAGCGAGGGAGCAGCCGTGCTGGCAGGCGGTGCGGGCTCCGAGAGGGCCGCAGACCACTCGTCACAGACTAGGGGGGGCGCGCGTGTGACACACTACGCGCCGGAGCGGGTCGAAGTCGAGGTGAGCGCCGAGGCACCCGGCTACCTGGTCTTGACCGATGCCTGGTACCCCGGGTGGGAGGCGACGGTAGACGGCAAGCCGGTGCCGGTCTATCGGGCCGACCTGCTCTTCCGCGCGGTCAGCGTGCACACCGGGAACCATCACGTCGCCTTCAGCTTCCGCCCGGTGAGCCTGCGCGTTGGGGCGAGCATCAGCCTGGGGGGGCTGGTCGGGCTAATCGTCGTCGCCGTGCGTGCGTTGTCCAAAGCCCAGCGCGGTGATATAATGCACGTTGCTACTGGGGAAAGCTTGAAAGGAGGCTGAACGATGAATGCGGTGAATCGCGTGTTGATCGTGATACTGTTGTTGGTCGCCATGGTGTTGTGCAGTGTCCTGCTGGTAACGCCAGTGCGGGTGTTGAGCGCGGTTGGGCAACAGTCAGTTGCGCTGGTCGATTTCCTCAACAGCATGCGGGTGTTCGTGCGTGCAGGTCTGGGCATTCTTTTCGCCGCCGTGCTGGACATCATTCTGGTGCTGTTTCTCATCGCCGAGGTGCGACGGCCCGTCCAGAAAGCCATCCGCGTCAAAACGACGTCCGGCGGCGAGGTACAGGTCAGCGTGAACTCGATCGCGGACCGGCTAAAGTACGAGATAGACCAGCTCTCGAGCATCCTGCGCACCAAGCCGCAGGTTTTGGCCAAGCGGGGCGGCGTCGTGGTCGAACTGGACGTGGAGACAGCAGCGGAGATCGACGTACCGCAGAAGGCCGAGCAAATCGTCGAAACGGCCCGGCGGGTGGTGGAGGAGAAGATGGGGCTCAAACTGGCCCGTCCCCCCAAGGTCAACCTGCGGGCCGTGCCCTATCCCAGCACGCCCAGCAAGCCAAAGATAAGCGCGCCCGCCGTGCCAGAGATCGCGCCAGACACCGCGCCGGAGGAGTAAGGGTGAAAGCAACCCTTGCGAAGGTTAGGCAGCCAGGTGAAGGGAAGGCGTACCTGTGCCCACCAAGAATCGCCTCATTGTCAAGGCAGTTCACAACCTTCGCAAGGGTGCAGAGTCCTTGTGTGGCCCGAGGGTGACGACGTGGAGGGGGAGCACGCTTCTGAAGGCAGCGCCCTGAGCCTGGCGGCGCAAATAGAGAGCCTGCTGTTCGTGGCGGATGCTCCGGTCTCCGTCGGCCGCCTGGCGGAGGCGTTGGAGGTCACACCCGGGCAGGTCGAGCAGGCGCTGGTCGAGCTGGAGGCCCAAATCGCCGCAGGTGGCCTGCGTCTGCAGCGTGCGGGCAACCGCGCGCAGCTTGTCACCGCGCCGGAGGCGGCATCCTGCGTCGAACGCTTCCTCGGGTTGGAGGCACGCACGCGCCTCTCGCGGGCCGCGCTAGAGACGTTGGCGATCATCGCCTACAGCCAGCCAATGACCCGGCCTGAGATCGATGCCATCCGAGGCGTCAGTTCCGACAGCGTCCTGCGCACGCTGTTGAGTGTCGGGCTGATCGAGGAGGTAGGGCGCGCACCAAGCGTGGGCCGCCCCATCCTGTACGGCACCACGTTCGAGTTCCTGCAGCACTTTGGGCTACACAACATGGACGAGTTGCCTCCGCTGGACAAGTCGCCGGAGGAAGAAGATTTCGATGGAGCGGAGTCCCCATTTGGGGCCTCCGCACGGGTAGCCTATTGATGGAGGGATGGTCGCGGAGACCGTCGTTCTACGTCGCCGCCTCCCTGCTGGGGCTGGCGGGAGTGCTGGCGGGCCTGATGCGGCCACCGTTGCCTGCTGCGGCCCAAGATCCGCGCACGCTGCAGGTCTGGCCCGATCGTAGCTTGGGCGTCGCCTCCGGGCCACTGGAGGGTTCGACGGCCCAGGTCACCGCCCAGGTATTCCCCTTTGGTGTCAGTCGCACAACGAACGGCGACGTCGTGCGGGCGCGCACCTATCTGCACTTCCCGCTCGACGTGCTCCCACCGGGCGCTGAAGTCCTCTACGCCACGCTACACGTGTACGTCGACAGCAGTTCGGGCATGGGAGAGACGACGCTGGGGGCCTATCGCGTTCTCGAGCCGTGGGGGGCGGGAGACTGGAGCGACGATCCGGCCACCTGGCCTGGGCTGCTCACTTCGCCCATCGCAGTGCGGACGGCCCGCTTCGGCGTGCCCGCGTCACCGCGGCCGACATCTCCCCCCACCCCGACCGCGACTCCTACCCTCACGTCGACGCCGACATTGACGACGACCGAGACATCCATGCTGTTCTCCAAACCTGCTGGCCACGCGCTGATCCAGGGGCCGGGGGTGACGCTTGACCCTCTGGGCAGTCAGGCGGGCGTGGGAGCCACGACGGCGGTGGACATCCGCATCGAGAACGTGACAGATCTGCGCTACGCCGCAGTCTACCTGCTCTTTGACCCAGCACTGTTGGAGGTGGTAGACGACGACCCCACCACGGCGGGCGTGCAGATTCAGCCCGGCAGCTTCCTGGGTCCGGGCTTCGTAGAGGAGAACATCGTATATCCGGCTGATGGGGAGATCGACTTTAAGACAGCGTCCGACAGACCGGTCAATGGCAGTGGGGTATTGGCCACGATTACCTTTCGAGGGAAGGCGGCCGGGATTTCAGGGCTCCGGTTCGACGCTGTTTTCCTGGAAGACGACGACGGTGAGCCGATCGGCGTCGACGAGGAGGACGGGAGTGTGACTGTCACCCGGCAGGACTCTCCTATACCGACGCCCCCTACCTCGCCACTGCCGACACCGACAGTGACGCCGCCGGCGCTCACACCCACAACCAGACCGGGCGCGACGCTCACGCCCGCAGCCACACCGGCCACGACGCTCACGCCGACGCCCTCCACCCGGCCACCGTCTGCGCCGCTCCCTTCCCCATCACCTGCCGGGCCGGGTGTGGCACTCGGGCCGGTGACGGGGATCTGGCTCACGTGGGACGTGACCGCGCTGATGCGGGCCTGGCTGACGGGCGAGGTAGCCGACGACGGGCTGGCGCTGGCCCCCGCGCCCGAACCCAACGCCGACCCGGAGACGGCAGGAGATCTGCTCGTCGCGCGCCAACGGACCGCCGACGATCCGAACACGCGGCCCTACGTCGTCGTGGGGTTCAAAGTGCAGCCGTCCACGCCCACGCCGGCGCCGGCGCTGCCTCCGGCCGGGCGGCACACTGGGTGGGAGACCGTGGGGTTGCTGCTCATCGGGGCAGCGTTGCTGATCCTGGGGCTGGCCGTACGGCAGGGATCGATATGACAAAACACAACCATAAAAAGGGGACAGAATTCCTCTCCGCTGAGGCGTTCTCAAGCTGGGCGCCGTTCCCCAGCGCCCAGACGATGTTTCGCGCTCACCTCCTGGACCCACAAACTGAGGAACTGATCGCCCAGGCGACCGCCAAAATCAGCCCGGAGATCTGGGAACGCGACCGGGAGCACGCCGAGCGGATCGAGCGAGCGCCGACGGTGGAAGCGCTGCTCGACCTGATCCCGGTGGCGTCGGGGACGGCAGAGCCAGCGTGGCACCGCCGCATGCGGCAGTTCGGCCCGGAGGTCGTGCCCGTGGTCGAGGCGCAGCTCAGGCGCGTCCGGGACATCAAAGATGACCATCTGCGCGGCCTCTCCTACGAACACCTCCTCAGCGCGCTGCGCTGGAAGGGAGAAGCCGGGGCCGCAGCGTTGCTGAACTGTTTTGACGACCTCAACGGGTATATGGCAAGAGCCTGGCCTGCACCTCGCTGGGGCAGTTGGACGCACAGGCGGCCGCCGACATCATCTGGACCTTTTACGAGAGCGCAAAAAACAGCGTGCGCGAGACCCATTTCGTCGGCGCGCTGTGGGGTCTGATTGACCTCAAGGACCCGCGCGCCACCGACGCGGTGGCCGACCTGTTGTGGGAGGGGCTGTATTTCTACGAACTGTTCGGCTTCCTTTCCCTGTGCGGAAACGCTCGCGCCGTGATCCCCCTGCTGCTCCTCAGCACCATAGGGGGTCTGCGTGACGAGAAAATCGCCCAGCATGCGGGCATGGCGCTGCTGAGCATCGCCCACCGTATCGGCCGGCAGGCCCTGCTGGATGAATTCCAGAAGGCCGGATCGCAGACCGCCAGACAGCAGCGCGAGCGCGAGGGTATGGCCGACGACATTCTGGCGACCTCACCGCGCCGGGCCGAGGAGTACTTTGCCCTGTTCTACCGGTCGCCGCCATCCCCCACCTCGTCCCCACCTACGCGAAGGCCCGGCCGCAACGACCCGTGCTGGTGCGGCAGCGGCAAAAAGTACAAGCACTGTCACATGCGCCAGGAGCGGGAGCAGTCAGAATGAGTGGGGAACGCGTCTCGAAAACCTGTACTACTCGATAAAAGCCGGCTTATCCCCGCGCGGGGCACCGCACGCCGGACAATCGGTCCGATCAGCCTCTGCGTCCTTGTACATGCGCCCACACCATTCGCAGCGCGTCCACGCCCGCTCGGCCGCCTCCCGCTTCCACTGCAGCTTTTGCTTTTCCCGCCGCTCTTTGAGAGCCGCCTCTTCGGCCGCGCCGCCCACGCGATCGATCATGTTCCACACCCTTCGAGGCAACGCCAGATCCTGGATGTCCTCGACCAGGTCCTGAACGCCCTCCATCACGTGGCCGGCGGCGTCGAGGAGGCCGGCCACGCCGCGGCGTCTACCCTGCAGGATCACTCGCTTACCCTGCTCCAGGACGGTGCCCCCGATGGAGCCCAGCGTGGTTCGCACCGTGCCCTCGGTGAGGTCACTGACGGTCACCGTCAGCATGCCGGCCGTCTCGATCATCGTCACGGTCAGCGCCGGCAGGAACTGGTGTGGGGCGTTCTCCCGGCTCTGCAGGACGGTGACGACGAGCGAATCACCGGCCCTGTCCACCTCCACGCGGGTGTCATCATCCGGGATTTCGTTTCTCAGCGCATTGGCGATCAGCGCAGGTTGTACGCCTTCGAACGTGGTAGGATTGGGATGGGGAGCCGCAGCGCCGGCCGCCACACCCGCACCGAGCCCCAAACCAGCAAGCACCTCGTCGGCCGTGCCGGGTTTGCTCGGCGCGGAAGGGGGTTTCGGTTCAAACGTGAATCCCTTCTCCAGCCGGGCGCGCTCCGCCGCCAACCACTCCTCGTGAGTTTGCCCTTCGTGGGTCTGTTCATTTTCCTGGTCCGCCATTTTCCCTACTCCTTGCCTGTGGGATCAGAGGGCCACCGACATTCTAGCACATCTTGCAATTTTCTCAAACTGAAGCCCCCGCCGCCTGCTGCGCCAGCGCGATGGCCCCCAACACGCCGGCCCGGTTACCCAATCCCGGCGGCACGATGTACTCGTCGATCTGGTCCAGGATCGCTGGCACCTGCAGGTAGCCGTTCAGCAGTTCCCGCACACGCCCGCGCACGAGCGGGAAGAGCTGGCGCTGCTCCATCACGCCGCCCCCCATGATGATGCGCTCAGGCGACAGGATACAGATGATGCTCACCAACCCCAGGGCCAGGTACCCGGCCTCCAACTCCCAGGCGGGATGATCCGCAGGCAGCGTCTCGCCCCGCTGCCCCCAGCGCGCCTCCAGGGCCGGTCCAGTCGCCAGCCCCTCCAGGCAGTCTCCGTGATAGGGGCACGCACCCGCGTAGGGATCGCGCTCCCGATCGTGGGGAATGCGGATGTGGCCCATCTCTGGGTGAACCAGCCCATGGATCAGCTTGCCGTTGACCAACCCTCCCCCACCGATGCCCGTGCCAATCGTCAGATAGACAAAGGTATCCAGTCCCTGGGCCACGCCCCAGCGACCTTCGCCCAACGCGGCCACGTTCACGTCGGTGTCAAAGCCCACCGGCACACCCAACGCCCGCCGGATGGTCCCGGCAAAGTCGGTGTGGGCCCAGCCCGGCTTGGGCGTGGTGGTGATGTAGCCAAAGGTAGGAGAATCCGGGTTGGGGTCCACCGGTCCGAAGGAGGCGATGCCGACAGCCGCCAGTGGTTCTTTTTCGTGCTGCTGCTGAAAGAACTCGATCGCCCGGCCAACGGACGCCTCGGGCGTCGTGGTGGGAAAGCGCACCTCCGCCCGCAGATCGTCCGGCCCACTGCCCACGGCGCACACGAACTTTGTGCCGCCTGCTTCAATCCCTCCCCAAAGGGGCATCGTTCGTCTCCTTTCGGCGATATCACAGATTCTACAGGGACTAGCGGGGAGAGAGCTCCGAGGTCTGCAAAACAGCGCTCTCCCGGACACTTCTGACGCCGCGTCGCTCGCCCTTCGGACCGAATACCCGCGAGAACCCCGGAGGTCTAGCGTTGGGTTTCCGAGCCTCGTTGCAGCAGGTGTCCAGTAGTGAGACGTGGGCAAAGGATAC
>DATKTN010000126.1:0-14659 GCA_035531135.1 Anaerolineae bacterium
CCAAGACCACTAATCCCCGCAAGGGGACGGAAACACATGCTGGGTCGAATGACCCCCGACCTCGATGCGCTGGTCCCAAGACCACTAATCCCCGCAAGCAGAGTACGGAGGAAGAGCAGGATCTACGGAATGACAGGATAGGGAATCCGTTCATTCTGCGAATCCTGCTCTGGCTGCGGGCCGAGACCACTAATCCCCGCAAGGGGACGGAAACGGACCAGAGGAGAGAGGAGAGATGGAGATAGAGAAAGGCGACTGACCGGCAGCCTGCCGTGAGCCCAATCGCATCGGGGACAGCGTGGCAGGCCCTATTGCGTGAAGGCGGTCTGCAATATCTGGAGCGCCCTCTCCCCTCTCTATCTCCTCTCCCTATCTCGTCCCTCCCGCGCCGCAGAGGAGCCGGAGCAAGCCGAGAGCGGTCTAACACGCCTGGCAAACGCTAGTACACTGTTTGTGTCCGGGCCACCCCTGGCACGATCGGTGGTATGGGAGCAAGGACTCCCCTGACGCAGATCCGGCGCTGCCGGGTCGAGACGTCGCGCGGCTTCAGCAACCGCCAAGCTCGCCGGAGGCGAGCCGAGCGCCTTGAGCGCTCCAACGAGTGCGGGGGCGGTCCGGCGGGTTCGGGAGCGTCAGCGACGCTGCCGAAGGCGGCGTCGCCGGGGTTTGCGCTGGCGGCGCTGCTTTTTTTTCAGCGATGTCGATCCTCTTCTGCTGCTGGAAGGCGAGGAACTGGTAGTGCTCGAATTCACGCTGGAGGATGTCGGCGAAGGCGGGGACGACGTCGGGGGGCGGTAGGAGGGCGCGCTGATTGAAAGTAATAAGGAAGAACGGTATTTCTACGGGTTGGCGAAGGGATCGGTGTACGAGGTGGTGAGCCTGCTGGTGATGATGGGCAAGCGCGGGTGCCTGGGCCGGGATGCGTATCGAGCGCACTACAGCGAGGCAGACGAACTGGCCGCCATGATCAGCGGTGCCATCAAGTCCACGTACGCGCGTGAGTAGATCGGGAGAGAATGGTGTTGAAAAGCGCGGTTGTCACCTATCCAGAGGGCTTTCCTCAGATGCTGAAGATGTCAGACGCAGAGTTCGCCGAAGAGCTAGGTTTCCTGGCTGCGGCCAAACTCTACGAGTTGGGTCGCCTCTCTTCAGGGAAAGCGGCCAGGCTGGCCGGCCTGGAGCGAGTGGAGTTCCTCTATCGTCTGGCCCAGATCGGTGTGCCAGCAATCAACCTCCGCGACGAGGAGATCGACGCCGAGATTCAGGCTGCGAGGGAGATAGCTGAGGGTGGAGATTGAACGGCTTCGAGCGGCCGGATTCCGTGTTACCCCGTCGCTGGTGGAGGCGATTTTGAAGGAAGCGGGAGAACAGACCATTCGCTTTCGCCAGGCAGCCTCAACGCAAAAAGCCGCCCACGAAAGATCGCAGGCGGCTCCCTCTTTCTCTCTGTCTCTATCTCCTCTCCCTTTCTCTTTTCTCTATCTCCTCTCTCTATCTCGTTCGGTGTGGCCCATCCCATGCGCCGTCTTGTGGCCGGTGCCGCAGAAGGTGGCATAGTCGGCCAGCAGGTTCAACCGCCGCACCCACTCGTCCCCGATCTTTCCGGCGCGGATGATGTGGTACTGCACGACCCCAACGAACCCCACTGCCTTGCGATTTCTCCCCAGGTCCACCATCTCGGTGCGCAAGTCGTAGCGACTCACTGCGACGTGCGCCGCCACGATGTCGAGCAGTGCGACGTTGATACGCAGCTCCTCCGGGGCGAATTCGTTCCAGCGGGACAGCCAGGATTGGTAGACCAGGGAGGGGTCGGGCAGAGGAACGTGCATCTCGCGGGAACGGAAGCTGGTGGGGGAGAGGAAGCGCAGCCGGATGCGGGTATCGGCCCAGCCGTCAGCCACCATGTCGGCGTAGGAGCAGCGCTCGATCTTGGGTCCCCCGGTGGGGAGGGTCAGCGGATGCCCCATCACTTCGACAGTGGGCGTGAGCGAGACACCCTGGGAGAGCGCAGGCCAGAGCCCGTCGTCGAGCAGCGTGAGGCGGAGCGTCGGCTGGCCGTCCACGCGGTAGATCGGGGAGACGGTGAACGGGCGCGGGCCCTCGCTGTCGTGGACCTTGGTGGAGAGGGCATAGTCGCCGATGGCGAGCCACTGGTAGAAGAGCGCGTGGAGCGCGCGGCCGGGGTAACGCGGCAGTGCCGCGGCCTCGTCGGGATGGAGAGGGAAGGTGAGAACGTAGGGCATGGGCTTAGCCTCCCAAGGATTCGATAGCCTCCTTCGTCACCCTCCGGCAGCGTGGCCGGCAATGTTGACAGGCCGGTCGTTCTGAGGTACACTGTTCATAACTGCTGCCGACTGGTGGCGTGGAGCACAGAGAATGAACTCACTTGCCCAGATCACACTCAAGGGCCCCGTGCTGGCCGGCCAACAACTCGACATCACCGTGACCGTCCGCGCTCGCATCGAGGTGGACGCCGAGACTGCCCGGCGCAAGGTCACCGGTTGGCTGGTGAGCGAGGTCGGCAATCTGCTCGTCGGCGACACACCCGCGTTGGTGATCGCCGAGCGCGCGGTGTGGCGTGTGCCGGTGCTGCTGACCTCCCCCTCGCGCGGGGTAATCGGCGTCGTCGGTGCGGTGGACGTGGACGCACAGAGCGGCCAAGTCCTGGCCGACGAAGCGCTGGGGCGCCGGATACTCGAAGATGCCCACCAGGTTGCCCGTTCCGCACCGGCCCCAGCAGATCCCCTCGCTTCCGATCCTCTACTTGCAAGCAAGCCTGGATGACGTCCGAGGCTGGCTCGCCGATGGTATCCCCGTGACTGCACTGGTGCAGACCCTGGAACTCCCCTATCAGACGCTTCTAACGGTTCACTCGTTCGAGCATTTCGATCTCAATTTGATTCTTGAGTTGCTCAAGCTCCAGATCTCCGGTGATCAGGGTCGCTTCTAGCTCATCGGCCGTCGCTGCCGCGAAAGCATCGGCATAGGAAATGGCATGGTGCATCTTGAACCCGACGGCGGCAAAGACGGACTCTTCCCCGGCGGGGACAACGGTCAAGGGCAATCGACGAATTTGATCCAACGTCTGCCAGGCTTCATCCTCGCCTTTGACCTTGCCGACGCGATAGACAACCTCGCCCAGGTTGATGATGGGGATAAAGAGCTCAGGATCCTCACCTTGCGCGTCGCTCAGCAGTTGTTTGACACGCGAGGCGGCGGGTTCCTCACCTTGCAGCAGGGCAAGCACCGCCCAGGCGTCAAGCACGAAGCGCCGCTTCATCCCTTATCTCCTGTTGATGTTCTTCTTCCAGCTCGGTGAGGAAGTCGGCATCGGCGTACTTGCCGTAGAGGGCATCGGCCGGAGAGGCTGTCTGCGGTTCCAGAATGATCCTGCCCCGGTCAACCTGGACGTGGAACCGAGTGCCGCGCCGAAGCCCGAGCGCCTCTCGTATGGGCTTGGGGATGACCAACTGGCCTTTGGATGAGAGTTTGACCAACACGTTTCACCTCCCTGGTCTTACTTGCTGGCCTCTATTGTAAGACAAAGGGTGAGAGGTGTCAAATCAAATCATCCCCTGCGATTTCAACCACAGCTCGATGCCTTTCAGCACAAAGGTGCCCACCGAGGCACCCGTGGCGACCAGTCTACTCAATGCAGTTAGGGCTTCTTCGTTCTCGGTCAGCCACTTGAACAACCCCAGATCATCCCCTTGGGCCGCCTTCTCGAGGGCGCGCTTTCCATAGTCGCCGGTGACATCTCGATCCATCGACTCGCGCAGCGGCCGGCGGCCGGCATCGTCCACTGCTCCGGCGGAGTAAAGGACAGATATCGTACGCAGCCAGATCCGCTCCCGACTCATCACGGTCACCGAATCGTACAGGTCGTTGAAGGACTTGCTCAACGCGGACACGGCGAGATCGTTCAGCCGGCGGATGACCTCGGAGCGTTCAGCGCTGAGGCTAGGCGTATCGCCGTACAAGCGTGCTTTTCCGATGTTCTCCCTGAGCCGTTGCTCGTAGACAAGCAAGTCAAGGTAACGAGGATCGCGTTGGTCTAGTCTACCGCGCAGTTGACCCAGTCCAATCTCGTAGGTATAATACACGTCGGCCCGGGTTTCCTGGGAGGCTTCCTCCTGGACACGCCACTGCTCACCCAGTCCCAACAGTTCGCGGGCGCTGCGCAGCGAGAGGCCGGGCGGCGCGTAGCCGGTCAGTGTGTCGAGCGCGATAGGTGCTCTTTCCGCCACGAGTTCAACCCATCGCTCCGGCAGCTCGGTGGGAGAGTTTTGCACCGCCTCCACCAGCTTTGAGAGGTTGACGAACGGAAGCGCGACCAATTCGCACAGACCGGGCTCTATGGTGGGGTTGACGTATTTGTTCTCGGGGTCGGGCTCGGCACGGGCGATGCCGTGAAGCTCGATCTCCTCGTCCACCCAGAGGTGATAGAGATGGTCAGCCCGGTAGAGCTGCGCCGCCAACGCCGCCAGTGCCCCCATCCCGCTGCGCCCGCCGGTGACGGCCACGTGCACAGTCTGTTCAGCCTTTCGGGCTTGATCGATGTACAGCCCCATTCGCGCGGCGAAAGGCCCGCTGGCATCCCGCTCTGGTCCCTTCAGATCTATGGCGTCGATGTAGCACGGTTTGTAGCCCACATCCCCCACCCGGCGGAAAAGCCGCTCCAGGATCTCGGCGGCACTGAGTACGTCATCGTGCCTGGTGCCCACGGTGATCACCTTGTCCACCGCCACACCCTGTTCCTTCAGAGCGAAGTAGACGCCGCTGACGGCGCCGGCGGCAAAGCCCAACGGCGAGATCAACACGTGTTCGGTCATCTTTTTCCTCCAGTCCTCAATCCTGCGGAGCGGTTACCTTGAGCAGGCGGGTCAACACGACCGCGCCGTTGCGGGCGTAATCCCGGACCACCAGGGTCACCTGCTTGGGTGGATCCGTCCCCTCTTGAATCTGACAAGGGTGAGCCAGGTAACGGGGGATCCGTGCCTCCGACCAGGTGGGGCGTCCGGCAGACGCCGATCTGTCTTTGTCCAACTCTCCGTGCAGCAGGACGTAGCGCTCGCCGCCGTTGGCTCTCAGCGCGGTGCTGACCGGTTCACCCCAATCCACGCCTTGTGGCGGCTCGCCCTCCTCCAGCAGAGCCCGCAAGCGATAGGTCGCTCCGTCGCGCCACCAATCCACCTCCAGTTCTGGCCCGAAGGCCCATCCCTCGGACCAGCGCGCCAGGGGCACACCGGGCCGCCGGTCGCTCGGAGGCGCACCCAGCGGCTGCTCATCGAGCAGGTTGCGCAGCCAGCCCAACCCGGTGTCCTCCATCCGCGAGGCGTAGGCCCACGTCAGTCGCTCGTCGCCCAAGGCTGTCCTCAGATCCTCAATCGAGGCTTGCTCGACCACGTAGATGCTCAATTCACGCCCGTTCTGCTCAGGCATCGGCTCCTCCTTCCACCCCAATCTCCTGTAGGAAGGTGCGCCACCATCGCTCCACCTGCTCCGATCCGCTCTCCTCTTCCAGGACGCCCACCGGTTGATCTGGATCCTCGGGGAAGAGGCTCGCCAGGAGGTTCTCCGGTGTCAGCCATTGGCTCCGGCCCCAGTCGATCTCCAGTGTACACCAGCCCAGGCCCCGCGACCGCGCCCCACCCAGCGGAATTCGCCCTTGCTGGAAAGCCCGCAATCCCAGCCAGGCCAGCCCCAATTCCGCATCGCTGGGGTTCTCCACGACGATTTCGACCTCGAAGGGGGTATCGGCAGGGACGACCTCGTAGGCGAACTTGCGCTTGTCGGCGGCGCTCCCCTTGTCCCGGTCGATGGCCACGCCGTCGCGCACCTGCGGCTCCACCAGACCCTCCCAGCCCGGCGCGAGCGTCAGATCCTTGACCAGCACCTTGCCCGCCATCCACGGCGCGCCGAAAACACGGCAGGTGCGGCAGCTCAAAATGCGCAGCGCCTCGTCTAACGACTTGCCCTTCACCTGGCTGGCGCGCCCATTGAGAATCTCGGCCCACGCCTCGGGCGGCGTCGTCTTGAGCCTATTCACGGCGGCGGTCGTGAGGCAAACCGGAGGCGGTATGGTCTCCTCGTCGCGCGGCACCGAGAGGCAAGCCAGGTTCTTCGCGCGGTGGTCGGGCAGGCCGCGCAGCAGCGCTTCGGTAGCGGCGCGCCAGGCGCCCTTGAAGCTGGCACCCGGGATGTAGGGGCGACCGTCGGCGGTCTTAATCACCGGCAGTTCAGAGACCTCCAGCAGCGGATCGCGCCCGGCGCCGACGCGCAGCCCAGTGCGCAGTGTCAGCCTGCCGCGCAGAATCAGCCGCCGTTGGAAAGATCGCATATCGGGCACTCGTCCGTTTCCCTCACTCATCGGGTTCCCCTTTCTTCAGCGCCGCGAACTTGTAGTGCAGGTAGACGGTGTAGCGCTCGACCATCGCCAGCCAGACCCGGCCCTTTTGCTCTTCAACGTACTCCGGATAGAGCGTCTTGGTCAACGTCCCGGCGTCGGCTTCCAGCGCGGCGATGTCGGCCAACACGGCATCGAGCAGGCCGGACTCTCTCCACTCTTTCACCCGGGCGCTTTGATAGCGCAGCCAGTTGCGGACGTGCTCCACGCCGTGGCCGCTCTGCACTTGCCGGAGCAGCGCCCTGACCTGGCCGGGCTTCAGGTCGCTGTCCTCGGCGCGTTGCGTGGCCTCCACAGCCCGGTTCAACAGTTTGTCGGCCCGTTCCTCAATCTTGTAGCGCAAGTTCAGATCGCGTTGTGTCATCGCTACCTCCTCCACCCGGCGTAGTGGAACGGAGCACAGATGGTGACCTGACCGTAGCCGCGTTCTCGCTCGGCGCCCAGCCCGGCCTGCTCCAGTTTTTCCAGATGATCCTCTAGAACCTGCTGCTCCATCACGCCCGGAGGCACGTAGAACAGGTAGGCCGCACCCGGTTCCACGGCCTGTCGCGTGGCGCGGGGCAGTCCAGCGGCTGCGTCCCACCCGCCGACGAGCCTCGTCCGCGCCCAGGCCCGCAGCGCCCGGGCATCGCCCAGCTTGAACGGATGCAGATCGGGCCACAGCGCCGGCGTGCCGCCGGCGGAGGTCAGAATCGCCGGTGCCCGCAGGGTCAGGCTGAAGCACGTCCCGGCAAAGCCCTCCGGGATGCGGTCGTCGTGGTCGTGATAGCGCTGTAGTGCCTGCCGAAGCGCGTGGTTGAACTCGAACAGCCGGTCGTCCAAATCAGGTTGATCCGGCGGCGGATCGGTGGTGAGCGTGACGTGGCCCAATCCCCGCGACCGCCCCCGCCCGACGAAGAAATCTCGCGCCCCTCCGTTCAGGTCGAGCGCGCTGTTCAGGGCGTCGGCGTAGGCGTCGTCGTAGGTCAGACGCGCCCGGAAGGTGGTCTGACCGCCGGGATCCGGCTCGATGGTCTCCAGGGTAAAGAGCAGCGCGTCCTCGGCCACCCCCCGCGCCCGGTTGATGCCCACATGGGTGGCGCGGGAAACGGTCGGCTGGGGCGTGTAACCAGGCGTCCCGTTGCCGAGAAGATAGTAGCCGGTCGCCGGCTGGACGGGTGCATCGCAGTCAGGACACGTCGGGTCGTAGTGGGCAGGAAGCGCAGCCCAGGCTGTGCCCAGGCCAGGCAGCAGATCGGCCCGATGCGGGAAGCGCGGGTCGCTCACCAGGTCATAGACGAACTGCTCGACGAGCATGTCGAAGACGCCGTGTCCCTTGGGATTGGTCCGGGAATGACGATAGCCAGGGTTATACTTGCAGATGCGGGCGGTGGCCGGGAAGGGAAAGCCCTGCCCGCGCGTCGTGGAGTAGGCGTGGCCGAAGCGAGGAGGATGCTCCGCGCCAAAGACGCGCCAGAAAGCACACGTATCCCGGTCGGGACAACCGGCGTGGTCGCGGCGGTGAGCGGATTGATCGGGTTGGGAGCAGCTCTCCAACAAGCGTGCACCAACGGCGCCCCGCAGTACCGTGCCGGGGATGTAATCGGCGGTCTGCTCGTAGTTACCCACACCACTCTCGTCGCCCACCAGGAGCGGCGATCTCAGGCGAACGGTCAGTTGAAGGGTCTGCTGTGTCATGCGTCGGCCTCCTCCGGCTCTTCCGTCAGCGCGGCCCGCAGCGTGGCATCGTTCCAGATCTCGCCATCCCCCTTGACCACAACTTCCGTCGTCACCCAGCCCAGCCCGCCGCTCTTACCGCGTCCCAGGGCGGGGAGCGAGCGCAGTCCGGCGACGACCAGGGCGGCGTCTCGCACGCTCAGATCGCCCCGCAGCGTCCCGCTGAACTCCAGCGGCGTCCCAGGCTCGAAAAGCTCGGTGGTGAAGAGCAAGTTCTCCTCGGCCACGCCGCGCCGCCGCGAGATCGCCACGCCATAGCGATGGGCTGTGGGAGGATACTGCTGCTTCGAGGTGCGTGCCTCCAGCAATTCCACCAGCTCCTGCGGCCCGCTCAGCGTCAACCGCTCGAAGCGCAGCCTGCCGGGGATCCACGGCGCACCAAAGATGCAGCAGACCCGGCAGGCACGCGCTTCGTCCCGGCACATATTCCGGTGCGTGTCGCAGACGGAGTCACCCAGCCCGGCTGCGATCTGTTCGACGGCGTGGCGCAGCCGTCCCTTGAGCGCCGACGCCGGGACGTAGGGCCAGCCTCGATCATCCTTGATCATCGCCCGGTCGGCCAGGGTGCCGCGCTGGGCGCCCGATCCGATGTTGAGCGGCGTCTCGAAGGTGAGCGTCAGATCGATCGTGGTCATTGGCCTTTCCCCTCCCGGGACACGAACTCGTACAACTCGGCGATGTCCCACAGCGCCGTTTGATGACTGTACTGATCGTCATCCTCCGGTTTTTCCCACGGCGTGGGGTACTCCACCTCGACACATTGTGCCACCCCGAGCGCGGCATCCAAGCGCACGAAGTGACCTTTGTCATCCCGTGCCCGTTGATATTCGTAGAAAAGCGTGGATTGATGTCGGCCCAGGAGCAACGCCTCAGCCAACCGGTGCATCTGGCTGGTGGGGAAAGGAGAGTCATGGCCACGCAGCACCTCCAGCTCTTGCCACAGCTCATGCAGAACATCGGCCGGATAGGGCCGGGCCATCAGGCGCAGGTCCTTGCCACCCTCGCCCAGGCCCGACATGGTATATGGGTACTTTCGCCGCAGCGTCGAGATCTCGCGATCGAGCATGTCGGCCGACTTGAAGATGTGGAAGTCGATGTAGCCGACGTTGACCTCTGCCTCGGCCTTTGCTTCGTGGCGGGCGCGCTTGGCCTGGCGCGTCAGCTTCTTGGCCAGATCTTGCAGGATGCGCACCGGGTTGTGGTCGTCGGCAATGACCACGCCGCCGGACATTGTGCAGGGCTTCCTGCTCTCGTCAGGGACGTGCACCCTTTCGCTGAAGGCGGTCGAGATAGCAGCGGCGATGGGGATTGCCCTGTCGCCGGGCACGATGAGCCAGATATCGTCCCCGCCGATGGTGATAATCTCGAAGGGATGGATGGCGATGGGTTTGCCAACCAGATCCGCTTGACCAGCCTCGCGGCGGGCACTGCTGCCCGTGATTGGGGTCGGCGGCAAGTATTCGTGCAGGACATCCATCACAATCTCTTTCGCTGCCTGAGAGATCGTTCTGCTAAAGTCGCGATATGCCAGTGGCGTTTCCGACCTAAATAACATGCTCCCCAGTTCGTCGCCATCCAGATGAATGAAACCCACGTAGCCCTTCCGCCCGCTGCTGGCCTGTCCGATCTCCGACAAGTCCTGCGGATGAAGAGCTTCCTTCACTTCGTATGCTTCCTGATACTTCTCAAACCAGAATGAGCGTTCAAAGTCCTCCTCAGGTTGCCGTTTCCTCTCACACACCGGGCAGATGGCCCGCTCCTCGCCAGGGAGATTTGCGAACAGAACTTGGTTGGCGGGGCGAGCGTGGCAGGAATTACATCGCGCGGCATGGGGCAGGGCCTCGTAAAATGGCGGTGGCTGTTTGCCCTCTTTACGTCGGGAGAGCCAATGGCCGGCCCAGCGAACCAGCTCTCCAAAGCCGCCGTCTGAGTAACCATTGAGCACCATCGTCGGCGTGACCTCGCGCCAGTCGGCTGTAATCGTCGCGGCGCCGGTGACCTGGGGATACTCGGCTTCAATGGCTTGGGCCAGCGGTCCAGCCTTTTCGAGCGGCACCAGGGCCAGCAGGCCACCGCCCCCGGCATAGACAATCTCACCTGGTGGTTTCTGATCCACGAATTTACCGGTGAGGCCGTGCTCGCGGAAAAGGTCCGGTATCCGCTCGACATTGAGGGTATCCAGCAGATGACTAGCCCCGCGCACCTCGGGCAGTTTGGCCGATTCGAAGACGTAATCCTGCGTGCGGTCGGTGTCAGCAGCGAGCAGGGCCAGGCCGCCCAGCGCGTCTGCGTCGGCTGTGGGTTCGTGACCTTCGAGGAGCGGTTCGAGCACGTGTTGACGCCATCGTTCGATGTCCATAGGTTCTCCTTTCACCCCGGTTGCACGTCCTGGGCCTGAGGGCGGCCCTTCGGCCCCTTGCCCACCACGAAGCTGACACGCTGATTCTCTTGTAGCCCTTGCTGATCCGGCGTCTGGGACTTGTGGACAAAGAGGTCCCCGCCTCCGCCATCGGGCTTGATGAAGCCGTAGCCTTTGCTTTCGTTGAACCACTTGACGGTGCCGGTGCGACGATCACCAGACGCGGCCGGGCGAGGGCGGCGTGGGGGCCGCCTGACCACCTGACCCAGCTCGTCCTCGACCGCGTAATAGCGCATCAGGCGCGCCGCCCAGCCCAGGATCAGGGCCATCGCCCGCGGATCATCCTTGTAGGGCATAAGATGCTGTCGGCAGGCATCGCGGATGGCGCGGTAGTAATCCAGCGTGCGTCCGCTGCGGACGACCGCTTGGCCTTCGGCGATGATGGTGTCCAGGTACTCAAAGAAGCGGGGGCCATCAGGGTTGTCCCGTAGGTAACCCATGCACTTGGAAAGCTCGTTGACATCCGTTTTCCTTTGTCCCAGGAACTGCGCTATGGCGTCAGCCACGGCAAGATCACTGTCCCGCATAGATCTTTCTTCCATCAGTAGTTCCCCTCCGGACATCGTCGCCCCATATCGTAGGCCCAAATCTCAGCGAGCTGCTGGAGTTGATCGGACAACAACAAATTGGACGCTTCCTCAAGGTACTCGTCGGTCGAGCGGACAATGCGCTTAACATCGTAATCGGCATATAGGTCTTGCGCATCGTTCCATACCTTCAGGTCATCCTGCCGCACGATCGCCGAACCGTAGCAAACCGGCTTGCCACCGCCTAGCTTAAGCACTAACTGTGGCTCACCCAGACCCAGGGCCGTGAGCAGCACGCCCACCTCACCTGGCGTCAAACTATCGAACTGAACGCTGAACAATAGCTGTGACTCCGGCACGATCACCTCCACTGGAGTATCAGCGTGGGTGATCGATTGCCCGTGCTTGTAGAATTTCCGTCCGGTGGGATATCTCCCCTTCAGATATGGGCCAGCCCCCTTCTTAGCAGGCTCCCAAAGCGCGGGCATACTCGCAATCGCCAGCGAACCAGCGCGCAAGACAGCGTCATCAAACCGAATGTGGCCTTCGAACCCAAGGGCGCCAAACATTCGACACGCAATGCACAGCCGCTTGGGGTCTGAACATCCTCGTGTTCCCTCGGGATACCTGACGTCGTATCTCTTCCACTTTCCCCGTCTCATGTGAGCATCGGTAATCCTGAGACAAGAGCGCGTGATCGCCTCCACCACGCTGCGCACCACACCCTTAAGCGTTGAGGCAGGGACACAGAGCTGGCCGTTGACGCGGGTCATCTCTCTGACCAAGGGCGGCTGTTTGCCCTTTCTCATCTTGACCCGTCCCGACGAGACGTGCAGCGGCGTAGCAACGATCAACGTCGCCTCGAGCCGGCCACTGACCGTACCGGGGTGATAGCGCTCGTGGCCGGCCGGATGCTGCCGGTCGTCTGGACCGAGCGGCTCGATATCAACAAAATCGTAGGGTTTAGGAACCCGCGGCCCATAGTCGCGCCGGCCCATCACACGCCTCCTTCCAGCCGAATAGCCGCTTTCCAGGCCGGGATGCAGGTCTTCCACACCTCCTCGATCCTGTCGCCGGGCACGATTAATTCCCACTCGCCCCAGTCGTTCTCATTCAACGCCAGACCGGACGGTAACCCGTTGCTGGTGTCCCGGGCCACCGACGTATAGCCAAAGGCGGCCCCGTTTCCGGCGGTGTAACCATACTCCTCTGCCTCTCGCTGGCCCAGCAGGTGGGCCACACCGTCCAGCCGGCGCGCGTCTTGGGGCGGCCGCGTGTAGCGTACGGTCAGGCCACCCCACTCCAGTGTCACGTGCCCCAGCCCGCGGCTCTTGCCGAAGCCGACGCCCACGCGACCTAGCTTGAAATCGCGTAGTGCCAGCGCCAGCAAACCCAGTTGGGCGATGGTGAAGTTGCGAATGGTGATCGCGGTCTCAAACTCGCCGCTGGTGACCACTTCCATCTGGAACGGCCCCACCGCCACCGAACCGAAGACGCGGTCGATGGCCACGCCGTTGCGCTCCTCGGTGCGCACCTCGCCAATCGGGTAAGCGTCTTTGGTGCGCACCCGCCCGGCCAAGACGGTGTTGCCGAACATCTGGCAAATGAAACAGGAGCGCGAATGAACATGCTTGCCGTCGTGTTCTTGCTTCAGCTCCCGTTTTCCCACGCAGGATTCTTCCTTGACCACCGGGGTGCAGCTCCGTCCCTCCCCCACCGTGCGCACGATGCGCTCGCAGTGGCTGCGGATGACGCCCTTGAGGCTCGGTCCGGGCAGGTAAACGACCTGCTCTCCATCCTTCCACGTGCGCACGAACTCCATATCGGGCCGGGTCGGGTCGGCGCCGGTCTCGCCAGCCTTGACCAGGATCGGTCCTTCCGGCACGATGGTGAAATCGAGCGTCGCTTCGTTCAACAGTCGCTTATGCATCTTGCACTCCCCTCTTCTGCAGTTCTGCGCGGAAGGCGTTTACCCACGACTTGGCCTGCTCATCGTCAATTGGCTCACCGGCCTCCGCGCCACTCATCAGGTCCAGCAACACCTGGGCGCCCTCGAAAAGTTGTGCCTCTCGATCTTCAAGTCTGACCCAGCCCAGGCCGCGGCTGGTGAAGCCGCCCACGGCCACGTCACCGCGTTCCAATGCCCGGAGGCCCAGCCACAGCAGCCCCCGTTGCCATTTATCCAGGTTCTCGGCCTCGATGTGGAGCTCAAAGCGCGTGCCGGCCGGCACCACCTCATAGTTGTAGAGTTTGCCATCGGCTGCCGTGCCTTTGTCGCGATCAATCGCCACGCCATCGCGCACGTCGAACTGGCCAAACCACTCGTCGGTCACCACCAGTAGATCGCACACCCGCACCGGCGAGGCCCACCAGGGAGACCCAAAGGTCTGGCAGACCAAGCACAGTTCTTCGGCCAGAACTGTGGTGAGTCCAGCGTCGTCGTCTCCGTATTTGTCCTTAAGAGCCCGCATCCTATCGGCATCTACGCACAATTCCTTATCGTCGGTAGGATCGCAGGCAAGGTGTCTCAAATCAATGCCGCCTGGGACCATTCCCCGCACCATAACCTCCAGATGACCACGCAGCGCGCCCTTGAGGCTGCTGCCGGGGATGAAGGGGTGGTCGTGTTGATCGCGGATGACGGGCAGCTCCGTACCGACGAGCTCGGCGCTGCGTCCAGTGCCCACGCGCAACCCGCTCTCTGCCACGAGATAGCCCTCGATGACCAAATGACTCTGAAACGTGTCGAACATCCTACGCCCCCTCTTCCGCCTTGCGCAACTTCTTCCATTCCTTCGTCTCGCGGCCGTAATAGAACGCCCGGTGGAGATAACCCAGGTAATAACGCATCAAGTCATAGCACAATTCGTCGATCGCCTCCTGGGGGATGTCCTTGACCCGCTCCTGGGCCTGTTCCAGCGCGGCCTGCGTCTGCTTAGCGATGATGCCGTCGGATGCCTCGATCTGCTCGATGACCTGCAGACCGAAGCCGTTCTTCCGCCAGGCGGGACCGGTTTGGCTACGGCCCAGTTGGTAGCGGATGAAATTAGCCACCACGGCAAGACTGCGGCTCTCCTCCGCGACGTTGAGCACGTTGCGAATCTGGTTCTTGTCCATGCCGGACCCTTCCAGCAAGGCTGCATCGGCGTTGGCGTGACGGACAATAGGATCCATCACGCCCTGCATCGCAGCCTGCAAGGCCAACTCGACGTGGGTAGTAGATTGATTCATTGGCAACTCCTTATGCGCTCACAAGCAGCCACTACTTACAAACAAAAAACCGCAGCCCCCTCCCCACCAGGGAAGAAGCTGCGGTTCCACGACCGTCGCACACCCGCACCCACAGTGCGCGCGTTCGTTCTGCGCTCAACGGTTTTCTCTGACCAGACGAATGATCTCGCATGACACGTCCAAGCGGAGCGGTAGACGAACCGTGCTCCCATCGAGCAGACAGGTCCGTGCTGGTCAATTCTTTTCAAGAACACAACAAAGCCCGCCGGCGGCACCGACGCCAGCGGGCAGACGTGCGCTAGACACTCACTTCTACCAGGGCGTCCCCGCGCCTTGGCCACCGCCTCAAGGTGGGTGGAC
>DATKTN010000127.1:0-27844 GCA_035531135.1 Anaerolineae bacterium
TGGACGCCGGCTGGCAGTTCGGGCAGGCGAGCCAGGCGCAACCCCGCCGCGACGAGCAAGGTCAGGAGCAGCGCCATGGCAAAGGGCCAGCGCGGGGAGTGGGTGTTATGGTCCATCGATCTGCTCTGCACCGCCTCCCGCGCGACAGGCAAAGATGCGTGGCTCCCGGCCGATCGCTTCCCGGTAGCGACGGGACACCCGGGCCTCAAAGTCGGACACGGCGTCCCGATGGACCAGCGCGACGATGCAGCCGCCCCATCCCGCGCCGGTCAGCCGTGCCCCGGCCGTTCCTTCGACGGCGCGGGCGGCCTCGACGAGCGCCTCCAGTTCGGGACAACTGACGTCATAGTCGTCGCGGGCGCTGGCGTGGGCCTCGTCCAGCAGGCGGCCGGCCGCCGTGACGTCGCCCGCACCCTGTGTGGCTGCCTCCAGCGCGGCGACGGTGACCCGCACCCGCTCGTTCTCGCTGTGGACGTGGCGGCAGCAGGCCCGTACCCGCAACACGGCATCGTCAGCGGGCAGCGGCACGTCGTCCAGGTCTGCCCCCTGGGCGCGGGCCTCGGCCACGGTCAACGCCTCCGGCAGCAGCGGGCTCAGTTCGGTCCAGTCTACGTCCTGCACGTCGCGCAGGTGGGTGATGCCAGGGTAACACGGGCGCAGGCAGGCGACCCCGGCGCGGCAGGCGGCGACGCGCAGGTTGAACTCGCCCCGGACGTTGGCATGGTGCACGCCGGTATCGGCCACCAGGATGTGGGTCTCCGACGGCAGGGGGACGTGGGCGAATGTGTACTGGTCTGGGCCCTGTGGGCGACAGTCGAGGAACAGCGCGTGGCCGGGGCGGGCCAGCAAGGCGATGAACTGGTCCATGATCCCACCCCGCGTGCCCACGTACCACTCTGCCTCGCTGCACATGCGGGCGAAGGGGATGGGGTCGGACTGCCAGCCGTTGAGGCGCGCCAGCGCCAGCGCCGCCACGACGGTCAGCGCGGACGACGAACTCACGCCCGCGCCGCGTGGGGTGCCATAGGGTGGAGCGCCGGCGACGAGCGCGTCCATCCCGCGCACGCGTGCGCCCACCTGCCGGGCGACCATCTGCGCGGCCCCCCGCACATAGTTTGACCAGTCGCCCCGGGGAGCCGGAGGGATGTCCGGGCCGGTCGTGGAGGTGTGCGGTGCAAACTCGGGCTCTGCGTTACGCAGGTGGACGACTGGATCGGAGCGCGGGCGAGCCAGCAGCAGGACGTCGCGGTCGAGCGCCACCGGCAGGACGAAGCCGTGGTTGTAGTCGGTGTGCTCGCCGATGAGGTTGACCCGGCCGGGGGCGCGGAAGATGTGGACGGGACCGGGCCCGTAGGTGCGGGCAAAGCTCTCCAGCGCAGCGGCGTAGCGGGCCTGCTGCACCTCCGCGGCGTCGCCGTATATGCGCTCCAGTGTGCCGTAAATGGACATGGGCTACGCCAGCGTGTCGGAGACGGGGATGTCGAGCGGGCCGACCTCCTTGACGACGACGTGGATGCCGAGTTCGTGCGGGCCTGGCTCCAGCGTCTTTCCGGCAACGCGCAGCGTGACGGTCGCGCTGACGGGGAACAGCAGCGGCGCCTGGACAGAGATCTCGCTCATCGAGCGCGGATTCCCGCTCGGTGGGACGAGCGTGACCTGCGCAGGGGCTATCGCCTGCCCATCCAGGTCGAGCCCGGTGAAGGCGCTGATCGTGCCGGGGGCGATGACGTTCTTGAGATCGAGCGCGAAGCCATCGTCCTCGGTGCGCAGCGAGCCCTTCACGTAGAGTTTCTTTAGCACAAACGGTGGAATAGCGGGCATGACCGGCTCCTTTCCTCAGCTACGTGGATTCAACGGGCGAAACCTGACAGGTTTAGCGTTTCACGGTCATTGGCTGCTGATCTGCTGTGGGCGTGTGTTCTGTCACTTGGCCCATAACTCATAAAACCTGTCAGGTTTAGTCTTCTCACTGTGTGAATGTTTTAACACAAAGGCTGCTGGTTGGCAAGTGCACCAGTATCCACGCCGGCGGGTTATGCCAACAGCAGCATCGTGGCTGCCGTTGCTGCCACCAAGAGGGCGGACGGCGCGATGCGCCGGTAGATCGGCCCCCACTCGGCCTTAAAGTACACGCGGGTCAGCGCCAGGCACAGGTGAACCGGGGATAACATCGCTCCCATGTACCCCCCTGCCAGCAACCAGGCCGTCCAGGCCGGCGCGATGGTTCCCCCGTCCGCGACTACCAGTGGCAGGATCACCGGGAAGCCGATGCTAAAGCCCGCGAACACCAGGCCGGTCAGCAGCCCGGCGATGAACGGTACCCCAAAGGCCACGACTGCCAACGGGATGTGCAGGCCGGTCAGCGCGTTCGACACGGCGAGGACCGCGCCGCTGTTTTCGAGCACGCGCCGAAAGATCAGCGCGCCAAAGATGACCATCACCGTTTTCCATGGGATGCGTTTGTGCAGGATCGTCCCCAGGTCGCGCGGGGGGATGTGGCTGGTGATCATCATCAGCGTGATGGTCACCAGCAGGCTCAGGATCAGGCTGATGCGCTCGTCGACGGGAAGCGTCAGCGAGAGCACGATGACGAGCACGACGGGCCAGGTACTCGTCGCCAGGACGCGCAGGCTCTGGGCGAGCGGGGGCGGATCTGGATCGTGAGCCCCACGCCGGGGCAACCCCAACAGGCCAAAGAGCAATCCCCCGATCACTGCCGCTACGACCAGCGGCCACGTAGCCATCGCCAGTTGGGTGGTCGTCAGGCCCAGTAGCGCTGCTGCGACCAACATCGAGGGATAGATCGGGAAGATGGGCTCCCAGATGTGGCGGAACCAGTAATTCACAAAGGTCTTGCGCTCGCTGTCTGCCCCCAGCCGGTCGCCCACCTCGTTCACCATCGACGCCGAAAACATCGCGCCGCCGACCATTGGCAGGAACCCCACCAACGCTGGAAGCGCCGCCATGACGACGCGTCCGTTGGGAATCAGCGCCTGGAGCGCCTCGACCATCCCCTTCAGTCCGGCAGTCTGGCGCAGCAGTTCCCCCAGTACCATGATCATCACGACGGCCAGCGCGATCCGCAGCGTGAGCAGGTCCACGGCCGTCAGGAACACGTCGCGCCCGATCTCGGGGATGGGGTGGGCGAAGAGGAGGCCGGTTACCACGGAGGCGAGCAGGAGCACCAGCCCCAGGTTCCACTTGCGGCTCAGCAGCAGCACGATGCCGGCGAAGATGAGTGTCAGTTTGAGCAATGCAGTCACAGGTGATCTCTACAGCGCGATGCCCTTCCCGAACGGGTCGGCCCACGCCTCGAGCGATGCCGCCAGTTCGGGACACTCCTTCGCCGCCTCCTTGAGCGGGATGCCCTTCATCGTCGCGTCGATCGCCGCGCGGAAGGCTGTACCGCCCGCCACCGGCCCCTGTGGGTGGGCGTGGATGCCGCCGCCGGAGCCGATGACGATGTCGTTCCCCAGGTCCTGCATCACCTTGGGCACCATCGAGGGGGTAATGCCGCCGGAGGGCATCGGGAAGGTCGGACGGATGTCGTAGAAGGGGAACGAGAGGTTGCGCGCCACGTTGACGAACTTGTCCTTGATCACCGGGGCCTTGCCGTAGGGTGCGGGAAAGACCTCGATATCGGCGCCGGCCAGGCGGGGCAGTTTGCCCAGGATCAGGTGTGAGCTGACGCCGTGGTAGGGCGACATATAATACGCGCCTGCCACGTCCATGTGGCTCAGGATGGGCACGTTGATGTCCGGATCCTCCGCCAGCGCCCGCAGCACCGGGAAGCCGACCGCCAGGTAGTTGACCATGACCGCGTTGCACCCCAGCTCCACGGCCCGGCGAGCGTTCTCAAACACCTGCGGCACCTCGTCGGTGACGTTGACGGTGTACAGCGTGTGCTCGCCGGTCTCCTCGTACACCTGCCGCTCCGCCTCCATGTAGAGTTTCACCCGTGCTTGCACCTGGTTGAAGGAGGCGTTGGCGAGCAGTTCGTCGTCCTTGATGATGTCGCAGCCGCCCATTGCCGCCGCGCGGAACAGCTCGACGCCCACCTCCGGCGTGTAGCCGGTGCAGGGTTTGATCATGTTGTTGAGGAGCGGGCGGTCAGGAACGCCCAAGAGTTCTCGCACTCCCTGGATGCCGAACTTGGGTCCCTGGAAGCCCTCGACGAACTTTTTCGGGAACCGGATGTCGAGCACCTTGATCTGGCCGCCCATCGAGATGTTGCCCACCACCGTCGTCAGCAGCATCGGGATCTGCGAGCCGATGTTGACCTGGGGGAAGGCGATCTGGATAAGGTAGTTGCGCGTCTCCAACCCCGGTGGGACGGAGAATTCGAAATCGGGCACCTCGTAGACGCCGATGACCTTTGCCACGTGCCGGCAACGCACCTCGGGTGTCTCCCCGGGGACCGGGATCCAGGTGCCGGTGGACTGTTCAATTGCCAGCGCTGGTGCCAGGCGAGGGATGGGCACGCTGGCCGGGAACGAGGCCAGGTACGTGCCGATCAGGTACTCGTCATAGTCCACCCCGTCGGGCAGCGCGACGGGCAGCGATTCAACGTCCATTCTTGACATCTTGTGACCTCCTCTCAATACACAAGTTCCAAAGGCTCTACTCCCGGCACTCCCGGAACCGTACCTCGTTCACCTCCCGATACAGTTCGCGCAGGCAGCCGTAGATACGCCGGTAGGCCCGGTAGAGGCAATCGTACGTCTCAGCGTTGCATGCCTGGGGCTCAAACTCGCGCTCGACGTGCACGACGGCCTTGAGCGCCTCAAAGTCGGGGTATAGCCCCAGGCCGATCGCAGCGGTGAGCGCAGCACCCACCGCCCCCGCCTCTTGTGGCTGTGCCACCGTCTCGACGCGGCGGCCGGTCACGTCGGCGATGATCTGCATCCACGGCGCGCCCAGTGCCCCGCCGCCGATGACTCGCAGGACCGGCAATGGAAAGCCGAAATGCTTCTCCACGATCTCGATCATCCAGCGCAGGTTGTAGGCCACTCCTTCGTAGACCGAGCGCAGCATGTGCTCGCGGGTGTGGTCGGCGCTCAGGTTGAAGAAGGTGGAGCGCACCCAGGTGTCGGCGACGGGGGATCGCTCGCCGTACATCCACGGGGTGCAGACCAGAAAGTCGGCGCCAGGAGGGATCGTCTCCACATCCTGGTCCATCAGTGCGTAGACGTTGGGGATGCTGGGGTCGGCCTGTTCGTGGCGATAGAACTGGTCGGCGATCCACTTGAGGCACGCTCCTGCCGTCTCCATCTCTGCGAAGAGCATCGCTTTGTCCGGGTCGGCTGAATGGATCGAGACGACGCCGTGGCGGCCGGTGGGGGTCTTGCGGGTGACGACGCCCACCCAGCCGGAGGTGCCCAGGTAGATGTGGCCTTCCCCCTCGCTGACCGCGCCGGAGCCGACCGCTGCCCCCGGGGCGTCCCCGGTACCGCCGAAGACGGGCGTGCCCTCCAGCAGCCCGCACGCCCGCGCCGCCTCCGCCGTCATGTTTCCTACCCGGTCCGTAGAGCGCACGAGTGGTGGGAACTTTTTCCCGTCCAGCCCGATGTGGCGGATGATCCCCCGCAGCCAGTCTTTCTTCTTCAGATCGAACCCGATGGCCGAGGCGCAGGACCATTCAAAGACCATCTGGCCGGTGGCCCGGTAGGTCAGGTAGCCGTTGGCGTCCAGGAAGCAGGTCATATCGTTGTAGACCGCCGGCTCGTTCTCCTTGAGCCAGAGCAGTTTGGGCAGGCCGTCTTTGCCGGAGAGCGCCGTGCCGGCGACGATGGCGAAAGCTCGCCGCCCCAGGAACTTGCGCATGATCCGCTCCGCCTGCTCGGGCGCGCGCCCGTCCAGCCAGATGATGGCCCGCCGCAGCGGCTGGCCGTCCCCCCCCATCGGGACGATGCCGAGCATCTGGGTGGTGTAGACCATCGCCAGCACGTCCCGAGGCGCGACGCCGGATTGCGCCACGATCTGGCGCGTGGTCGTGACGACGGCGGTCCACCAGTCCTCCGGTTCTTGCTCCGCCCAGTCGGGGCGGGGGTAATGGACCGGGTACGGTTGAAAGGCACTGGCGTGGATGGCTCCCTCCGTATCCACCAGCACCGCCTTGTTGCCGCCCGTGCCCACGTCGTGGGCGACGATATACTGTGCGCTCATTTTGCTGCCTCCGTATCCCTCATTTCCCTATTCCCTCCTTTTCCTTGCCTGCTTCCTATCCCATCGCGGTCCCTCTGCTCACCAGCCGGCCTGCGCTGCGCAGGACAAAGACGGCCGCCACGCCAGTCAGCGCGGTCACGATCCCCGCCACCGCGAACACCGTCTGCACTCCGATCAGGGCACCGAGCAGAGCCGACAACCCCTCGGCCACGGCGGTAGTGGCGACGACGACCAGGTTGACCGCCGATTGTACCCGTCCCCGCACCGCGTCGGGTGCGAGTGCCTGGGAGATCGTATCCAGTGCCCCCCGGGCCATCACGACGCACAGGCCGATGGTGGCGAGGCTGACCAGCACGACGGCATAGTTCGGTGCGAAGGCAAAGGCGACGATGGCTGCCCCTGCCAGGATCAGCATCCCGCCGACGGTGGTGCTCGTCGAAAGTCGTCGTGAGAGCTGGCTGACCGTCAGGCCGCCCAGCACAGAGCCCAGGCCAAGCACGCTCATCGCGATCCCGTATTCCAGGCCGCCAGCTCCTAACTGTGTCTTCAGGTGTGGGATCGCCAGCAGCACGATTGCCCCGATGCCCAGGGTGGCTATGGCCGTGATGGCCAACATGTGGCGCAAGGCCTGGTTGTGGCGGATAAAGTTGAGTCCGGCCTGTATATCCTCCCAGACGTTGTTGCTCTGGGCTGCGTCGAATTGCCCTGGCATCGTTTCAGGGATGTTCATCGCGGCGATGACGAGCGCGGAGACGAAAAACGTCACGCTGTCAAAGATGATGGCCGATGGCGTCCATAATTCGACTGTTGCACCAGCGATGGCTGGACCCACGATGAGGGCGATGATAAAACTGCCCTGGATCAAGCTGTTGGCCGCCAGTAGCAAGCCAGTCGGCACGATATTAGGGATGACCGCGTTGCGCGCCGGGTAGAAAAAGACGCCCACCAATGCCAGGCCTGCCGCCGCGAGGCAGAGTATCCAGAGTTGCCGGGCGCTGTTGACGAGAAGGACACACAAGACGATGAGCCCGCGCAACACGTCGGCCCGCACCATCATCCGTTTGCGGTTCCAGCGATCGGCCACCGCCCCGCCCACCAATCCGAAGACGATCTGAGGTATGGCGAGCGAGAGGGCGGGGACGAGCATGGCCAGCGGCGACTGGGAGAGATCGGAGATCAGCGTGATCGCTGCGATCAGCAGGCACTGATCGCCAATCTGGGAGAGCAACTGGCCGAACCAGAGCAGTTTGAAGTCACGGTTGTGAAACAGTTCATATACCGCCTGCTGCTGGATCGGTGGACCTGCGGGTCGCAGCGTTGCCCGGAGTATCTGTTTCATCGGGTGCCCCTTTGTAAAGCCAGGTTTCCAGATAGTACTTGCAGGTGATGCCTTCAGAACATGCTACAGCTCCTTCTCATAGATGCGATAGGTGCGATACACCGTTGCGCCCAGCATCTCGGCTGTACGCCGCATCATGATGTTGTTTTCCAGCACCCACGAGATCTCGGCCCGGCGGTAACGGCGGAGCGCTGCTTCTGCCATTTTGATGAACAGCACCGCTTCCACACCGCGCCCCCGGTACGATTCCAACACCCCGCCGGCGAAACCGCGAATCGTGTCCACGCGGCGGCGTACCTTCCAGTGCCAGAGGAGTTTGGCCATCGTCCACCACTCCGGAACGCCGGGGCGGGGGTAGGCATGGATCAGCGCCTGGTTCAGGTCGGGGAGGGGGAGCATCGCGCCGATGGGCTCCCCGTCTTTTTCGGCAAACCAGGTGACGTCGGGGTCGATGATCTGCTTCAGCCCGGCAGCCATGTGATCGATCTCGGCGTCGGTCAGCGGCACAAAGCCCCAGTTCTTTGCCCAGGCCGCGTTGTAGATGCGCTTGAAACGAGCCACCTCTTCGGCAAAGTGGCGCATGTCTATCTTGCGGACGGCAAAGTCGCCTCGCTGCTCGACCTTCTTGGCCACGCGGAGCAGCTTGGGGGGCATGTTCTCCCCGTGAGGCCCCCAGGGGGTCAGGTCCATGATATAGGCCACCAGGTCCATCGCCTTGTGAAAGCCCGCGCTCTCGATAAAGTCCACATAATAGCGTGGGTTGTAGGTCATCATGACCACCGGCGGGCCGTCCCATCCGTCCACCAGCAGGCCGAGCTCCTCGTTGGTGGAAAAGTTGACCGGGCCACGGATGGCGGTCAGCCCGCGCTCCTTTGCCCAGTTGCAGGCGGTCTCCAGCAGTGCCCCGGCCGCCTCCCGATCTGATAATACCTCGAATAGCCCGAAAAACCCCACCTGCTCTCCCTGGAACTCGTTGTGGCGGTTGTTCAAAATCGCGGCGATCGTGCCCACCGGCTTGCCATCGCGCCGGGCCATGAAGAGTTCCACCTCCGAGTGACGGTGGAAGGGGTGTCGCTCTTTGTCGAGGAACTCTACTCGCTCGGAGATGAGGGGGGGCACCCAGTAGGGATCATCCTTGTAGACCTCCCACTGAAAATGGATAAATGCGAGCCGTTCTTGAGGTGTCCGTACCGGCTGGACCATCAGTTTACCGTCTGTCATGTGTACCTTGTCCTTTCGTCGCTATCTGTCCGACCCGGACTGAGGAGGCGGGACCGGCTGGCGATCCAGCGCTATCTGGTTCTGACGTGAACTCTGGCGAACGTTCACAGCGATGCTCCTCGCCTGTCATCGACGGGCGAGGAGCAGGGCGTCTGTCACCAGGGCGTGGCGGTGGTTCCCCCGCTGTCCGTCCGGACCTTTTTTAGCTTGAGTCTACAGTGTGTTCTGCAATGGGCTGGCAGGTGTTTCGTCCTCCTGAATCGAATTGTGGCAATGGTGCTATTTTACACTAGAGTGACGCCAGCGCAAAATCACAGCTCGACTGGATAGTGGATGCTGGATAACTGGATGCTGGATACCCGATGCTGGACGTTCATTCCTCATACCCGAGTGTCAGCCGGTCTGCTGGGGCAATGGGGGTCGGAGTCGCCGAATTCGCCGCCGAAGGCCATCACCACAGCCGGGCAGCCCCGGCACAGGCTGAGCGCGCTGCAAGCACGGCACGGCCCGCGCATCCGGTCCTCCAACGCCCGGAAGCGGGCAAAGATGGCTGAATCGTGCCAGGCGCGCATCACGTCGCCACCGCCTACGTCCGACCAGCGCACGTGGCTGCACGGGAGCACGTCTCCGTCCTGCGTCACGGTGGCGAATTTGCGGGCCGCCGAACAGCCCCACACGCCAGCGCGGTACAGTGTCTGAGGTGGACGGTCGGCGAGGAGGAACGTGAGCGAGGCGTCAAGCGTGAGGCGGGTTTCAGCCAAGTTCCGGGTTTCGGGTGAAACTTTGGAACCTGAAACCTGGAACTGCTTGAGGACAGCCCGCACCTCCCGATAGTCCATCGCGGTGGGAGACTCGCGTTCCAACCAGTCATCCTCGGCGGTGGGGGGCTTGGGACGCAGGATGTTGACGGTGGCCGCGCCCACCTGCTGCCCCAACTGGATACTAGCCTCCAGGTCTGGAAGACTGGAGCGGGTGAGCAGAAAGTTGATCCCAAAGCGCAGTCCCGCTGCCCGGCAGGCGGCTATGGCCGCCATCGCTCCGGCAAAGTTGGGGCGGGTGGCTGCGTTCGTCTCCTCTGACGCGCCGTTGAGCGAGATCTGGACCTGGCCTAGCCCGGCCTCCTTCAACGCCGCCGCCACCTCGACCGTCAGGAGGTTGCCGTTGGTCGTCAGGTTGGGGACGATGTCGCTCTGGCGGGCCAGGCGCACCATGTCGAGCAGACGTGGGTGCAGCAGCGGCTCGCCGCCGCCCAGGGCCATCTGAAAGACCTGGGCCGCCGCTGCCCCACGGACGACTCGCTCGAACAGCTCGAAGGGCGCATCGGTCGGCGTGACGGCGGAGCCGGGCCGGGCGGAGTAAAAGCAGCCGGCACAGGCCTGATCGCAACGGCCGGTGACGGAAAAGTGAATCGTCTCCGGGGCCGCCAGCGCGCGGGGTGGGGCCGTCGTCGTGGGGGCCGCGTCGCGCACCGCCCCCACCCGCTCCGGGGAACTGCCGGATGCTCCATCCACCACGAAGCGATGCGCCCGCAGGTAGGCGACGAAGAAGGGTGGGTAGTCGCGCAGTTCCCCTTTGAGCAGGAAGTAGAGCGCGTCCAGTCCCTCCAGATCCAGCAGCGCCGTCTCGGCGGTCTCCTGCTGGAAAAGCAGCGCCCCGCCCGGCTCGGGCCGGATGACGGTGTGGGGCGAGAGGGCGAGCATCAGAGGCAGTAGGTCCCCATCTTTACCCCGGCCTTCTTCGCTGCCAACCCCAGGAGGTAGTCGTAGTAGGGAAAGATGAACTGGCCGTCGTCCATCCAGCGCCCGGTGACGGTGAAGGTGGCGTCGGGGTTGATGCGCACCCGCAGCGTGATGCCGTGGCGGCGGTTGATGTCCTCCTGCACATAGTCGCGCGCAGGTCCCCAGCTCCACCCCGCCATCTCATCCAGCAGCCCGACCTGTTTGTAGTGATCCCGCACGAGCTTGTAGGTTCGCTTCGCCTCCCGGGGCTCGAGTTTGCTGGACGGCACGAGGGAGCAGCCCAGGAAGAGGACGACGCCGTCGAACGGGATCTCGTACTCGGAATAGTAGTACTCCTCCTCCACCTGGCTGCCGGGCTCGAACTCCTCGTCGTCGCCATAGTCCGCTCGCATCTCTATCTGCTCCTCGGTCAGTTCGAAGCGAAAGCTCTCGGCCTCCAGGAGCTCCTGCCGGTGGGTGCCTGTGTAGTTGAGGATGGGCTCGATGGCCCGCACGCCGATGCGGCTGGCTTTTTCACCGGTGGCGTCGAACTTGGCGATTTGCTTCTCCAGGTGCTCCAGCGTCCTGGTCGTCAGTTTGTCCTCTCCTTGACCCTGGGCGGCGATAAAATCGCGCAGCCGAATCAGCGGCTCCTCGAAGAGCAGGTAGTAGGAGCGGACAAAGTAGCCACTCGTGAGCAACCCCCGCACCAGCGTGCCCAGTTGCTCGGGCTGGGGCACCCGGGCCTCGTAGGCCGCTTCTGACGAGTCAATCTCGTAACCGTGCCAATGCGCTCTTAACATATCAACCCTCCTCACCCGCGTGTGTCTGCAGCCACTCGCTCACGTAGCGAGCAAATGCCTCAAAGTCGTCCAGGTTCTCCTGCAGATACCGGTAGACCCGCTGTAAGTCTACCTCAACAACTCTCCCTTCCGCGCTTTTTCCAGGATGGCGCGCTCGTGCCGCTTCAAGATCGGCTTGAAATCCAGGTATTCGTTGAACGCCCGCACGCGAAATTCGATCATCGCCTGGCGGTCGCGGCAAAAGAGCAAGATGCCGTCACGCAGCACGGCGTAGCGCAACGCTGGTGGGGCTTGGTTGAGGATCAGGATGTCTACCTCGTCAGTGTGCAGCACGTCCATCAGCCCGCCGATGACCTCCAGCTGCATGTCGAAGCAACGGTCGTTGTCGGGGCGGTTCTCGAGCAGCACGGCGACGTCCACGTCGCTGTGGGCCCAGGCCTGCCCCCGGGCGTGCGACCCGAAAAGGTATGCCAATACCACCCCGTCCAGGGAGGCAAAGTATTGTTCTAGCCCCTCGCTATATTGACTGAGGTCGAACTGCTCCATCGCAGCGCCTACTCCACCATCCATCTGTCATCGCACTGGCGAACAGCAGGGCCAGCGCGCCCTCCGAGTGCCGGATTTGACCACCATGGCGTACCGCAGCAAAGCAGAGCGTAGGCCATGATAGCACAAAGGCCGGGAGGGGGCAACACCAGGAGAGCGCCATCGCTGGCGGCGTTCGCGTCAGCGATTGGGGGCACTTTCCGCTAATGCACAGGGCGCGCCGCTTCCGCGGCCAGATGGCGGGAGGAAGAAGTGGTTTGAACCGCAGGGGATATAGGTGGCGAGCCCATGTCTGTGACCAACCACACGTTCACTCGACACTCCACCCCCTGCTCGTTCGCGAAGGTGATCGCGGTAGTGTGGGGAGGGACACTGGCCGGCACGGCGGGAATATCGGCCTGGGCCCATGGGCGTTCGGTATAGCGAGCCAGCGGGCGATGTGGGCCGATCACGGTGATCGTGTGGGGGTCCGGCGTTCCTTCGACCGCAAAGATGGCGACCCAATCACCGTCGGCGGGCAATCCATACCGCGTGGCGACCGCGCGGGCATAGTGGTCCAGCACGTCGGTCGCATAGCGGCGCGTGACGCGCAGGTGAATCTGCCCCCATCCGCCGTTGTAGGCAGCCAGCGAGTAGTACAGGTCTCCCTCGCCATCGCGGATGGTGTAGGCCAATGCGCGCGCTCCCCAGAACAGGTTCGTCCACGGGTTCTCCAGTTCCTCGGCGCTGGGCCGCCAGTCAAATGGCATCAGCCCCATCAGCCCGACGGCCCCAACCGGCCCGCGCGACTGCGCCAGGCCCCGGGATTCCTTCCAGATCACGGACGCGATCAGGTCCGGGTCCAGCTCTCGTTTCTGCGCGGACTCAAGGATGATGGGTTCCCAGCGTTGGACCGCAGGCGACCAGTATGGGGACAGAGCCGGTGTATCGGGAGGGTTTCCGCTCTGCGCCAGAGCCGGGTGGGGGAACGCAATAGTTGTTATGGCCGCCAACAGGGTGACGGCGACGGTTATGCGCCATGGCTGCATCGGGATATGGTTGCTCCTCCACTTCCCATTGCGGGCGTGGGAGAATTGCGGCTAATATATCGAAAAATGCGAGTTTGTCAAGTCCGTATAGCTGCCGGCAATCAGCCACTGACTGCTGACGGCTGGCCGCTAAAGGTAGCCGTGTGCCTGATACCAGGTGTAGGCCCGCTCCACTGCCGCGCGGAACGGGGTGCGAGGCAGCCCTAGCTCCTGCTCGGCCTTGCGACAGTCGCAGTAGATCTCTGCTCCACTCAGTCGCGCCTGCTCACCGCTGAACAACGGCGTGCCCGGCCAGAAGGCGTTGAAGCCGTCGACCAGGAGCGCGAGAACGCTCATCAGCGAGCGCGGCAGCGTGAGCAGTGGCCGCCGGCCGCCCACGACCTCGGCCACGGTCTCCATCGCCGCCCGATGGCTGACGTTCTCGCCGCCCAGAACGTATCGTTCGCCGGTGTGCCCGCGTTCTGCCGCCAGCACGTGGCCCAGGCCGAGCGTCTCGGCGTCCACCCAGTTGAGCCCGCCGGGAGGCGCGAACCAGGAAAGCCCGCGCCGGACCTCGCGGATGATGCTGCCGCCGATGAAATGGACGTCGCGGGCACCGATGACGCCGGTGGGATTGACGATGACGGCGTCCAGCCCATGTGCGATCGCCTCCCTCACCGCCTGCTCGGCCAGGTGTTTCGAATGGCCGTAGGGGAAGCGGTGCGACGGGAGGTTGAAGGTGGACGATTCGTCGAGGCACTGGCCCGGTGGCGGCACCCCCAGCGCCCCGATCGAACTGGTGTAGACCAGCCGCTCGACGCCAGCCGCCAACGCGGCCACCAGCACGTTGTGCGTGCCCTCGACGTTGACCCGGTAGACCCGCTCGGCCGGGGTACGCCAGTAGTCGGAGACGGCGGCGACGTGGAAGACGAGCGCGCAACCCTCGCTGGCTGCCACCAGCGAAGGCGGGTCCAGGATGTCCCCGACCACCAGCTCGGGGTCGAGGCCGTCCAGCGCGTTGAGCGAGGAGGTGGCGCGACGCATCGCCCGCACGTCGTAGCCTCGCGCCAGCAATGCCGCCACGACGTTCGCCCCGACGCAGCCGGTCGCGCCCGTCACGAGTGTCTTGAGTGCCATTGCTTCCCCCCGCCCGCGTCGAGCGCGAAGGAAATGAAAGTCGGCGCAGTGAGGGGAGTCTCTCCTGCTGTGCAAAGTTGCAGGAGCAAGGACCTACCGTAGATCGAGGATCCGGGCGAACAGAGCACGCGCTCGCGCTCGGTCGGAGTCGGACAGCGTCCCCAGCTTGCGCCGCACCAGGCGGGTATCAAAGGACGAAAGAAGCGGCTTGACGACGCAGGGAAAGGGCACAAGGAGCACATTGCCCTGCTTAAAGGAGGTCACAGACGGCATCCTCATCATTGTCCCAAACACGGGCGAAGGCGGCTTCCGAAGCCTTCATCGCACTGTACACCAGCGCTTCGTTGGACGCCTCCTCATCGAGAATGGTGACGAGCAGGCGCGTGTCGGGTTTGAGTTCTACTTCCACGTCCGGTCGAATCCGGGTGCCATCGAAGTGAGCCGGAACGGTAGTTAGTGCTCTATTCATTTTCCACCTCACTGACATCGCTTACTGAAATCCACGTGTGCAGGTCGCAGGTGTTAGGTCCCTCACTTCCGTCATTTCAATTCTAGCACGCTCAGCCCCAAGTGCAACTCAACCGATGATTGTCTGGAGACAGGGGTTATGCACGACGGAGGTTGCTCTGTGCGCCGGGCGGAAAGCTGAGGTACGTCTCGGTGGCCGTTACCAGGTCGGAATAGACGCCGCGGTAGGACGGCGGCAACAGCGCTGCGATCTGGTACATGATCTCGTCGGCCATCTGCTGGCGCACGTGGCGGGTCACCTTGACCTCGGCGGCGTCCAGGTAGAACGGCTGTCCCACGAGGATGTGAAAGTCGGTGCGGCGCAGGCGGGGCAGGTTTTGCCAGAATAGCTCCCCGCCGTAGTAGACCACGGGCAGCAAGGGCGCGCCGCTGCGCAATGCCAGAAACGCGATCCCCGGCTGCCCTTGCTGCAGGCACCCGTCCCCACTGCGGGTGCCCTCGGGGGCCACGATCACGATGTGGCCTGCTTCCAGTGCCATCAGCGCCTGGCGAAGCGCGGCCACGTCGGCCTCGCCACGGCGCAGTGGAATGGCGCCCCAGAGGTCGGCCAGCGATCGCAGCGCGGGGTTGTCCCACGTCTCGGCCTTTGCGAATCCGGTCATCGGTCGTGGCTGGAGGCGAGGGAATATGATGGGCGCCTCCAAGAAGTTGACGTGGTTGATCACCAGGATGAGCGGCCCCCGGTCCGGCACCTTTGCCAATTGCGCGTCGTTCACCCGGCAGAGGATGCCAGTCACGCCCTTGAGCGTCGAGGTGACAACCCGGTAGGTGAGCGTCATAGGCTTTCCTTCCCCTTCGTAGGGGGAGGGGGCAGGCATGGGGGTCATTGGGCGGCCTCCGTCGGCTGGTAGATGATCTCGATCTGGCTCGGCAGCAGCTCCATCTCCAGCCGCTGTCCTTCGGTGCACAGCGTCTCTCCGTCGGCGTGGGCGGGCAGCGTCCCCTCGACGGCGGTGACGACGACGCGCTGCGCCCGCCCGGTCCGAATCGGCTCTTGGGTGGCCTGTGTGCCTCGCATAAAGTGGGGAATGAGGCCAAAGATGTGAGCGCGGCTCACCTCACGCGCGATGCACAGGTCGAAAAGCCCATCGTCCGGCTTGCCCTCCGGGGCCATCATGAACCCACCGCCCATACGCTGCCCGTTCATGATCGAGACCATCAGCGAGCGCTGTGTGAAGCTCTGCCCGTTGTACTCAATTTTGGCGAGCGGTGCCTTGTAGTACAGGAAGACGGTCTTGAGCACGGCGACGAGATAAGATGGAAAGCCGTGCAGCCGGGTCATTTTGACCGCTTCGAAACCGACGACGGCGTCGAAGCCGATGCCGATGCCGTTGCCAAAGTAGCGGCCCTGCGGACGGAGACCGCCGACGACCCGGCCGACGTCGATCGGGCGCCGGTGGGCCTGCGCCAGCGCCAGGCAGCCCGCTTCCAGGTCGGTAGGGATACCCATACCGTAGGCAAAGTCGTTGCCCCGCCCGACGCATAGTATGCCCATCGCGCACGTGTGTGCGCCGGATTGCTTGGCCTGCATCAGGCCGTTGAGCACCTCGTTGGCCGTGCCGTCACCACCCATCGCGACCACGGCGTCGTATCCCATGGTGACGGCCTCCTGGGCCAGATGGGCGGCGTGCCAGGGCCGCTCGGTGCGCACGAGGTCGAAATCCAGGCCGTACCCGCTCAAGATCCGTTCGACCTGGGGAACGGAGCGGTCGCCAGCTCCCCTGCCGGCGACCGGGTTAGCGATGATCATGTGTTTTGGCATCAGATGTAGAATCCCTCCGGGTCGATCTCCTTGCGCAGGATGCGCAGTTCCTCCGCCGTCGGCGGCTCGTTTTGCCCCACGTCGTCGGCGATGATCAGCTCGAAGCCGGTGTTCTCGACCACCTGTTCGACCGTCACGCCCGGATGGGTCGACAGGAGCCGCATGCGCTTCGTCTCTTCGTCAAAGTCCAGCAGCGCCAGCGTGCTCACCACGCGGTAGGGGCCGGTGCCGGGCGGGAGGCCGGCCTCTTCGCGAGCGCCGGGGCCGGTCAGATAGCCGGGCGTGGTGATGAAATCCACCTGGGGCACGAAGCGGCGCTGGTCGTGTCGCACGATGATGATGGTGCGCCAGCAGAGGGATCCGACGTCGTTGCCTCCGCCGGAGCCGGGCAGACGCACTTTGGGCGGGTGATGCTGGGGGCCGATGATCGTAGAATTCAGGTTGCCGTACGGGTCAATCTGCGCTCCGCCGAGGAAGCCGAAATCGACAAAGCCGCGCGTGGCGGTCTCCATGATGTCGCAGATGCCGGAGGCGGCCACGCCCCGGTAGAAAGTGCGACTCTCTCCCACCGCCCGAGGCAGTCGCACCAACCGCGCCCCCGTCCCGCCGAACTCGAAGATGGAGACGACGTTCGGCGCGTGCATTTTCTGCGCCAGGCTGGCGGCCAGCATGGGGATGCCGGTGCCGATGAAGGCGGTGACGCTGTCAGGCATCTGTCGCGCCGCGATACAGATCAAGAGTTCCGTGGGGTTGTATTCCGGCCCGGTTGACAACTGCCTCATCGCCGCCCCTCCTCCTCGGCCCTCAACTCCTCCAGTCGCTCCTGGCCGATCAGTTCCAGATACTCCCGGTGGTTCGCCACGCCGTAGACGTACTTGTCCAGGTATGCCCTTGTCCCTTCCTCCGTCTTCGACGCCTCGACCCACTCGCGCAGTTGTCGCTCGTCCCGCGCATAGTAGTAAACCATTTCGCCGGGATGCGAGCCAAAGGGGGCGTGGACCACGGCGTCCACCAGGTAATAGGGGATGATGGTGCGGTCCGGATGGCGACGCACCTCCTCGGAATCGACGATTTCCTCGGCGCTGATGATGAGCCGCTTGCAGGCCCGCGACATCTCGAAGGCGAATCCCGAGATGCCGTCGATCTGGGCGTTGCCGTACTTGTCGGCGCGGCTGACGTGGATGAGGGCCACGTCGAGGATCAACGCCGGCAGGAGACAGATCTTTTGGCCGGTGAAGGGGCACTCGACGACCTTGGCGGCGCTGTACCTGAACGTGTCGCTCCCCAGCATCGCGCGTACAGGGATGAAGGGGACGCCCATCGCGGCGGCCTTGAAGCGCCAGGTGATGCCGCCGTTAGACCACTCGACGACCGACTCGACCTGGCCGCTTTCGACCGCCCGCCGCAGCGCGCGGGAGGTGCCGTACACCTCCAGCCCGATGTAGGTGAGATCCAGTTTCTTGACCAGCCCGGCGCCCAGCCAGAGGTCCAGTTCGGTCACTCCCTGGCCGGCCACCCGCAGGTCCTTCTTGCCCTGCCGCACGACTTCGCGCACCAGCGACATGGGGCAGCGCACGGTGCCGTAGAGTTCGGTGCCGATGTAGCAGCCATCGTAGACGAAGCGGGAGATCGCCTCCGCCTCCGTCATCATCTTATCCACCAGTGCCCGAGACTTGGCCCGATTCCATTCGCGGAAGGCGTCCAGGTCGGGAGGCTGGATCAGTTCACCGATTCCAGATTCGATGACGCGCAAGGTGACTTCTCCTTTCTTAAATGGCCAGGTTGTCAGACTGCGAGATCGGTCACCAGTCTGGCAAGTCTGCCCACAGCAATGGTAGGCAGACGATGGTCATTCCTCGTCGGTCGTCGACTGTTCACTCTTGGCGGTCCGTTTCAATGCTTGCCTGGCCCCCTGGGCGTAGATCGAGTGCGGCAGTGCGTCGATCGCTTCGTTGAAGCGGCGGACTGCCTCGGCCTCGCGGCCCGTCCGGCGGCAGGCCAGGCCCAGGTTGTAGTAGCCGGCGCCCAGGTACTTGGCACCTGGGCGTACGACCTCTTCGGTCAACGCTTCGCTGAGCGTGAGGTACGCTGCCTCCGGGTCCTGCATGCGTAACTGGGTTACCCCGCGGTTGATGAGCACGATCTGGCGGCTGACGGCGTCGGGTCCCAGCCGCAGCGCCAGGCGAAAGAGCGCCAGCGCCCGGGCGTACTGCTTTCTGGAGGTGAACCAGTTGCCCAGGTCGACCAGCAGCCGCACCCGCATGGTGACCAGGTAGATGACGATGAGAAAGATCACGGGGTGGACCGGCACGGAGGCAAACGCGAGCACAGCGCCGAGAGCGGCGACGATCAGCCCCTCGATGGCGAATCGGGTTGACAGCCCCTGCCGGCGCATGAAGGATAGCGCGCCAAAACCGAGGAGGTAAAGCAGGCCGACGAGCAGGATTAGTAGAGCTGGGTGCATGTGTGTGAACCTTGGTTTCAAGTTTCAGGTCTGGTACGCGCTGGAAACCTGAGACCTGAAACGTGAAACGTGAAACACGTTGTCCGGCTAGGCGAACAGGTGGGCGGCGGTGCGTTCCAGCATGTCCACGCCGCGCACCTCTCTATCAAAGAGCGGCACGATCGCGCGCACGTCGGGGAAACTGCGCCAGATTTCCTCCATGTAGGCGTCCTGCATGGCGATCCGGTTGAGCACGAATTCGGGCGCATTTTCGTCCACCGACGCCTTGTCGATCACCAGGTTGACCACCACGCCGCCGATTGGGATGCCAAAGTCCTGGAACCAGTTGATGAAGCGTTTGATGACGGCGATGGGCAGCGCCTCCGGCAGCGTCACGAAGAAGAAGGCGGTCTTCTCTGCATCGGTCAGCAAGTCCTTGGCTCCCTCCATTCGCGTGCGGAAGCTCACGAGGTAGTCCATTAGAGGGTCCTTTTCCTGCTTCTTGCTGTAGGAGAGGAGTTCCTTCAGCGACTTGGCCTCCTTGCGGCTCTGCATCATCTTGTTGACCCACATACCGTACACGCTGGACATGCCCAAGAGGCGGCGGGCGTTGGCCGTGGGGGCGGTGTCGAAGACGTAGGCCTCGTATTTGTCCTCGAACATAAGGTCGATCATGTTCTCAAACATGGCCGATTCCTCAAAGGCCGGGTTCATCGTCGCCGACTCCACGAACTCGTCGGCCTTTGTCTTGATGTCGGCGTACTTGAGGAACCATTCGATCTTCTGAGTCAGCTCTACCTTCGACCTCTCGATGGTGTCCTTGGTGTCAATCTCGTAGGCTTCCAGGTTCGGCGCTCCCTGTACCGGCGTCGGTGTACCAAAGACGTCCTGGTCGAGCAGGCTGCTGAGCGAGTGCACCGGATTGGTTGAGGCCAGCAGTGTGCGCTTGCCCTGGCTGGACATCCACAGCGCCGCCGCGCCGGCCATGACGGTCTTCCCAACCCCGCCCTTGCCGCCGAAGAAGACGTACTTCATGTGTGGGTGGTCGAGCAAGAATTCCTGTGTCGATGTTTCTATCTCTTGGGTGATCATGCCTCACCTCCAAACAGCGCGTCCGCCACCTTGCCGATCATCTCCAGCCCGGTGATGTCCCGTTCAAACTCTGGCACGCTTGTCAGCACCTCGTCGCCGAAGGTCTCGTCGATCTGCCCGAGGTGCTTTTTCTGCATCCCGATGCGGTGCCGCAGGTACTCGGGGATGTCCTGCGCAGCCAGTTCCGGCGGGATGACGCGGTTCACGATATAGCCCGAGATCGGCACCTGGTACTTGGCGAACAGTTTCGCCGCCTTGAGCGTGTCCAGGATGATCATCTCCTCCGGCGTGACGACGAAGAAAAAGGCCGTCTTCTCGCGATCGGTGAGGATACTGGAAGACGTGTTGATACGCTGCTTGATATCCTGCAGTTCGGCCAGAATCTGGTCCTCCTCTGTTTCCTTCTCGCGCTCGAGGATGGCGGCCACCTGCGCGTATTCCTGCATCTCCTCGCGCAGCGCGGTGATCTTGCCGATCCACTCGTCGTACACGCTGGCCATACTCAGGTAGTAGAGCGCGTGGCCGAGGGGCACCAGGTCGTAGATGTAATAGTCGTATTCGCCACCGACGACGATGTCCACGACCGCGTCAAAGATGGCGCTCTCCTCCATCGCCGGCTCGGCCGCGGCGGCCTGGATATAGTTCTCGATCTCCTCAGGTATCTCATCGAAGCCGTACATGTCGAGGATTTTCTGGCGGATCTCGTCCTGGTATTCCTTGATGTGCCGGTCGGCGTCAATTTCCTGGGCAAAGAGGTTGGGCATGATCTCCACCGCCCCCTGGCCAAAGATATCCTGCTCAAAGATATCAGAGAGGGATGCCTGGGGGTCGACCGAGAAGACGAGCACCTTGTACCCCTGCTTGGCCAGCCAGTAGGCAGTGGCGGCGGAGAAGGTGGTCTTGCCCAGGCCTCCCTTGCCGCCGAACTCGATGTAGCGGCGGTTGGGGTGTTCCTCGAAAACTTGTGCGAGTGACAATGTTCTCTCCTTATGCCAATGCGTCGGTCAGGTCGCGCTCACGCAACATGCGTCGCTTCCAGGTGCTGATCTGCGGCACGACGTACGGCAGCAGGCGCAGCGAGTAGTAGGGCGGCAGGATAGGGATGCCCAGCAGGTCGCCCATCGTGATCAGGATGAACAGGTGCTCCATGCTCCCGCGCGTCTTGAGCGCGAAGCGGGTCATATCGTGGCCGGCCATGCCGTAGAGGAACTCTTTGGCCGAACGGCCGACCCTCTTTAGAAAGCCCTCTTGCTTTTCTTCCTCACTCATTGTACTCCATGTACCTCCATTGAATTCAGATCTCGCACAAAATGTTGCACAATACGCATCACGCATTACGCATCACGTATCACGCATCACCTGTTTCGTGTCTCAACCCATGCCCTCAATCAGTCCAGTCAGGTCGGTCCAATCGCGCTCCCGCAGCAGGCTTCGCTTCCAGCAGTTGATCGTAGGGACAACGTAGGGTAGCAGGCGCAGGGTATAGTAAGGTGGCAGGATGGGCAGGCCGACGATGTCGCCGAAGGTGACCAGTGCGAACAACCGCTCTACCTCCCCCCGCTCCCGCCTCAAGTCGCGTACCCACTCGTAGGTAGTCATCCCATAGATGAGCTCACCCGCCGCGTGCGCAACGTGGCGCAGTCTGTCTTGGATGCTTTCCCAGGTGAACGCTGTCATACCTTCTCCTCGCCACTCGGAAGCATGTCTGCCAACAGACACTCCAGGGTGGCCGGTTCCCAGCCAACGTATTTTTTTCGGCGGTTGATGATGAAGGCGGGATATCGGTGTACCCGGTAACGCAATGACTTGAAAAAACCTTCCAAAGATTGTGGGGCCACGATCCGAATGTGCACTTGCTCTTCGTACCTTGCGGCTAGCTCCTGCAACCAGGTGGCAAGACGTCCAGCCTCCTCCAGCATCTCGGACGGATAGGCGGTTTGTATCTCCCGGTGGACTGCCGCGCCGATACCCGCTGCCTCAAACATCTGTTCACAATGTGAGCAATGGAAAAAGTCCGTGGGTATGTGGGCTAGGACTTCCAGGAGAACTGGAACCGGTCGAGACTCTGGTGGCATTCTGCTTTCGGTCTCATTTGTGATGGGAGGGTCGGGGGCCACCCTCCCATCATTCGATGTGCTAGAGCTATGCGGCCTCTGCGGCTTCTTCCTTCCGTGGCGCTTGGAGCGCTTTCCAGCCGTCTATGACGAGGAACGCCGCAGCCACCACCAACACCAGGGCGATGATGCCGACGAGGATCGCGGCGACGGCAGCCTGGGGCGATGCGGCGCCCGGCAGTTTGATGAAGAAGTTGGTGTAGGCCAGGTAGAGCAGCGCGGCCAGCGTGGTGACGATCATAAAGATCGAGGGATAGAGCGCCCACGTGTGCTTCCTGCCCTCCGACATCGCCCATAGCGCGATCAGCAGCAGAGCCAGCCCGGCCATCAACTGGTTAGCAGCGCCGAAGGCAGCCCAGATGGTCAACCATGGGATGATCCAGACGAAGAGCAACGTCAGGAGTAGGGCCACGATAGTGCCCACGTGAACGTTCTTCATCACTGGCAGCGCGTCGCCCACCAGTTCGGCGCTGGCCACGCGCATGAAGCGCACCACCAGTTGCATGATGGTCAGTGCCATGATGGTCAGGAAGACGGAGCCGTAGGCCACGCCAAAGTCCTTGGGGATACCGATGAAGCCCAGGAAGTTGGCCAGCCCTTTGGAGAAGACTCCCAGCGCCGCGCCTGCTCCGCCGGCGTCCTGGTATCCCTGGAAGCTCCCGAAGGCGACGGTGGCGGTCAGGAAGGCGATGACGGCGAACGCCATCTCCATGAACATGGCGCCGCCACCCACTGGCAGTGCGTCAGTCTCCTTTTCCAACTGGCGGGCTGTGCCGGAGGACGAAACCAGGCTGTGCCAGCCGGAGATGGCGCCGCAGGCGATGGTGACGAAGAGCATCGGCCACAGTGGGCCACTGGCGGTGGTGAACTGGGTGAAGGCGGGGAAGTCGCCCATCCCTGGACGCCAGATCAGCAGGCCGATCACGCCGCCCACTACCCCCAGCGAGACGATCCAGAAGGAAACATAGTTGATGGGCTGCGCGAAAGACCAGATGGGCAGCACAGAGCCCAGGTAGCAGAAGACGATCACGAGCAGCGTGCCCAAGACCTGAGCCTGCGTGTTGCCCAGGAAGACGGTGGGGGAGTCTGGGAGGCCGTAGAGGCCCGAGAAGATGCTGGACATGAACGGCAGGGTACTGACCCAGATGCCCACGAAGGTCAGTACGACGGTGACGACCGTGGTGAGGATGATGTCCTGCTTCCACTTGTAGGTCATCTGGCCGGCCAGGATGCCCATCAGAACCACGGCAATCATGCCGAAGGGCACCTGGGGGTTGGTCATGAGTACTTTCCCCACCGCGTTGCCGAAGGCGCCCATGATCAGCAGCAGGTAGAAGTAGATAAAGAGCATCAGGATGCTGCGCGCGCGGGGTGAGATGAGCTTGTAACTCAGCGCGCCCATCGTGTCCCCCTCGCGGCGCACGCCCATGATCATGGCGCCATAGTCCTGCACCCAGCCGATAAAGAATGTGCCCAGGATGACCCAGGCCAGCGCCGGCAGCCAGCCCCATTGGACGGCGATGATGGGACCGGTGATGGGGCCCAGTGCCGCGATAGACTTGAACTGGTAACCAAAGAGGACGTTGCGACTGGACGGTGTAAAGTCTACGCCGTCCATGTACATCTTGGCCGGGGTAGCCTTCTTCGGGTCGGGCTGGACGATGTCGCGGTCGATGCGCCGCGCGTACCAGAAGTAGCCCACACCGATGCCCAGGGCTCCCAGGATCAGTACGATAATCGAATTCATCGTTTTTATCCTCCTTAACGCAAGAATGCATTTTGAGTGTCCGATTCAAGCACTTTCGATTTTCTGATTACGTGTCTTCTGATCCTTCTCTGCACCTCCCTTTGCCCCCGATGACGTGCATTCCAACACGCTGGCCCCCATCGCTCTGGCGACCAGCGGTCGCCGCTGATGTGAGAGAATATCGCCTATTTATTAACGTGCGTCGTGCCTCCCACCGCAGTCTGCAGGTCGGCCAGGAAGGCCTCGCTGGACATCGTCAACAGCCCAGCCACGTTCACCTGCAACTGGATGTGTGGGTCGGTTTTGCGCCAGGAGAAGCGCTGCAGGTGTACCCCGTAAGCATCCACCCAGGGTTCTAACCCTGTGACCTGTGGTCCTGCGCCTGAGCCTCGATATGCGATGGCCAGGCCATAGGGCCCCTGCTGCCACGTCCAGGGTCGCTCCTGCTCCTGATGCAGACCCCGCACCGTCTGCCCTGTGGCAGGCACGACCTCCGCCTCGCCCTGGCGCGGCGAGCGCAGCGTCGCCTTTATTATAAGCCCGTCCCGCCTTCCGCGCAAGTAGCCGAACAGCCACAGCGGCAACATCTCGCGGCTCTCCAAAAGCAGCGTGATCTCCAACCGCCGGAAGGGAGGGGCCGCGTGGACGACGTTGACGCGAGCACCGGAGGCGGGCGAACCGATCCACCCGGCCTCCCTCTCGCCTCCCAGGACGTCCAGCCCGGCCTCCAGCCAGCGAAAGAACCGCTGTCCACGGCGGCGGTCGTACAGGTACGCTCCGCCGTACCACAGCGCCAGAACGACGCACACCCCGATGACTGCGATGACTCCTGTGTCCATGATCTTCTCTGACTCCCCATGCTACAACACGTTACAGGCGGGAAGGTTGCGTCTTTCTATGGTAAGGGCGATCTCAGTCGAGCCATCCGCCGCTGGACTGTGGTCCAGCGGGAGCATCGAGATTTGCGACCAGGCGCTACGGCAGATGCTCCAGGATCGTCGATGCGGCTACCCGGTCGCCGGCGTGCTGGCCGACGTGATTCCATACGATGCGCCCGCCCGGTTCGACGACGAACACGGCCGGTGCAGCGAGGCCATCGCCCAGCAGGTTGTACACGCCATAGGCCTCGGCGACGTGATGCCCGGAATCGGCCAGCATGGGATAGCTAACCCCTGCGCGCTGGCACCATCCTTCCACGACTTCGATCGATGCAACTACCAGCGAGACCACCTCTGCTCCGGCATCCTGGAACGTTTGATAGTAACTCTGCAACTCACCGAGTTGCGGATCGGGACTTCAACCGCCGCCGCGTTGGAAAAAGACCAGCACCACCGGTCCCTGGGCCAACTGCTCCGACAGCGTGAGGCTGCCACTTCCGGACCGCTCGAGCGTAAAGTCGGGGGCGATTTCGGGGATCGCCAGCGCCGGGGTAGGGGAGAGTGTCTCGGTCGCAGGCACAGGGGCGGGCGATGGGACCGGCGACTCGGTTGTGGGAGCAGGAAGGGGCGACGTAGGCGGTGTCTCGATCGGTGACTGAGCGACCGGGATGGATGGCACTGGCACGTCCTTGAATTCCTCGTGGATCACGATTTCAGCGCGGGCTCGCTGTTCCTCCAGCCAGGCCGTCGTGTCGTGCCCCTGGCTCTCCAGGGCCTCCATACCGGCCTGCACGGCCAGCAACCGCCCGACCGCCCGCTCGAACGCCGCGCGGGTGAGCCCCACCCGCTCCAGCGCCGTCACCACGGCGTCATCGTCCACGCCCCAGGCCTGCTCCAGCGCGGTGATCTGGGCCTCGATCTGCTCCGCCGTCGGTTCCTGATCCGGCGGGGAGTCGTTCAGCACCAGTTCTTCGTTGACCAACCGCTGCAGCGTCTCGTCGGGCGTGGGGGCTGGCTGGCCGGATAGCCCGCTCATCACCTGGTCGAGCAGAACCGCCTCCATCCAAAAGGAGTGTTGAATAGGGCGATCGTCGACGCTGGCCACGACCGGGTCGTCGGAGTGGGTGGGGACTGCCGGCGTGATCATCGGGCTGGGCTCGCCTGGCTCCCGTCCCAGGAACGCCAACAACAGTCCTAACCCGGCTACCACCGCGATGCCGACGCCCAGCACGGCCCAAACGCGGGGGGGAATCCTTTGGTTCATGTGTCTACCTCGTTGTGAGAATGTGGGCTTATCATACCACAATCTTCGCTGGCTTGCCAATTGCGATGTGCTCGCTCCTGTCCAGCAGCCACTGACCACCGGAGTTGCGCAATATGCGTGAAGGGGTTAGAATGTGTGCGGCGAGGGCAGGAGTGACTTTTCTGCTAGCAGCGGAGTGTGGTGGGTGGAGGGTCTTGACGCAATGGGAAGTCAATATGACACGCGGTGAGTGGATCATCCTTGCACTGGTGCTGGTGGTCGTTGGAGGGATCGTGGGGGGGGTGCTGGTCAACGGTGACCCTGTGCCTGTCTCCGTGCTCCCTACGCTGGCCCCCACCATCTCGCCTCCCCCACGGCCGCCTGTGACTCCCACACCTGTACTTGTCGCTGAATCTCTTTCCCCTACACCTGTGCCGGCACCCAACCCATCACCTACGCTCGCATCCAACACGATCCCCACTCCCATCCCCACGCCAACCGCTACGCCTACCCCGCCCCCCACGCCGACCCCCTTCTCGCTTGCTCCACCGGCGCTGATCGGCGTGACACCCACTCTCTCCGACACGACGCCCATACCCACGGCCGTGCCGGTCGCCGAGATGGTTCCGGGCGCGATCAACATCGTCGTGCTGGGCAGCGACCGTCGCCCCGATTGGAGCGACTGGCACACCGACGTGATCCAGGTCGTCTCCGTCCAGCCGCTGGTGCCGGCGGTGACCGTGCTCTCCATCCCCCGCGACCTGTACGTCTACATCCCCGAGTTCGGGATGAGCCGCGTGAACTTTGCCGACATGTACGGCGAGCTGTATGGGTACGAGGGCGGCGGGCCGGCCTTGCTTCAGCAGACGCTGCTCTACAACCTGGGGATCCCGGTGGACCACTACGTGCGCACCGACTTTGACGGGTTGATCGGCATCGTGGACGCGCTGGGTGGCGTGGACATCCCGGTGCACTGCCGGTTGGAGGATCATTGGCCCTATCCTGACGAGAACGGTGAGTATCCCATCAAGGTGCTGGAGCCGGGAATGCACCACATGGACGGGGAGACGGCGCTCTGGTACGCCCGTTCGCGCATGACCTCCAGTGTCTTTGCCCGCGAGCGGCGCCAGCAGCAGGTCCTGCAGGCCATCTGGCGCCAATCGCGCAGCCTCGATCTCCTGCCTCGCATCCCGGAATTGTGGGACCCCCTCCGGAGCATGGTCGTGACCGACATGGCGTTCGGCGACGTGGTGACGCTGGCCGAGGTGGCCTTCCGGCTCGACGAGCAGAACGTGCGCTTCCGCAACATCGGCTATCAGCACGTCATCCCCTGGACGACGCCCAAGGGGGGCTCGGTGTTCCTGCCCAACTGGGAGGAGCTCGGGCCGGTGGTGGCGGAGGCACTGGGGCCGGTGCCGGAGGGGCGGCTGTGGCGGACGCTTCAGACAGTGGAGGTGTGGAACGGGACGGGCAACGCCGGTTGGGATCAACTGGCGGCCGACCGCCTCTACCGCGAGGGCTTTGTCGCGCTCATCGGTCAGCCCGACCGGTGGGACTATCCCCAGACGCAGTTGATTGACCTCTCGTCCACGGCCAAGGGGAGCGCCGTGCCGTACCTGCGGTCGATGTTCGGCGTCTCTCCCGAAAACGTCATCTCCGCGCCTGATCCCAACGCAAGCGTGCAGGTGCGCCTGATCGTCGGCGCTGACTACCAGCCCTGTCGCAGTCCGTGAGGGGGGAGACAAGGGGACAAGGGGATGGGGAGACAAGGAGACAAGGTGACAAGGGGATGGGGAGACAAGGAGACGGGGAGACAGGGAGACAAGGAGACAGGGGCGAAGGATATACGCAACACGAACACGCAACATGTCTCACGCATCACGTTTCACGCATCACGTTTCACGCATCACGCATCACGTTTCACGCATCACGTTTCACGGTTTGACAACATAGGAGGCACAGCATGCACATGAACCGTCTCAACCGTCTGATCGAGCAGGCCAGCGCCCACGGGTTCGACGTGCTGGCCTTGGTGCCCGGCCCCAACCTGTTCTACCTCACCGGGCTCTCGTTTCACCTCAGCGAGCGCCCCGTCGTCGCG
>DATKTN010000128.1:0-10557 GCA_035531135.1 Anaerolineae bacterium
CTGGCATATAACGCCTGCAAGCTGAAGGCGCTATACAGCTCAAAGGGGATCTGCATCACCGCCGTCACAAAAGGGGTATGTGGCTCCCCCAGGATTGCAAGCGCTTTGCTCGACAGTGGCATTCGCTCCTTCGGCGATTCACGCATCGCCAACATCCAAAAGATGCGAGATGCCGGGTTAGATGCGCAATTCATCCTCATACGCTCCCCTATGCCCAGCGAGGTCGAGCGAGTGGTCGAATTTGTTGACGTGAGCTTCAATACTGAAATCTCCGTTATCCGACTTCTTGCCAGGCAGGCGTCAAAACGCAGCAAGATCCAGCGGATCATTCTGATGATCGAACTGGGCGACCTGCGAGAAGGCATACTGCCCTCCGATGTCGAGACAATGGTGGCGGAAGTGATGGGTCTGCGAGGCGTCAAACTGATCGGGTTAGGAACGAACCTGGCCTGTTTTGGGGGCGTCAGGCCAAACGAGGTAAAAATGCGGGAGTTGTCTGTAATTGCCGGGAACCTTCAACAGCAGTATGGCATTACCTTTGAGATCGTCTCTGGGGGGAACTCGGCAAACTACCAGTGGTTCGTTTCGACGCCGGACGTCGGCCTCGTCAACCACTTGCGCATCGGCGAGGCGATCCTGTTGGGTTGTGACACGTTGACCCGAGAGCGGATTCCCGGCCTGTATACGGACGCCTTCACGCTGGTCGCCGAGGTGGTCGAACTTAAGACAAAGCCCTCGCGGCCCTACGGCGAAATTGCCCAGGATGCATTCGGTCGCGTTCCGGTATTCGCGGATGGGACCATCCGTGAGGAGGGCAAAGGAAATATGGAAAGGGCGATCCTCGCCCTCGGAAGGCAGGACGTTGACGTATCGGCAATCAAGCCCAGGATAAAGGCGGATGTCCTGGGCGCAAGCAGCGATCACTTGATTCTGGACGTCAGTGGCCTGGGCCTGGAGGTCGGAGCAAAAGTGCAGTTCGACGTCGGGTACAGCGCGCTGCTCCGGGCGATGACGTCGCCCTACGTGGAAAAGATGTATCTGTCCCGATCGCATCTGACGGCACGAGGGTCTTCCTCGTGTTGACTATCTACTCGCCTGTGCAGCGCACCCATCGGCCCGCTTACGTCGTCAAGCAAGGCGAGCGCTCCGCATCGTTTGACGTGCCGGAGCGTGTTGACAGCATCCTGTCTGCCATCAACGAGCAGGAGTTGGGGCCAGTCATCGCTCCTGATGACGCCGGACTTGACGATCCGCGCCGTTCACGACACGGGTATGATCGAGTACCTGATGACCGCACACGAGCGGCAGACCGCTTACGAGCGGCAGACCGCTTACGAGCGGCAGAATGCAGAAGCCGGAGTCTCGACGCCCGTGTTTCCAACCTTCTTTCCGCCTTCAGGGCAACGGCGGCATCCAGGTTGCTTCGAAGGACAAAAGGGGTTCTACTGCAAGGGGTTCGGCACTGCACCCGACGCCGTAGGGGACATTCTGGGGAGCACGGCAAAGGGAGCAACGCCCGATTGTATCTGGGGCCTGTATCGGGAGCCTGGCAAAGACCTCAACAAGTTGAGGCATCCAATGCGCTGGGCATGCCCTACCGGCAAGTCCCCCAAAGTTCTGAACTAAACCCCCGATTGACGACAAATTGACATACTCACAGGTTGGGGTATAATTCATCGGGTTAATTAGACATCAACTGCTGGCTGACCGCCAGCGTTGGTTGTTGGGTAGGAGGATGGATGCCGAAGCGAACGTATCAACCCAAAAAGCGCAAGCGATTGCGCGCCCACGGTTTCCGGGCTCGCATGGCCACAAAGGGTGGCAGGAAAGTGCTCAAGGCACGGCGGCAGAGGGGTCGCCGGAGTCTGGCCGTGACCAGGGAGTGGGCCAAGAAGCTGGACTGGAAAGAAAGCGCGAAGCGTCCACGACGCCGGGCCTAGCGGCTTGACGCGGCTCACGACGGATGGATGGAACGACGGATCCGGCTGCGACGCACGAGCGACGTGCGACGGGTGTACAAAGAAGGACGATCGTACGCTCACCGCTACGTGGTGCTGGTCGCACGGCCCAACGGCCTCGATTTCACGCGCGTGGGCGTTACGGCGAGTCGACGGGTGGGGGGCGCGGTGGCGCGCAACCGGGCCAAGCGGCTCCTGCGCGAAGCGGCGCGTCGTCTCTACTCCCGGTTCGGGCGTGGGTGGGACGTGGTGCTGGTCGCACGCGCCGGAATCCTCGAGGTGAAAGAGCCGCAGGTCGAAAAGGCGTTGTCGTCGTTGCTTGGCCGGGCCGATTTGAGCGAGATCCGACTGGTGAGTGCGCAGCAGGGATTGGAAGGGGAATGAGGGCCCTAGTTCTGGGCGTGATTCACCTCTATCAGGTGACTCTCTCGCGCGTACTCCCTCCCACCTGCCGGTTTGAGCCTTCCTGTTCCGAGTATGGCTATGAGGCCATCGCCCGCTACGGAGTCTGGCGCGGTGGCTGGCTGGCCGTCAAGCGGGTTGCCCGCTGCCATCCCCTGAACCCGGGGGGGTATGACCCTGTTCCCAATCTGGAGGAGGAGTAAGTAATTGAACCGATCTTGGAGGCGGCGCTGGCTCACCGTGCTGGTGGTGTCGGCGGCGCTACTCTTAGGTGTGAGCGGCTGTGCAGGTGGTAGTGCACGGCCCACGAGTTGGACAGGACTGACCATCGCAGGGGAGAGGCTGTACGCAGCCGACCTGGAGCAGGTCCAGGTGCTGAATGCCTCCGACAGTGACCCGGTGTGGTCTTTCCCGAGGGACCCGCAGGAGGATAAACGCGGAGTCTTTTACGTGACCCCGGCGGTGGACGAGGGGATCGTGGTCGTGGCGTCCCAGGTGCCCGCCGGAGGTTTCTTCAGCCAGCCCAAGAACGTCGTCTGGGCGCTGGATCGCGACATGGGCGGGGAGCTGTGGCGCTTCGACGGTGCCGCCGGCCAATACGTCGAAGGTGGGGGTCTGGGCGGTGGCCTCTTCGTCATTGGCAACAGCGATGGCAAGATCTACGCGCTGGATGCAGAGACCGGTGCTCTCCGGTGGGTTTTTGAGACCGGGCATCGCGTGTGGGCCACGCCCCTCATCGTGGCGGACACGGTGTACGTCGGCTCGCTGGACCGTCATTTCTACGCCCTGAACCTGTCTGACGGGGAGATGCGCTGGGATTTCCACGCCGAGGGGGCCTTTGCCGGCACGCCGGCGTTGCGGGACGGCACGCTCTACATCGGTTCCTTCGACGACAGGTTGTACGCGTTAGACGCGAGCACGGGGGCCGAGCGGTGGCGCTTCGCGGGTGAGAACTGGTTCTGGGGCAGTCCGGCAGTCCACGGTGACGTCGTCTATGCAGTCGACGTGAACGGAAGCGTGTACGCTGTGGACGCCGAAACCGGCGAGCAGATATGGCACCGGGCACTTGAGGAACCAGTGCGGGCGGGGCCAGCTTTGTCTGAGGATGGAAGCCAGTTGTTCGTCGGCAGCCAGGATGGCACGTTGCACGCGCTGGACAGCGCCGATGGCTTCGTGGTGTGGTCGCGGGAGAGCGAGGGACAGGTGCTTTCGACGCCGGCGGTGAACGGGTCGGTGGTGTACGAAGCGGTGGTCTTTGGGCCGCAGCGGATACGAGCGCTGCACGTGGATAACGGGCGCGACATTTGGGCCTATCCCCCTGTAACTGAAGAATAATGTGAGGAAGAGTAGACCGTGTTTAATTTTATCGCCTATCCGATAGCCAATCTGATGCTGCTGTTTTATACTTTCCTGGGGGAGAGCACCGTTCTGGCCCTGGCTGTGCTGACGCTCCTGATCAATCTGCTCACGCTGCCGCTGACCCTCAGCCAGCAGCGGTCGGCGCACAAGATGCAGGAATTCCAGCCAGAGCTCGAAAAGTTACAGAAAAAGTACGCCAAGGACAAGGAGCGGCTGGCGCAGGAGCAGATGAAGCTGTACAAGGAAGCGGGCATCAACCCGATGGGGGGCTGCCTGCCGCTCTTGATCCAGATGCCGATCTGGTTCGGCCTGATCGGAGCCATCAGGTATGCCATCCCCTCGACACCCCTGGAGATGTTCCAATTCTCTCCTCACATCTACAAGTGGTTGCCGGGTGTCGTGGGGATCGTGCCGCTGCAGAGCACGTTCCTGGGGATGGACCTGGGTCAACCGCCGAGCCCGGCCCAGTGGTGGTCGTATTCGCTGCCTATCCTGGTCTTTGTCACGAGCTGGTTGCAGCAAAAGCTGCTGACGCCGCCTACGACGGGTGATACCCAATCGCAGGCGGCGATGATGAGCCAGCAGATGCAGATCATGATGCCGTTGATGTTCATGTTCTTTACCCTCCAGTATGCGACGGGGCTATCGATTTATTTCGTCCTCTCCAGCGTGATCCGGATCGCCCAGTATTACCTGGTGCAGAGGGATCATGGTGGCGGGAAAGCCGGGGTCAAGGGACAGAGCGGCTGAAGCAGCCGGGGCTGAAGGGATAGATGACCCACGTTGGGCGCGTGTCTTGTAGAGGAGTTTAACAGATGGTGGACATGGAGCAGACGATCGAGGCGACCGGTGCAGACGTCGAAACTGCGATTGCAGCGGGCCTGGCGCGCCTTGGAGTGGATCGGGATGCGGTAGAAGCCGAGGTATTGCATGAGGGCAGCCGGGGTTTGTTTGGGCTGGGTGGGCGAGAGGCCCGCGTGCGCCTGACGATCAAGCCGCGCCGGGCTCCCACGGTGCCAGCCGAGCCCGTTGCTCCGCCCGCCGCAGAGCCGGATGTGATCGCTGAGGCGGGTGAGGGCGATGCTGAGGTGGCCCAGGTAGCCCAGGGAGTGTTGCTGGACCTCCTCTCCCTTCTGGGCGTAGAGGGGGCCCTGGTTGATGTGCAACGAGCCGAACCGGCCGCGGATGAGCAGGAGCCGCCGCTGGTGCTCGATGTGCGTGGTACGGACACCGATGCGCTGATCGGCCGCCGTGGGGATACGCTGGCCGCGTTGCAGCACATCACCCGCCTCATCGTGGGGCGGGAGGTGGCGGGCCGGGTGCACCTGGTGGTGGACGTGGATGGTTTCAAGGCCCGTCGGGAACAGTCGCTGCGCCGCCTGGCTCAACGGCTGGCGGACCAGGCAGTGCGCACCAACCGCACGGTGGTGCTGGAGCCGATGCCCCCTCACGAGCGCCGTTACGTTCATCTGGCACTCCGCGATCATCCCCACGTGACCACCCAGAGCGTCGGTGAGGGGGACCGGCGCAAGGTCACCATCATCCCGCGACACTAGCCTGCCGTCAGCCTCTCGTATTCAGCAATTGGCGGTTGGCCGTCAGCCAACAGCCCGTTGTTATCGGTCGTATTGCATTGGGCATTCAACTGGATTACCTGGTCGTCGGCCATGTGACCCGTGACCTGGTAGACGGCGCCTTCACGATTGGTGGTACAGTCTCCTACGCGGCCCGTACCGCGCGCGCGTTGGGCTGTCGGGTCGGCGTCATCACCAGCGCCAGCCCTGCCCTGGATCTGAGCCAGGTGCTCGGTGATGTGCGGGTCGCCCGCTTCCCCGCCGCTACGACCACCACGTTCAAGAACATCTACACCGCCGAGGGTCGGCGGCAGGTGCTGCACAGCGTTGCGGAGACGCTGGTGCCAGACATGGTGCCAGCGGATTGGCGGGCTGCGATCGTTCACCTGGGACCGGTGGCCCGGGAGTGCGCCCCGGCGCTGATCGATGCATTTGGCGACAGTTTCGTGGGCGTCACTCCGCAGGGATGGATGCGGCGCTGGGACGAGGCCGGGCACGTGAGTTGCTGCCAGTGGGAGGATGCGGAGCCGGTGCTCGCCCGTGCCGACGGCGTGGTGCTGAGCGAGGAGGACGTGGGCGGCGACAGGGCACTGTTGGCCCGCTACGCCGCCCAGACGCGGCTCCTGGTTGTGACGGATGGGGTGAAGGGCTGTACCGTCTACGAGCACGGCCAGGCGCGCCACTTCTCGGCCCCGGCCGTGCACGAGGTGGACCCCACCGGTGCCGGCGACATCTTTGCGGCCGCCTTCTTTGTGTCGCTGCAGCGCATGGGCGACCCCTGGATGGCGGCGCATTTCGCCAACTGCGTCGCCGCTCGCTCGGTGACGCGGGCCGGGTTGGCTGGCACGCCGACTCCGGATGAGGTGGCCCATTGCGAGCGGGCCTTGCAGATGTCAAACGTGGGGTGGACCGGGAGAGCTTTGGCGAGCCCTCGGCCCAAAGGCTCGGACGAGCCATCTACCGCATGTGACACCGGAAGCCGAGGTGGGTGAGTGTCGGTAAGACCGCAAACGCCGATAATCTACGCACTGGCGAACCAGAAGGGCGGGGTTGGCAAGACCACGACGGCGGTGAACCTGGGGGCCTACCTGGCGCATTGGGGCCAGCGTGTCCTGATCGTGGACGTCGACCCCCAGGCGAACGCGACGTCCTGCCTGGGTGTAGACAAGCGTACCGTGCCGCTTTCCACGTATGAGCTGCTGGTGCGCGAGGTCCCTTTGGCCCGCGTCGTGCGGCCCACTGGTCGCGCACGGCTCGACCTGGTCCCGTCTGCGCCGGCCCTGGCGGGTGCGACCGTCGAGCTGATCAGCCTCCCGCAGCGGGAGTATCGGCTGCGCCAGGCGCTGGCCGGGCTGATCCCGGGCGAAGACACAGCGCCAGGCGGGCAATACGACTATGTATTGATTGACTGTCCGCCCAGCCTGGGAATTCTGACGGTGAACGGACTGACGGCGGCGGCCGACGGGGTGATCATCCCCGTGCAGTGCGAGTATCTGGCCCTGGAGGGTCTCTCGCAGTTGGCCCGCGCGATCGAGTTGGTTCGCCGGGGGCTCAACCCGGCGCTGCGGCTGCGGGGATTGGTCATGACGATGTACGACGTCCGCACGACGCTGTCGCGGCAGGTCGTCGAGGAGGTACGGCGATACTTCCCGGGGCGGGTCTTTAAGGCGATCGTCCCGCGCAGCGTGCGCTTGAGCGAGGCCCCCAGTTATGGCGAGCCCATCATATCCTACGCGCCCCGTTCAGCGGGTTCGCTGGCCTACGCGGCGCTGACGCGGGAGCTGTTGATAGGCGATGGACGATTGCAGCGGTCCGCAGAGCGCAGTCAGCAGCCAGCGGCTGCTAGCTGACTGCTGTCTGCTGACCGCTGACGGCTGACCGTGTCGGTGGGACCGCAGAGAGGTAAGAGATGGCACCACGCAAGAGTGGGCTGGGCCGAGGGCTGGAAGCACTGATCCCGGCCATCGGGGAGGACGGGGCTGCGGGCGCGCAGGGCGCGGCACAGGGCGTGATCGAGGCACCTCTTGCTTCAATCTCGCCGAACCCGCATCAGCCGCGAGCGCCGATTCGGGATCAGGACCTGGTGGAACTGGCCGCTTCCATCCAGGAACACGGGGTCATCCAGCCGCTCGTCGTCAACAGAGTGCTCGATGGGTATCAACTGATCGCCGGCGAGCGCCGCTGGCGCGCGGCGCGACTGGCCGGACTGTCGACAGTCCCCATCGTCGTAAAGGACGTGGCCCCCAGCGAGATGTTGGAGCTGGCGCTGGTCGAGAACCTGCAACGCGCTGACCTGAACGCCTTGGAGGAGGCGATGGCTTACCGGCAGTTGACCGAGGAGTTTGGGTTGACGCAGGAGCAGGTGGCGCGGCGGGTGGGCAAGAGCCGGGTGGCGGTGGCCAACACGCTCCGGCTGCTGAAAGCGGCCCGGGGTGTGCAGGAGGCGCTGCTGGAAGGCAGGATCAGCGAGGGACACGCCCGGGCGCTGCTGGGCCTGGAGCAGGCAGAGGCGCAGGAGGCCGCGCTCAAGACGGTCCTGAAGCGCGAGCTGAACGTCCGGCAGACGGAGGAGTTGGTGCGGCGGTTGCTGGGCTTGCGCCAGCAGGAGCCGCGGGCCGCGCAAGCGGTGTCGCCCGAGACGCGGGCGCTGGAGGCCCGGTTCCGCGAGGCGCTGGGCACGAAGGTGAACCTGACGCGCCAGGGAGACAGGGGACGCATCGTGATACATTTCTACTCCGAGGAGGAGTTGGATGCGCTGTACGAGCGAATCGTCGGGAGTGAGTGAGGGTGAGGTGACCGGTGTGACTGACCTGGCCATTGTCCACGAAGAACTGAACCAGGCCGTGGGGGTGCTGGAAGAGAAGGGGATTGACCTCTGGCTGACCTTTGTGCGGGAGACGTCGCAGGTCAAAGATCCTTGCCTGGATCTGCTGCTGGGCTTGGGGCTGACCTGGCAGTCGGCGCTGATGATCGGCCGCACCGGCGAGCGGGTCGCGATCGTGGGCCGCTTCGACGTGGACAACGTCGAGCGCATGGGAGGGTATATGACGGTCGTCGGCTACGACCAGTCGATCCGCGAGCCGCTGCTGGCGCACCTGGCCCGGCTGGGTCCACGCCAGGTGGCGCTCAATTTCTCGGAGAACGACCCGGCGGCCGACGGGCTCACGCACGGGATGTTCCGTGTGCTGGAAAAGATCATCGCTGGGACCGAATACGCAGGCCGCCTCGTCTCAGCCGAGGACGTGATCGGGGCGCTGCGTGGGCGCAAGTCTCCAGCGGAGATCGCGCGCATCCAGGCAGCCATCCAGGCCACGGAGGCCATCTTCCGTCGGGCGGGACAGGTGATCCGGCCGGGGTCGACGGAGCGGGAGCTGGCCCGTATCTTCCACGATGCCGCGCGGCAGGAGGGGCTGGGCCTGGCCTGGGAGGCAGACCACTGCCCGACGGTCACGGCGGGCCCCGATTCGCCCTTCGGCCACGCGATGCCGGGCGACTTTGCCGTCCAGCGTGGGCACCTGCTGCAGGTGGACTTTGGTGTACAGAAGCAGGGCTTCGTCTCTGATCTACAGCGGACGTGGTATCTGCTCGACGAGGGGGAGACGGCGCCGCCGGCGGAGGTTCTGAACGGTTGGGATGCAGCGCGAAGAGCACTGGAGGCCGGGCGGGCGGCGCTGCGCCCTGGCGCTCGGGGCTGGGAGGTGGACCGGGCGGCGCGCGAGACACTGACGGGGGCGGGTTACCCGGAGTACATGCACGCCTTCGGTCACCACGTCGGCCGGACGGCCCACGACGGTGCGACGGTCCTGGGGCCCCGTTGGGAGCGGTATGGGACCTCGGTGGACGGCGTGATTGAAGCCGGCAACGTCTTCGCCATCGAGTTGGGGGTGCAGGTACCGGGGCGTGGCTACATCGGCCTCGAGGAGGACGTGCTGGTCACGCCTGAGGGGGCCGAGTATTTGAGCGAGCCGCAGACGGAGCTGTGGTGCGTCTGAGGCGTGAAGCGTGAGACGTGAGACGTGAAACGTGAAACGTGATGCGTGATGCGTGAAACGTGATGCGTGAGACGTGAAACGTGATGCGTGAAACGTGATGCGTGAAACGTGAAACGTGATGCGTGAAACGTGATGCGTGAAACGTGAAACGTGATGCGTGAAACGTGAAACCTGAAACCTGAAACCTGAAACGCAAGTGTGGTGCGTGGTGGGGGAGAGGTATGGACGAGAGGATTGCGGCGGCGATTCGGGAGCGGGCGCGGGACGGGGGGCTGCGGTGTGCGGAGGCCTTCCGCATCGCGGAGGAGCTGGGCGTAGCGCCGCTGGCGGTGGGGCGGGCGGCCGACGACCTGGACGTGCGGCTGACGCGCTGCCAGTTGGGATTGTTCGGCCACGGCACGCAAAAGCGCATCACAGAGCCGGTCGACGAGGTGCCCCCAGAGCTGGAGCAGGCGATCCGGGATGGGCTGATCGCGGGACGGCTGCCGTGTGCCGTCGCCTGGGCGATCGCGGCCCGGTTCGGGATGCCCAAACTGCACGTGGCGAACGCGGCCGAGGGGCTGGAGGTGCACATCGGGCAGTGCCAACTGGGCGCTTTCTAGTCTCATGTGCTCGCCAGGGATCGCCAGATCCCGGCCTTAGCGTGTTTTGAACAATCTCCACGAGCCAGCCGCAATGCTGGAGCACCCAATCGAAAAAACGGGGCATCCCAGACCTGACAGGTTTCACAGCCTCCCTTTCGGCGTAGACATACCCCTGACCAGGTCGAGTCCAGCTCAAAACGACACCTTTGGAAACCTGTCAGGTCTTAACTTGATGACATTGAAGGAGTAGCTGCCTATGTGTTTCAGACGGGGATCTGGCGATCTCCTTGGAGCAGGCTGATCAGTGGCCGATTTCCGCCAAAGCGCACCAATCTCGCAGAGGATGCTGGCCGATCACCTGCTGCTCAACGGACGAATAACCACGCTGGACGCCGATCGTCCTCGCGCTTCGGCGCTGGCGATCGCCGGGGAGCGCGTCCTGGCGGTGGGGGATCCTTCGACTACAGACGTCCCGTCCGCCTCAGGAGGTCGCCTGCGCGACCTCCTGGCCCCTGGCGGGACGGTGCTCGACCTGGGCGGCCGGTGCGTCCTCCCCGGCCTGGCAGACAGCCACGTCCACTTTGCCTCCTATGCGCTGAGCCGGCGCGCGTTGGACCTGGCCGGGGCGGCGACGCTGGGCGAGGTGCTGGCGCTGGTGGCGGAGCGGGCACGTGAGACGGGGCCGGGC
>DATKTN010000129.1:0-7253 GCA_035531135.1 Anaerolineae bacterium
TCACGATCTGGAACCTGGGTAACATTGCTTTTGGGCAGGGGAAGTACAAGGAAGCCAGGAAGCAATGGAAGGAAGCGTTGGGCACCTTCCAGGAACTAGGGGACCGCAAGAACGAGGCCGGTGTGCTCCACCAACTGGGGAGGCTGGCGCAGGAGGAGGGGGACTACCCCGAGGCCCGCCGCCTGTACCAGGAGTCCCTGGACATCGAGCAGCAACTGGGCGACCGTGCCGGCATGGCCCAAACGCTCCACCAACTGGGGACGCTGGCGCAGGGTCAGGGGGACTACCCCGAGGCCCGCCGCCTGTACCAGGAGTCTCTGGACATTGCCCGGCAACTGGGCGACCGTGCCGGCGTGGCCACCAGTCTGGCGCAACTGGCGCTGCTGGAGGAAGCGGAGGGGAACGTGGGCCGGGCACTGGAGTTGATCCGGGAGGCGGAGGGGGTTTTCGTGGCGTTGGGGAGCCCGTATGCGGCGCAGGCGCGGCGGCATCGGGAGAGGATGGAGGGGAGGGGGAGACAAGGAGACAAGGGGACAAGGAGAAGGAGAAGGAGGAGTGGGAAGTAGGGAGGCGGAGGGGCAGAGGAACAGAGGGGCAGAGGAGCAGAGGCGCAGGGGAGCGGGGCTGCGAGGCGATGGCAGAATTTCCACCGGCGATCGAGGGGATCTGATCCACGCAAAGACGCAGAGGCGCAAGGACGCCAGGCACCGGGTTCCTCTGCGTCCCGGCGACTTTGCGTTAGAATCTTCAGGCTTGGGCGAGCCGCCAGATTTGCGCTTGACAGTCGAGACCTTTTGGGTATAATACGGGCGATTTGGCGACGTAGCTCAATGGCAGAGCAGGGGACTCATAAGCCCTTGGTTGGCAGTTCAAATCTGCCCGTCGCCACCAAGAGGGGCGGCCCGGCAGGTGCCGGGCCGTCTGTGTTCCTGAAGTCCACACGAGACCAGGGTCGCCAGCAGCAGGCGCTCAAGATCCAGCCGCGAACGTCCGGTCGCAGCGCCGGGGAAGCCGGCTCGCGCGGATCAGTCCTTCGGCACGGTGTGGCCAAACAGGCCCACGACGCCCTGACGCGCGTCCTCGTAGGATACGAACTGCGGCAACAAGGGCCGCAGGTCCCGCTCCCAGTCGGCGCGGACTTGCTCCAAGGCTCCCTCCAGCACGCCGGGTTCCCAGCTTATGTCGTAGAGGCCCAGCTTGCGCTCGATGAGCTCAGGGTCAGGCCGGCTCCCCTGGCGCAGCAGCAGCCAGATGTCGTACAGGTCCCGCGGCTTGCCCCGCACCACCATCGCCCGCACCTTCTCGGCCAGGAGATGATCCAGCGTCAGCACCGTCACTACGAAGGGACGCACGTCGTCGTACTCCGAGGTCACGAGCTCCCGGCGTGACTCCACTTCCTCCGGCCGGCGGTTGACGTCTATCCGCACCTTGCCCTTGCTGTGATCCCGCCCATCATACAGCGGACCCCGGAAACTGACGTCGAAACTGTAGCCCACGTCGGAGGACCAGGCATTGTGCATCTCGGCATTAATCCCAAAATCCTCCAATCCGGCGGCGACGACCTCCCAGACTGACTGCAGCACGGAGACATCTTGGGGACCGTTAAAGTCCAGGTCCTCGGAGTACCGGTTGCCACCGTAGACCAGCCGCAGCGCCGTGCCACCTTTAAAGATCAGCCCCTGGCTGCGCGAGTAGAGGAGCCACAAGATCAGGTGCTGCAGATAATCCCGCTCCTGCACCTGCATCCCGACGCCGTTCCGCTGCGCCATCCGCTGGATCTGGGCTTTGGTCAGCATCAGCCTACCCCGCTCGGAGTCATCTCGCGCTCGGGTACGTTGACGACGACCTGCCACCGGGAATTTGTGCGACCGGCGCGCGGGCGGGCTGGGTCCAGTTTGACCGGGCCGGCGGAATGGATGAGCCCATCCGGAGAACGGCCAAAGGTCTCTAGCAGATAACCCAGCCGGGCCCCCAGGCTCTTGTCCCCCATCCGGTTGGCGTACTCGACCAGGATATCCTCGCCCACCGTATCCAGCGCTACGCGCAAGGCCCTGGCGACCTCGGCGACACCCCCGGCGTAGCCTGGGAGGTCCAGGCTGTCGACGATGGCTTTGGCCTCGTCCGCGATAACCACCGGCAGGTCCCCCACCATCTCCCGGCGGTAGCCGAAGAACTTGCCCGGTTGCAGGGTGACGAAGCGAAACCGAAAGTTGCGAAAGCTCACAGGGCGCTTCTTCTTCGTCGTCGCCACAAAGGTCGTCAGGGGCACCTGCTCGGTGAAGCCGTAAAAGTGCAGGGCAGACCAGTAGGAGACGTAGGCCGGGGCGACCAGGTGACTGGCGATGAAGAGAGGGTTGGACAGCACTCGCTCTGGCTCAAGGCCCAGCAGCAGGTACTTGCCCTTTTCGACCTCGTCCACGAGTCCCTCGTCTCTGAGCCGCGCGATCAGGCGGTACGCCTGTCTCCGGCCCAGATCGAACAGGTCGACCAGAAGGACAGTAGTGAAATAGAACAAATCGTTCTGGCAAAGTCGCCGGGCGACATAAATCGAGGATAGATGTTCCGTCATTTGCGGTAATTCTTCACTCGAATGATGGTCTTATTCTACCACAACAGCACACCAGGGGCAAGCTTAGTGTTATGAGACCGCTCCAAGGGGATCGTCAGATCCCCGTCTGAAGCGCCAATCTGGTCGCTCACATCGGGCTTCCACCACGGCAGAAGCCCGCTGCGTAAGGCCAGGATCTGGCGATCCCTGGCGAGCCTGGTTGGGGAGGATCCCCAATCTACCCGATCCGCCGCCCGCTCTGGCCGTCGAAGAAGTAGAGCCGGTCGGCGGGGAAGACGACCTCGACCGCGTCGCCGACGTTCAGCGACGTGTCGAGCGGGCCGGTCGCCGCGTAGGACAGCGCGCCCGTGCGCGCGTATACCAGTTGGGTGCGGTGCGCAAAGTCCGGCTGGACGACCTCGACGCCGCCGCGCAGGTGGACTCCCTCCGGCAGCGGGCGGTCGCCGCAGACCACGCAGGCGGCTTCAGGCCGCACGCCGAGCGTCAGATCCTGGCCAGTGCGGACGCGCTCGCTGACCGCGCCGGGCAGGGGGACGGCGACCTCGCCCAGGCGGAGCCCGCCGGCGCCGACCGTCCCGCCGGCGAGCAGATTCATCGGCGGGCTGCCCAGGAACCCGGCGACGAACGCGTTGGCCGGGTTTTGACGCAACTCCGGGTACGCGCCCACCTGCTCGATCCTCCCGGCGCGCATCACGGCCACCTGGTTGCCGAGCGTGATCGCCTCGACCTGATCGTGCGTCACATAGATCGCCGTGATCTGGAAACGACGCAGCAGCCGCTTGATCTCGACCCGCGTCTGGGTGCGCAGCTTGGCGTCCAGGTTGGAGAGCGGCTCGTCAAAGAGAAAGAGGCGCGGGTTGCGCACGAGCGCGCGGGCGACGGCCACCCGCTGCTGCTCGCCGCCGGAGAGCCGGCCCGGCCGGTGCCGGAGCAGCTCGTCGAACCCGATGCCCATGATCTCTGACGTGACGCGGACCCGCTCCTCCTCCTCCTCGTCGGGCGCTCGCCGCACCCGGAAGAAGAAGCCCAGGTTGCCCCGGCCGGTGAAGTGGGGGTAGAGGGCGTAATTCTGGAACACCATGCCGATGAAGCGATCCTTGGGGGGCACGTCGCGCACGTCGACGTCGTCGTAGTAGACGTGGCCGGTGTAGTCGGTGTCCAGCCCAGCGACGACGCGCAGCAGCGTCGTCTTGCCGCACCCCGACGGCCCGACGACGGCGAGCGTCCGCCCGTCGGGGATCGCCAGGGCGACGTGGTCGAGCGCCACGACGGGGCCGCCGTGCTGGGAGGGACCGCTGTGCTCGAGCGCCGCGTGCGCGGCGGCCCGCTCGGCGAAGGCGTCGTCGATCTGGTTGCCGGAGAGCCCGCTGCTGCGCACCAGGCCGTCGGAGAGCGGCGGCCGGGGGAAGATTCTGGTGACGTCGAGCAGGCGGATGGTAGACATGGGGCATTCCTGGGCTGGCTGTCACGGACCCCCCGCTACGCAGGGGGCTTGCGCTGGGCAAGTCGCAGAGGTGCAAGGGAGCAGGGGAGCAGGGGAGCAGGCTACACCGATGCTGCCAGGACCTTCTCGGCTGCGTCCAGACGGGCCAGCGTCCGCTCCCGGCCCATGACGGCGAGCGAGCCAAAGAGCGGCGGCGCGACCTTTTTTCCGGTCACCGCCCAGCGGACGATGCCGAACAGTTGCCCGGCCTTGAGCCCCAGTTCCTCGGCCAGCGCCCGCATCGGCGGCTCGATCGGCTCCGGCTCGAACGGCTCCACCTCGGCCAGCAGTTGCCGCGCCCGCCGCAGCGCCGCCAGGCTCTCCCCCGGCGTCATCTTCTTTCCGACCAGGTTCTCCGCCGGGGGCGTCTCGATCTCCTGGAACATGAACGCCGTCATCTCGACGACGTCCTCGAGTCGCTTCAGCCGCTCCTGCACCAGCGGGACCAGCCACGCCAGCCTGGCCCGCATCTCCTCCGGGCAGGGGTCGGGCACCAGGCCGGCATCTTGCAGAAAGGGCAGCAGGCGCTCGAGCAACTCCCGCTGGGGGAGATCGCGGATGTAGACGCCGTTCATCCAGTCCAGTTTTTCGTAGGAAAAGGCCGCCGGCGCGCGGTTGACGCGGAACAGGTCGAACCGCTCGATCAGCTCCTCCCGGCTGAATATCTCCTGCTCCTCGCCCTCCCCCGGCGCCCAGCCCAGGAGCGCCAGAAAGTTGAGTAACGCCTCTGGCAGATACCCCTGCTCGCGGAACTCGGTGATTGAGGTCGCCCCGTGCCGCTTGGAGAGCTTCTTGCCGTCCGGGCCGTTGACCAGCGGGACGTGGCAGTATGTCGGGACCTCCCACCCCAGCGCCTGGTAGATCAGGATGCGCTTGGGCGTGCTGGGGATCCAGTCCTCGCCGCGGGCGATGTGCGTGATTTTCATCAGGTGGTCGTCGACGACGACGGCCAGGTGGTACGTGGGGAACCCGTCCGACTTGAGGAGGACCTGGTCGTCGATGGCGCTGTTCTCGAAGACGACGTCGCCCCGGATCGCATCGTGGACGACCGTCTGGCCGGTCAGCGGGACCTTGAGCCGGATGACGTGGGGCTCGCCGGCCGGGACCTCGCCGGGTGGGCGGTTGCGGCAGTGGCGGTCGTACATCAGCATCTGCTTGCTCGCCCGCTGCTGCTCGCGCACCCGCTCCAACCGCTCGGGCGAACAATCGCAGCGGTAGGCCAGGCCCTGGGCGAGCAACTCCTCGGCCGCCTGGCGGTACAGGTGCAGCCGCTCCGACTGGATGTACGGCCCATACGGGCCACCGACGGCGTACTTCTGGGCGTCCGCCACGCCCGAGCGCTGCAGCTCCTCCAGCCCCGGCCCCTCGTCGAAATCCAGCCCCAGCCAGCGCAGCCCCTCCATGATGACCGGGATCGTCTCCGGCTGATACCGCACCCGGTCGGTGTCCTCGACGCGCAGGATGAACTGGCCGCCCATCTTGCGGGCAAACAGCCAGTTGAAGACGACCGTGCGGATGTTGCCAATGTGCGGCTCGCCGGTCGGGCTGGGTGCGAAACGAACGCGAACGGTCATTTTTGCATCGCTTTCTCGATCTTGGCCCAGGTGTCGCGCAAGCCCACCGTCCGGTTGAAGACGAGTTTCCCGGCGGACGAATCGGGATCGACGCAGAAATAGCCCTGCCGCTCGAACTGGTAGCGGCTCCCGGGCGAAGCACCTGCCAGGCTGGGCTCGACCCGGCACGACGTCAAAACCTCCAGCGAGTTCGGGTTGAGGTTGGCGGTGAAATCCTGCCCCTCTTCCTCTACCTGGTTTGGATTCTCCTTCAGGAAGAGGCGATCGTACAACTGGACCCCGGCCTCGAGCGCGTGGGCGGCAGAGACCCAGTGGAGCGTCCCCTTGACCTTGCGCCCGTCCGGCGCGTCGCCACCCCGCGTCGCCGGATCGTACGTGCAGTGCAACTCGACCACCTCGCCGTTCTCGTCCTTGACCACGTCCACGCAGGTGATAAAGTACGCGTACCGCAGCCGGACCTCGCGGCCGGGGGCCAGGCGGTAGAACTTTTTCGGGGGGTCCTCGCGGAAATCGTCCCGCTCGATATACAGCACGCGGGAGAAAGGCACCTGGCGCGTCCCCCGGGTGGGGTCCAGCGGATGGTTGATCGCCTCCAGCTCCTCGACCTGGCCCTCGGGGTAATTGTCGATGACCACCTTGAGCGGCCGCAGCACGCCCATGACGCGCGGGCTGGTCCGATTCAACTCGTCGCGCACACAGTGCTCGACGAAAGCCACGTCGATGATGCTATCCGCCTTGGCTACGCCGATGCGGTCGCAGAAGGTGCGGATGGCCTGCGGTGGATAGCCACGCCTCCGCATCCCCGACAGCGTCGGCATGCGCGGATCGTCCCATCCATCGACGGCCCCCGTCTCGACCATCTTGAGCAGCCTGCGCTTGCTCAAGATGGTATAGCTGAGATGCAGACGTGCGAACTCGATCTGCCGCGGCGGTTGCTCGAACTCGAGTTGTTCGAGCGGCCAGTCGTACAGCGGGCGGTGATCCTGGAACTCTATCGAGCACAGCGAGTGTGTGATCCGCTCGATGGCGTCGGACAGGGGATGGGCGTAGTCGTACATCGGGTAGATGCACCACTCGTCGCCCGTCCTGTGATGGGTCGCGTGCAGGATACGGTATATGACGGGGTCGCGCATGTTCAGGTTGGGCGACGCCATGTCGATCTTGGCCCGCAGCACGCGCGCCCCATCCTCGAACTCCCCGGCCCGCATGCGCTCGAACAGGTCCAGGTTCTCCTCGACGCTGCGGTTGCGGTACGGGCTGTCCTTGCCCGGTTCGGTCAGCGTGCCCCGGTACTCGCGGGTCTCGTCCGCGCTCAAGTCGCAGACGTAGGCCTTGCCTGTCTTGATCAACTGCACGGCGTACTCGTAGAGCTGCTCGAAATAGCCCGACGCGTAGAACAGCCGGTCCTCCCAATCAAAGCCCAGCCAGCGGATGTCCTCCTGGATCGACTCCACGTATTCGACTTCCTCCTTGGTCGGGTTGGTGTCGTCGAATCGCAGGTTGCACTTGCCGCCGAACTGGTGCGCGATGCCGAAGTTCAAGCAGATCGACTTGGCGTGACCGATGTGAAGGTAGCCGTTGGGCTCGGGAGGGAACCGCGTCTGCACGCGACCGCCGTTCTTACCGG
>DATKTN010000130.1:0-3060 GCA_035531135.1 Anaerolineae bacterium
GGGATTTTTAACCAATTCTTTACCTAAAGTCACGGGGCGTAGCGATTGACATTACAGCACAGTTGTGCTATATTGTCCGTAGGGCATACGGTCTCGAACGGGGACGCCACGGCGTCCCCGTCTCTGTTTCTGGGAGGACCAGGTGGCTGCTGTCCAGGCAACGGACGACGGGAATCGGGTGACGTGTGATCTGCCGGCGTGCAAGGCGCAACGAGATCGGCGCGGGCAGGAGAATGGCCGATGGCTGTGCAACGTCGCGTTCACGAATGGGACGGTGGCTGTGACGACCCGGTGTCGCGAGTGCGGAGGTGTCCACACAGTAGTGTTCCCAGTGCCCCATGAGGGGGTGTCCTCGGAGTAATCGGTTGACTCAGTTCCAGCTCGGGCATCGGGCTCGGACGGAGCCGCCCAACCTGCAATCGTGCAGGGCGGGCGGCTTTTTCATATCAGAGAAAGGAGTTTGAGCGATGAAGGCAAAGGTTTCAGCAGTTCTCACGGTGGTGGTCTTGGTGATCCTCCTGGTAGGGTGCGTAGAGGAGCCGACACCGACGGTGTCGCCGATCGCGACGCCAGGAGTGAGGCTTCAGGTGGTCCCGGTGTGGGCAGCGGCACAACAGGAGTCGCTCACTGCGGAGGTGGTGGCGGCTGTCGTGACGGCGGTGATCTCGATTCTGCTGGAGGTGGTGCCCGGCCTGGCCGACAAATGGGGGAACATCGACTCCACGTACAAGCGGCTGGCCTGGCTCATTGGCTGTCTGGTGGTCCCGCTGGCGATACTGGGTGCCGGTTGCCTGGGACTCGATCTGGGCGTGGTCTCGCCTGCGTGTGACAAGCAGGGTGCGGTCGAGGCGTTCAGGGTCGGCTTTGCGGCATACTTTACGGGCCAGGTGACGTTCGCAGTGGTCGGGCAAGCAATTCGCAAGCAGCGTAAGCGGTAATGGCGGATCCGCCACGAAATCACTCCCCGACCATCCGGCTGCTCGGCGAGCAGGTATCGACTGCGCTGAAGGCGTGCGGGGAGCTGCGTACCGACCTGCGGACGCTGGACGGTAGTGTCGATGAGGTCAAGACGGCGCTGGCAGTTCTGCAGCAGAAGCCGCCAGTGTGCGAGGGCTGCCAGGCGCTGCAGATCGAGATCGCCAGGCTGAAGGAGCGGGTGACCATCGGCGCGGGTATCCTGGCGGTGATCCAGGTGTTGGGGATGGCCATGGCCGCGTACCTGGCCGGGAGGTGAGGGATGGCAGAACGTGGAGCCCCTCGTACACAGTACGAGCGCACTTATGTGCTACTGCCGCCTAGCGCGGGTGCGGCCTGGGTTGAGGCAGTAGTTGAGGCGACCTGGGATGAGCATCGCTACACGATTGGCGGCAGTGCTGACGACGCGGGGATTGGCGACCTGGATGTGCGGCGGGTGTTCGCGGTCAATCCTAGTCGCTGGCAGGGCGACTTGCGAGCGTTCTTCGAGGAGCACTATCCCGGCATCCAGTATGTGCCACTTGAGGCGACGACCCCAGACGAATTGCGGCAAAAGCTGAGCGATGATCCCCCACCATTGCCAGGAGTACGGGTAGGGTTCAATGATCCAGGCAACCAAGGAGCAGGGCAGTGGCTTGCAGCTAACGCACCTCGTTCGTTCCTCTGTGTCCCCGTCTTTCTAGGCAATCACGCGCAGGCGTTTGATTTTTCGGCAGTCGCGGCGGCTGGCGTGCAGGTCATAGTCAACTTGCGCTATGGCTGGTCGGTTGATTGTGGGGGACAGGGGACTTTGCCCACACCGGGGCAAGAGGCCGAGTTCGTTCAGGCTTGCATACAAACGATCAGACAGTCGGTTGGCATCTGGGGCTGGACTGTAGGGAATGAGTACAACAACCGACGCGAATGGCCCAACGGTGTTGGCCTCGCACCAGAGTACGTTGCCGATGTTTACAATGCGATCTGGGGGACCGTGCCAGCCAGGATCGCGCCAGGGGCGGTGGATCCGTTCAACGTCTCATTGTGTGATGTTCAAGAGTATTGGCGGCGGCTATGGTCGAGCATCCATGGGGCCGACTTTGTGGACCTGCATGGTTACATCCGTTATCCTGATGCGTCTCAATGCTGGTCAGAGGCACGCTTCATAGATGAGCCTCTAACGTGGCAATATCTCAACTTCTTTGGCTGCTGTGAAACGCTGCTGGAGAGGCTGCCAGAGAAATACCGCCAGTTGCCAGCGGTTGTGAGCGAGTTCAATCATCTTTGGCAAGATGACGGTCAGCACGGCTGGGTGAACGATGCGCGAGCTGGGGACGTTGTACGAGCGGCGCATCAGAGGCTGAAGGAGTGGAATGCTGCTGGCCAGGACAATCCGGTCATTGGGCTGGCTATCTACCGCTGGCGCGGGGACGATTGGGCAGTCGATGGCAATGCCTCAGTACTGAACGCGATCAAGGAGGTGGCGAGTGTGTGACCCGGAGGAGATCCGCCGTATCCACGGGCAGACGAACGATGAGATCCGCTGCATCCTTAACTCGCTGAGCGAGCACTCTGCCGCTGTCAATGATGAGGAACTCGAGACCTTGATCATACGCTTGCGTGAGGTGCTCGGAAAGCGATTCCTGATCAACGGGATCGCGGACTGGCAGAGCGAGGGGTAGAAGTTATGCCCCACTTGCCTGCCCGGCCCTGTGCCCACCGGGGTTGCCCCAACCTGGTACGAGGCCGGGACCGCCGCTTCTGTCCTGAGCACCAGAGCGAGGAGTGGAAGCGCCAGGACGCGCAGCGCGGCACAGCAGCGGAGCGAGGCTATGATGCCCAGTGGCGCAAGATCCGCGATCGGTTCCTGGCGGATCATCCACAATGTGCCCGCTGTGGTGATGGCCCCGCCATAGTCGCCCACCACATCGTGCGGAAGCGCGACGGCGGCAGCGATGAGCCGGACAACCTGCTCGCGCTGTGTGCGTCGTGTCATTCGGCCCTCCACGCCGAGAGCGGCGAAAGCTGGTCGCGATGAGGATCGAATCTATTAGAAGTTGCACAAGTGGGAAGGGGGTCGCAATCTCTATGCACATTTGCCGAAATGAC
>DATKTN010000131.1:0-4962 GCA_035531135.1 Anaerolineae bacterium
GCGGCTCGTCGAGCGCGACGATGTACCCCAGCCCCAGCGTCACCGCCGACGTCCCCAGCGGGAGCATAAAGACGGGGTCGAGCAACCGTCGCAGCCACTGCCCCCGGGGGCGGGGGCTACGAGCAGAGCCACGATCCTCCATCACCGCCGCCGCCATCAGCCCCAGCGCGACCGACAGCCCCACCGTCGCTAGCGCGAACCCGACCGAGTTGCGCACCGCCGCGACCGGCGGCACGTAAAAGGCCGAACCGCGGGGATTCTCGAACAACTGCCGGTAAAAGCCCAGGGACACGCCCCGCGCGGTGGAGAGCGTCAGCGAGCGCTCGACCAGCGCGGCCAGCGGCGCGATCAAAAGCGCCAGCATCAGCCCCACGTTGAGCACGACGATTAGCCATTCGCGCCCGCGGCGCAGCCGCCGCTGGGTCACCTGGCGCGGGCGTAGCTCCAGCGGCCGCGCCACGCGCGCCTGAAGCCGGGTGTAGGCCGCCATCAGCGCGAAGGTGAACAGGATCTTGACGAGGGAGAGCGCCCGAGTTATAATCGAAAGTTGTGGATTGCCAAAGTAAGAAAGGCGGCGTATCCTTGGGGTCACCAAACACCCAAGAGCGGCTGCGCAAGCCGCGGAAAGGATACGCCATGTTCAAGCTTACCACAGATGACATCGAAGGAAAAGCTCCGGAAATCACAGGTTCGTTGGATGAATTGGCTCGACAAGGAGCCCGTCGGATGATCCTGGCCGCCCTGGAACTGGAAGTAGAGCAGTATGTGCAAGGGTTGCGCCATCTGCGTGACGAACTGGATCACGCGATGGTGGTGCGCAATGGCCATGCTCGCGAGCGGACGGTTCAGGTAGGCGCTGGTCCCATCAAGGTCCGCGCTCCCCGAGTAGACGATCGTCGCCCGGATCATCAGTTCACCAGCCAGATCCTGCCACCCTATATGCGACGTTCTCCGCGCCTGGAGAAAGCCCTGCCGGTGCTGTATCTGCGCGGTCTGTTGCTGCGACTTGCCAACCACTAGGTGGCAAGGCCAGGGGAAGGACGTTGCCGGACGGAAGGAGGAGGTGCGGCCAGCGGGGGCGTCGGAGATCAGCCAGGACGTGTGCCAGGATTTCCACGCGCGGTCAAGTACATCGGGACGCCTCCTTCAGATGCAGAACCAGCGTTCCTATATTGCCGCAAAACCCGTGATTCCGCCAGTTTGCTCTCTATCCAGTTCTCAAGGTGCGAAATATAGGCTGAGAGAGGTGAAGCGATGAAGCGAACTAGCATCTTCCCGCGGATACTGGTGCTCGTCGTCCTGGCGGTGCCGGTCCCGCCGGTGGTTGGTCCGGCAGCGTCGAGGGCAACCCCGGCGGCCGCGCTCGATTGGGAGTTGGTGTTGCCCGACCTGTTTATCCGCATCTGGCGTTCGCCCCACTATGAGACCGACCACACCCTCTTCGTCACCACCGAGCGCGACCTGCGCCGCACCACCGACGATGGCGACACATGGACCTGGCTCTATCCCACCTCGCCACTGACGGAAGCCGTAGGCGTCAGCGGCTTCGCCTTCGATCCGGCCACGCCGGTCAGCCCCACGCTGTTCCTGGCGCGCAACCTGCCCGCCGCTTCTTCCGAGATCTACCGCAGTACCGGCGATGGCCAGGCCTGGACCACCGTGTTTACCACGACGGCCGGCCCGCTACGCGACCTGGTGGCCGCGCGCGACGCGGATGGCCGGTTGGTGACGTTTGCCGTGGGGGGCTGGGCGGGGGTGTGGCGCTCCGCCGACGGCGGCGACACCTGGGCCCTCTCGACGTCCGGGCTTCCCGCCGACTACGAGGTGTACCACGTCTTCGCCTCGCCTGCCTTTGCCGCCGACCGCACCCTCTACCTGGCCGGCTTCGGCCCCCTCTTCCGCTCGACCGACGGCGGCGATACCTGGGCGCGGGTGGTCATTCCGTGGGTGGACGTGGCGCGCCAGGTGGTCTTTTCGCCCCACTATGCCAGCGACGGCACCCTATGGATCAGTTATTTCTGGATCGAGGGGCACGGCGAATACCTGCCCAACGGCGTGATCCGCTCGACCGACTATGGCGCGACCTGGCAGTTGGTCAACGACGGCTTGCCCGTGGGTTGGCTGGACGGCTGGATCATGGGGCTGGACGCCTCGCCGGACTATCCGGGTGAGCGGGCGCTGGTGGCCGTAGAGCGTGTCGCACGGCCGCTGGGCACGGCCTGGGAACTGTACCGTTCGCCGTCCGGCGGCGACGGCTGGTGGTGGCAGGGCGTTGCCCCTGACGAGACTCCCACCGGCCTGCTGGCCGCAGCCCGCGACCTCTTCTTTCTGCCCACCACGGCCGGACTGTGGCGGCTGCGCACCGCCTGCTGGGAGTGGGTGGTCAACGGCGACTTTGAGGGCAACGCCGGCTGGTCCATGCCGTTCACCCCGGTTCCGGCTGAGTATGCCACCGGCCAGGCCCACGGTGGCGACCGTTCCATCCGCATCGGCATCGTGGAGGGGGAAAACCGGCTGGCCTATTCCTCGGCCCGCCAGCCGGTGACGTTACCCGCCAGCGCGGTGACGGTCACGCTTACCGCCTGGCTCTACACCGTGTCCGGCGAACCGGCGCTGTTCCCGGCCTCAACACGAGTCTCGGCTGTGGCCGCCCCTGCTGCGGTCGTGGATGCCCAGTACGTGCTGATCCTGGACGAGGACCTGAACTTGATGGAGCGGGCACTCTGGATGCGGCAGAACGACCGCGCCTGGGAGCCCTATACCCTGGACTTGAGTGCCTACGCGGGTAGGACAATCTGGCTGCATTTTGGGGTATCCAACGACGGCCTGGGAGATACTACAGGTATGTACGTGGACGACGTGTCGCTGAGCGCGTGCGAGTCGCTCCCCACACCGTTGACCCGGCGGGTATTCTTGCCCTTGACCGGACGGGATTGGCAGGCTGGCGTTCCATCGGCCGGCCCACTGACGATTGAGGGGGAGTGGGTGGTTCGCCTAGCGGGCCATCCCCAGAGCACAGCGCTCTATGCTCTGACGGGGCAGGGCCTTTATCGCTCCAGCGACGGCGCGCGCTCCTGGAGGCTGGCGACCTCCTCTCCTCCCGTGACCCACAGCCTGGTGCTGGCCTCCAGCCAGCCGGACGTGCTGTACGCCGGCGCAGGGTATCCGTGTTACGCGGGCGGCCCCGCCGTACCAATATGGAAAAGCGTGGACGGTGGCCGGGCGTGGTTCGAACTACCAGCGGGCTCAACCTGGAACCGCTGGCAGTGCACCCGGCCGACCCCCAGCGTGTATACGCTCGCGGCTGCGACGGCCCCTACCGCTCGACCGACGGCGGCGACTCGTGGACGCGACAGGGAGACGACCTGTTCCTGACCTACGACGTGCGTTCTATTGCCCCGGCGGCGGCCGATGACTGGCAAACGGTCTACCTGGGCTGTGCGACCGAGGGGGGCGGCGGGGGCATCGTCGGCAGCCAAGCTGGAGGCAGCAAGTTCCGGTACCCGCCCCCACAGGAGCGTGATGTCCCGGTAACCCAGCCCCAGCGTCCAGCGCAGGATGGTCATCTCCTACTTGAGCCGCCGCAGCGCCTGGTCGCTGTAGATGTTCTCTTCGAACCCGGCCAGGAACCAATCGGGAAAGACGACGTTGATGGTCGAGTTGCCCACCGTGTAGGGGAAAGCATCGAAAGCCACGTCTAGCCCGTCGGCGGCTGCCTGCTCGATGTCGCGCCCGAGACCGTAAAGGTCAACCTCCCCCTGAACATCATCCTCCCCGATCCTGGGAAAATGGGAGGGGTGGCAGTCGCAAAGCGCAAGGTCCTTTATTTGCTGCACGGGCTGAGCGACGACGCCAGCGCCTGGCAGCGCTATTCATGCGTAGAAACCCTGGCGACAGCCTATGGACTGGTGGTGGTCATGCCATCGGCCGGGCGCAGTTTCTATATTGACCAGCCCAACGGCCAGGGATACTTTACCTATTTGACCGAGGAATTGCCGCATTACCTGGCGGACGTCTTCGGCCTGGCGCCCCGCCGGGAGGATACATTCATCGCGGGAAACTCCATGGGCGGACACGGCGCTTTCAAGGCAGCGTTGTTGCACCCTGAACTTTATGCTGCCAGTGGCCGGACTTGTACCTCACGCGGTCACAAGCTGCGCTTTTTCAAAGAGCTAGAGCATCTGCTCAGTCATTCCGGGGCAACACCTTCCTGGCCACGGTGGGCGAAAAGCTCCATCACTACTGGAAAATCAGCAAGCACTGGCTCGTCGCCTTGCGTAACTTCTTGGCGCGATGTCCCCTGACGGACTGCCATGAGAGCTCGGCGTGACCATTCGCTGTGTCACGATCTGGGCTCTCGACCCAGCAAGCTATTTCGTATCCAGACAATATGGTGCAACTTTCCTAAAACTCCCCCACCTCCCCCACCCGAAACCGCTCGATCGCCAGGAACCCCAGCGTGCAGACGAGCATCAAGAGCGTCGACATCGCCAGTGCCTGGCCATAGTTGGCCGCGCCCGGACGGCCCAGGAAGCGGTAGATGGCGATGGGCATGGTCGGGCGCTCCGGCCGCGCGATCAGGCTCGTCGCGCCGAACTCGCCCATCGAGACGGTGAAGGCGAACACCGCCCCCACGAGCACCGCCCGGGCGACGATGGGCAGGTCGACCTCGCGCCACACGCGCCAGGGCGACGCGCCCAGGAGCGCCGCCGCCTCGCGCAGGCGCGGATGGATCGAGCGCAGCGCCGGCAGCACACTGCGCACGACGAAGGGCAGCGCGACGAGCGTGTGCGCCAGGACGACCAGCAGCGGCGAGGTGCGCAGGTCGAGCGGCGGCTCGTCCAGCGCGACGATGTACCCCAGCCCCAGCGTCACCGCCGAGGTCCCCAGCGGGAGCATAAAGACGGGGTCGAGCAACCGTCGCAGCCACTGCCCCCGGGGGCGGGGGCTACGAGCAGAGCC
>DATKTN010000132.1:0-6007 GCA_035531135.1 Anaerolineae bacterium
AAATCACGCATTACGCATCACGTATCACGCATCACGCATCACGGAGGAGACATCCTGTGCACTGCGATTTCGACCAAGTCATCGACCGCCACCACTCCGACAGCACCAAGTGGTGCCGTTACGACAGGGACGTGCTGCCCCTGTGGGTGGCCGACATGGATTTCACCGCGCCGGAGCCGGTCATCCGCGCGCTGCAAGAGCGCGTCGCCCACGGCGTCTTTGGTTATGGACAGCCGCCAGACGGCCTCCGCGAGGTGATCCAGGAGCGACTGGCCCGGCTGTACAGTTGGCACGTCGAGACGGACGAGATACTCTTCCTCCCCGGCGTCGTGAGCGGGTTCAACCTGGCGTGTGACGCGGTCGGCGCGCCGGGCGACGAGGTGCTCGTCGAACCCCCCGTCTACCCACCGATGCTCGCCGCACCGGAGAACGCCGGCCGCATCCTCAAGGTCGTGCCGCTGGCCGATGGACAGGGTGGATACGAGCACGACTTTGACGGTTTCGAGCGGGCGATCACCGACCGCACCTCGCTCTTCCTGCTCTGCAACCCCCACAACCCGGTGGGGCGCGTCTTTGAGGCGGCTGAGCTGGAGCGCCTGGCCGGGATCTGCCTCCGCCACGACGTCGTGATCTGCTCCGACGAGATTCACTGCGATTTCGTCTTCGATGGCCGCCAGCACGTCCCGATCGGTTCGCTCGCCCCGGAGGTTGCCGCGCGGACGATCACGCTGCTGGCACCCAGCAAGACCTATAACATCGCCGGGCTCAAGTGCTCCGTGGGCGTCGTCCAGGACCCCGAGCTGCGCGCCAGGTTGCAGCAGGCAGCCCGGGGCCTGGTGCCCGGCGTCAACGTGCTCGGCTTCGCGGCCGCGCTCGCCGCCTACCGCGACGGGCAACCGTGGTTGGACGAGTTGCTCGTCTACCTGGAGGCGAACCGCGATTGCGTGGTGGAGACCGTCGCCACCCACATGCCCGGCGTCACGTGCCAGCGATTGGAGGGGACCTTCCTGGCATGGCTCGACTGCCGGGAGGCGGGCATCCCCGGCGACCCTTGCCAGTTCTTCCTCGAGCGCGCCCGGGTCGCGTTGAACGACGGGGCTGCGTTCGGCCCAGGCGGGGAGGGGTTCGTGCGCTTGAACTTTGGCTGTCCGCGCGCCACCCTGACCGCGGCCCTGGAGCGGATGCGGGCTGCGCTGGAGGAGTTGTAGGCAGTAGACGGTAGAAAGTAGACGGTCGCGCCCGCCGAACCGGCAAAGGTCCAGCGCGCCATGTTCTGCTCGTGGCAGGTGGGATCGGCGTCCATCAGCGTCGCCTGCGACAACGAGACAAACGCGCCCGACGCGGGGAAAAACAACACGAAGGAGATAAGCAGGACGGGGAAACTCTTGCTCAGCGCCGTGAGCGACAGCGCCAGCGTAAACACGACGCCGCCTCTCAGGATCAGGAAGCGGCGTCGCCACACGTCGCCCAGGATGCCGATGACAGGTTCGACGAGGTTGCCGACCACGCCGGGCAGCCCCAGCAGCATGCCGACCTGGGCATAGCTCAACCCCAGGTCGGTCCGGATCAGTGGCCAGGCCGTCTCCTGGGCGCCGAAGACAAACTCGTCGAGGAATTCGATCGCGAGCAGCGTCAGGACAAAGAACGAGAGCCCTCGCTCCATCCGCTGCCCGGCGTCGTTCCCCGCCGAACGAGACAATTCGCCCCTCTCGACTCTTGCCCCGCGATTCCGCGCTCGATCAGTTCAGCGTCGATAACCGTTTGCCGATCTCGCGCTCGAACCTGGGAAAGTAGCGGCGGATCACGGGCAGGTCGAAGGAGATCAGGATCGCTTCCTTGGGTTCATATTCCAGGAGGAACCGGAAGGACTCGGTCACCAGCGCTTCTGGGCTCACCTGGCCCCCGGTGAGCCGTTCATAGTCGTCCCGGCGAAGCGTCACCCGGTGGTGGGTCGCTCCCCCTCCTTCCCTCACGGTGACCAGGAACTCGTAACCCCCGTTGTGTTCCGATTTCTCGACCTCGATGTTGGCCATCGTTCGCCCCAACCTCCCTTCCAGGTGATCAGATGGTCATTCCAACCGGATCTGTGTCGACCCTCATAGCGGCCATGAACGCTTCCAGGCTTCCTGACTCCAGGCATGGCGGCTGCACGGGGAGCACGACGTGAAACTGGCTGCCGGGCCGCATCTGCTCGTCGTACCCGGAGCTCTCGGCCCAGATGCGGCCGCCGTGCGCTTCGACGATGCCCCGGGCGATCGTCAGTCCCAGTCCCGGCCCTGCGCCCTTGAATTTGGTCCTGCCGGTGCTGTGCGTCAGGACGTCACCCGCGCGGTAGAACTTGGCAAAGATGCGGCCCAGATCATCGGGCGCGATGCCGATGCCAGTGTCGGCTACGACGATCTCGACCGTCTGGTCTTCAAGCGGCATCTCCGCGTCCAGCACGCGACCGGTGATCCGAACGTGCCCGCCGTCCGGTGTGTACTTGATCGCGTTCTGGATGAGGTGCGAAAAAACCTGCTTCAGCCGCTTGCCATCGGCCGTGATCGGCGGCAGGCCCTCCAGCCCCTCCACGGACAGCGTCTGCCTGCGCTCCTCCAGCGCCTTGGCCCAGGTGTCCACCGCCATGCGGACGATCGCAGCCACCGGGCTCCGCGACGGGCTCAGGACCATCGTCTCGGTGTCTATCTGAGAGACGTCGAACATGAGGTCCACGATCTCCTCCAGTCTCTGGACGCCCTTTCTGACCCCTTGGGTCATCTGTGCTCCGGTTTTGGGATCCAGTGACCCGTCCTCGATCATGTCGCAGATGATCTCGTTGTACCCGCGCACCTGGGTCAGCGGCGTGCGCAGTTCGTGCGAGGCGATGTCGATAAAGTTGGATTTGGCCTGATCCAACCGGGCCAGCTCGCTGTTCGCCGCGGTCAGCTCTTCGTTGAGCTGCTCGTTTTCCGTGTTCCGGAGCTTGAGGTCCTCGAACAACCGCGCGTTCTCGAGTGCCACCGCCATCTGATCGGCCAGCGTGCTCAGGAGCGTCAGGTCGTCTTCAAAATAGCGGTCGCCCGAGATCTTGCGCCCCAGCGCTAGAAGGCCGATCCACTCGCCCTTGGCGATGATGGGCACGTAGACGTCCATGTCGAGACTGGAGAGCCAGGCGCGTTCCTCGGGAGAACCGTCCTGAAAGCGAGGCAAGAGGTCCACGTCGTACTGGGTGAGGGGGCGGTGTTCCCGGCGCAGGCAGTCGGCCACGGGGCTTTCGGCAGACAGGACGTTTAGGGATGACGCTTTCCCCATGCCCATCACGTCCTGCAGGCGAAAGCAGCCGGCTCCGTCTTTGCCTTCGCTCTCCCCGTTCTGGTGATGCACGACGAACAGTGCGCCGTGTTGGATCCCCATCGCCTCGCTGATGAGACCCACCGCCACTCTCGCCAACCGTTCCAGGTCCAGGATGTTGCTGATGTTCATGCTGTACTCGCGCAGCGTGCGGTTGGAATCGTACCGGGTCGTGGACATGAGCCGGTTCACCAGTTGCTGGATCAGGCTCAAGAGGGGGTCAAACAGGATGGCCAGGATCAGGGCCATGGTCGCTCCGGCCAACACGGGACTGTATCCGGGCACCGACTGGAAGACGGTCTGCGTGGCCACAAAGCCGGCGGTGTAGACGATCGCCGTCAGGAGCGTCATGATCAGGTAGCTCGCCGTCCGCCGTCCCATCTGCCGCACGTCGGGCAGGCGATAGGTCACGACGGCGTACGTGGCGCTGATTGTGCCCAGCAGGTGGAAACCACTGCCCAGCGTTTCGTGCCCGGCGAAAAGCAGCCCGGCGCCGACGACGGTCAGGCCCACGGCCAACGACCAATATTTGAGCCGGTTTCTGTGCAGTGGTTGCTGTGTGCGGCCATAGACCCGCGCCGTCAGAGCCGTCGCCCCGCCCACAAAGCCTCCCCAGCCGACGAGCATCACCCAGAAAGACACCTGCTGGCGCTGGAAGACCCAACCTGGCCCAATCCACATCGTCTCGGGCAGCGCCAGCAGGTTCTCCTTGAGGATGACCACTGCCGCGATCCAGGCCACGCCCAGCCCCCACCAGGTCCGGCCGGTTCCTTCGACGCGCAGAAACGACCGGCTCAGGTGAAAGAACAGCAGCGATAGGAGCGGCAACCCGTAAAGTAGCGCGCGCGCCGGGACGTCGTCGGCGAGCGTAGCCATCCAACCCAGCCGCGAGAAGGCCTGAACCAGCGTCCAGAGCGAGGAAACGACGGCGTAGAGGACCAGCAAGCCGGCAGCCCATTCCCGCAAACCGCGTCTTTTCAAGATCACGCCGACGACGAGGTAATACCAGATTCCGATCACGATCAAGAAGATGGTCGTTGGGTCAGCGGTGTCTACCATTGTGCTCCTCTCCAAAGTTCCCACTTCACCGCCCGTCTAAAAGCCAGCCTCGCACCGCTCAAGCAGTCACCGGGCGACGGTCGAAATGTCGCCCGGGGAAAGCGCCATACCGGTATCACGCATGAGGCGGGCCGGCGTGTCGGCATCGGGCCAGGTGCGGGGCAGGTGCAGATCGTGGATGTCTCAGTAGCAGGACCAACGGATGAAATCGAGCCGGACGCAGCCGCTTTTATCGGTCAACGTCCCTATGCCGCTGCTTCCACGTGGCGACGGTGGTCGTCCTGCATTCAGTGTGGCAACTGCCTGCCTCTCGACAAACACCTAACGCCCCCTGCGCCAGAACACGCCGGCCCAGACCTACCGTCTGGCGAAGGAGTGCCTCATGCGTGACTCAAAACGAGTCACGCGCCCATCGTAGCACACGCGTGTGGATATGAGGTGAAAAGAAGCTGAGATATTTCTTGAAATGCACAATTCGATCGATGACGAAGGATGGAGAACGGGTCTGATGCCGTCGTCATCCATCCTACGGTCGGCCTCACCACGGCAGGTTGTCCAGGTCGGCATTCCCGCCGCTCAGCACGACGCCGACCCGGTCGATCCCCTCGACCGCCCTGAACTCTTCTGCAAGCACCGCGGCGACCGCGACCGCCGCGCTCGGCTCGATCAGCAGCTTGGCCCGCTCCCACGCCAGTCGCATCGCGGCGACGATCTCCTCCTCGCTCACGGTGACCACGCGCTCGACGTGATCCCGGACGATCGGCCACGTGAGCTCGCCGAGGCTCGTCAGCAGGCCATCCGCGATCGTGTCCGGCCCTATCTGGAGGATCAGCTTCCCGGCCGCCATCGACCGCGCCGCGTCGTCCGCGCCCAGCGGCTCGGCGGCAAACACCCGGACCGCAGGATCGAGTCCCTTCGCCGCGACGCAGATGCCGGAGAGCAAGCCCCCGCCGCCGACCGGGGCGACGATCGCGTCGAGCCGCGGGACCTGCTCCAATAGCTCCAGCGCGCTCGTCCCCTGCCCGGCGATGATGTCCGGGTGGTCGTACGGGTGGATGAACGTCGCACCCGTCTCGGCGATCACCGCCCCGGCCGTCGTCTCCCGCGCCTCGAGCGTCGGCTCGCACGCGACGACGCGCCCGCCGTATCCCTCGACTGCGCGACGCTTGACCGCCAGCGCGTTAGAGGGCATGACAATGTGGGCGTCGATCCCGCGCATCCGCGCCGCGAGCGCCACCGCCTGCGCGTGGTTGCCCGAGCTGTGCGTCACGACGCCCCGGGCAGCGAGCTCGTCCGGCAACTTGGTCACGGCGTTGCACGCGCCACGGAACTTGAACGCGCCCACCTTCTGCAGGTGCTCGCACTTGAAGAACACGCGCCGCCCGGCGATCTGGTCGATCGTCGCGCACGTCGCCACCGGCGTCCGGTGGGCCAGGCCCGCGATCCGCCGCGCGGCGGCGCGGACGTCCTGTAGGTCAGCAGCGTAAGTCGTCATCGGCTCGTTGGTGCCCTTTCATCATTAAACCTTGCGAAGGTTCCACGAAAGCCTCACAGCCGAAAGCCCGTCGTCTGACAAGAATACTGCGGCAGCGAGGGCTATGTGTAACCTTCGCAAGGT
>DATKTN010000133.1:0-6051 GCA_035531135.1 Anaerolineae bacterium
ACGAGCAGACAGGTGAGGTGATGCAGATCGACGGGTTGCAACACGTTCTGCAGATCCACTGCAGCAAGCAGGCTGGATACATCAACGAAAATTTGGCGTTGGTCGATGCGATTTTCCGGGTATTTCTGGCGAATGGTAACACACCTCTGACGTGTGGAGAATTGGGCAACATCATTGGCCAGCCACCGGAAAAGATTTTGCGCACGCTGGCGGGCCACCGGATCTACAAGGGGATTCGACCCACGCAGAAAGCGTGATTGTACTCTGTGCCAGAATCTCACGCCGCGACGACTGTCGCGGCGTTGCTGTTCACCCGCGACAGTTGAAACGTTGGCAGGGAGGTGACCATGCGCGTCTTCATTTCTGGTATTATGCAGGGCTCACGCACCGATGGCGGCATTGATGCCCAGGACTATCGCCGTGAGATCGCCCAGATTGTGCGACGTCACGTCCCTGGAGTCGAGGTGCTGGACCCTTTCGAACTGCATTCCGATGGCACGGGTTACGGTCCAGCGCAGGCCAAGCAGACACTTCTCGAAATGGCTGCACTGGCAGGTCAAGTGGACGTGCTGGTAGCATACGTCCCCTCGGCCAGCATGGGAACAGCCATCGAGATGTGGAACGCATACCAGCGCGGCAGGCGCGTGTATGCCATCTCGCCACTGGCGGACAACTGGGTGGTGCGTTCGCTATCTGAGCGCGTCTTCCCTGACATGGCGGCGTTTGCGAACTTTGTCGCCAGCGGGGGCCTGAGCGGGGATGAGGCTTGACAGGGATATGCCATTCGGTTAGAATATTCCCACCGTGCCCCAGTAGCTCAATTGGACAGAGCGTCGGACTTCTAATCCGAGGGTTGCAGGTTCAAGTCCTGCCTGGGGCGCCTGATGCGGCCTTCGTGGACAGCGGAGGGTCCCGAGCGCACGGGGCGAGGAGGCTGGGGCCAGGCCCATACTGCAGCGATGGGCGCACCTGTGCTCGTGAGTGGTACCGAGCGTCACGTGTGGGGCCGGCCAATTTGCTGACGCGGCTGGTTGCGCGATTGACCCGGAGGAGATTATGAAGGTCGTCACTGTCGACGAGATGCGTCGCATCGAAGCTGCCTCGGACGCAGCAGGTCACTCCTATGCGGCGATGATGGAACAGGCCGGGCGGGCGGTGGCCGACGCCATCGCCGCACGTCGGAACGTGCGGGACAGGCAGGTGCTCGTACTGGTGGGGCCCGGCAACAACGGCGGCGATGGGCTGGTCGCCGCGCGCTACCTGGCCGACGCCGGCGCCCACGTGACGTGTTATCTACCCAAGCCCCGCGACCCTGCCGAAGACGAAAACTTGCGCCTGGTGCAGGAACGGGGACTGACCACCGTGCTTGCGGACGAGGACGCGAAATGGCGCAGGCTCCAGCGCCTGGTCCGAGAGGCCGACGTGGTGGTAGACGCGTTGCTGGGTATGGGGACCCGCCTGCCAGTTCGAGGCACGGTGGCCAAGGCGCTGGACCAGATGGGCCGGGCGCTGGCTGCACGCCGGCAGCCTCCGCGCGAGCCATTGACCTCGCTGGCTGCCCCCGTCGCCCCTGCCGAGCGCGACTGGCCGTTCGTCGTCGCCGTGGATGGGCCCACCGGTCTGGACTATGACAGCGGGGCGCTGGACGACGCGGCGTTCCCGGCCCACCTCACGGTGACCTTTGCCTACCCGAAACGGGGACACTTTCGCTTTCCTGGTGCTGGCGCACTGGGTGAACTGGTCGTCGCCGACATCGGCACGGACCCCGCGCTGGCGGCCGACGTGACGCTGGAGGCGATCACCGCGGCGATGGCACGCGGGTGGCTTCCACCACGCCCGTTGGAGGCCCACGAGGACACCTTTGGCAAAGCGCTCGTCGTGGCTGGCTCCGTCAACCACCCCGGGGCGGCCTATCTGGCCGGAGCAGCAGCGACCCGGGCTGGGGCGGGCCTGGTCACCCTGGCGTTGCCCGCCGCGATCCACCCCATCGTCGCAGCCCAATTGGCCGAGGCAACCTACCTGTTGCTGCCCCACGAACTCGGCGTCATCGCCGCCGAGGCTGCCCACATCGTGGCTGAGCAGTTGGAAGGGCACGACGTGCTACTGCTGGGACCGGGCGTGGGACACGAGCGGGAGACGGCGGCCTTCGTCGAGCTGCTCTTGACTGGTGCAGGGGCGCGGAGACGGCTGGGCTTTGTGGGGGCTGAGGAAAGCGAGGCCCCGCCGCCCGACCTGCCTCCCCTGGTGGTGGACACCGATGGATTGAACGTCCTGGCCGAGATGGAGGACTGGCCGAAGCGGATACCACCGGCGAGTGTCCTGACCCCCACCCCCGGCGCGATGGCGCGGCTCACGGGACGCACGGTCAGTGACGTGCAATCCGACCGGGTGGCGATGGCGCAGTCGCAGGCTGCTGCCTGGGGCCAGGTGGTCGTCCTCCAGGGCGCGCATACCGTCGTGGCTGCACCCGATGGCCGGACCGCGATCGCACCCTTCGCAAACCCCGGGCTGGTTGCGACCGGCACCGGGGCTGTACTGGCAGGGGCAATCGCGGCCCTCCGGGCGCAGGGGGTGGACGCGTTCGAGGCGGCTGCAGCCGGAGCCTACCTGCACGGGCTGGCCGGGGATTTGGCGCGGGAGGAAGTGGGGGCGACAGGGATGGGCGCGGGCGACGTGGTGACACGCCTGCCCCGAGCGTGGCGACACATCGTCGGACCGTGACGCGGTGGCAAAAACCACCGCCCGCCCAACGGACGACGGATGGGAATACCCCTTCTGCCGGATTGACGCCAAGGGGTATACGGGTCACTGCAGGATAACACGGCCCCACACCGACAGACCGTATCCGTGACACGACCCGTTGGCGTGGAGCTGTGAACCGGCTATCTATGCTAGCAGGTGACGGAACCAGGCTTACGCGGCCTCGGCAGCTTCTGGCGCTGCTCCTTTGCCCACAGCAGCAGCGGCCTTTTTCGTCTGCTCGACCGCCTGCGCCAACTGCTTCTGGCCTTCCTCCAGGACGACCTTGCTCTGGTGCTGGAGTTCCTCGGCACGGCGCTTGATGTCAGCGGCCACGGCCTCGGCCTTGGCACGGGCCTCGGCCAGCGTCTCCTCCCCCTTGCTCTGGAGTTCGATGCTCTTCTGCCGAATCTGCTCGCGCGTCTCCTCTCCAGACTGTGGTGCCAGGATGAGGGCCACCGCCGCACCTACCAGCCCACCGACCAGGAAGCCCGCAAAGAAGGCCCCGATCTCTCCACCGTTGTTGTCGCTCATTACCCACCTCCTTATGGCTATCTCTCCTGCTCTCCACGATCTGTCAACCCGCTGATCTCCCGCACGATGCGCCGCAACCCGGCCAGGTAGCCCGACCACTTTACCACCGGCGACACGACGCTGTGGCTGACAAACAGCGTCGTGCCGCGTACAGTCGCCAGCGTCTCGTTGGCTGCCTCCAGCATCGGCTTAATCTCGTCCCGCAGCAGCACGATCAGCGACTGCACCTGCAGCATCAGGATGATCAAGAGCACGCCGATGATCAACGTCTCGAACGCGACGAATATGATCGCCGCGTCTCGCAGCACCCCCACGACAACCGACCCAGGGCTTGGGCCGGTACCGGCGTACGTGGCCTGATATGCGTCGATGGATAGAAAGACCAACAGCACGACCAGGCCCACCAACAACAGGCCAGCGATGACCAGGCCCGCGATGAGCAGCCGCCACGCCCGCAGTTCTGCAGGCGACGGTTCGACGACCGCAGGAGCCTCCGGCTTGGGCGGTACGGGAGATCCTATGACAGGCGTGGATTGATCGTCCATAATAAAACCATTATAGCACAGGTTGTTGGGCCTTACAAATGGCCCCACCCCCCAACACGATCTCCCCGTCGTACAGGACCAAAAACTGTCCCGGCGTGATGTCCCGCTGAGGGGAGACGAAACGCACGTGCGCCGCCCCGTGCGGCAGCGGGGTCACCGTGACGGCAGCCGCCCGGGCCCGATAGCGGATCTGGGCCGTGGCGCGGAAAGCGGCTGTGGGCGTTTTTCCGCTGACATAGTGCATCCCCTCGACCCGGCACTCGTCCTGGCCCAGTTCCTCCGCCGGCCCGACGACGAGCGCGTTCTCAGCCGGCTCTATCGCCAGCACGTACAACGGCTCCGCCGCCGTGAGCCCCAGCCCTTTGCGCTGCCCGACAGTATAGGCCGGGAGTCCCTGGTGCTGGCCCAGCACCCGCCCGGAGGTGTCACGGATGGAGCCGGGCCGGAACAGATGAGGGACCTGTTGGGCCAGGAAGCGGCGGTAGTCGCCATCGGCCAGAAAGCAGATATCCTGGCTTTCCGGCTGCTCCGCGACAGGCAGTCCGCGCTGCCGGGCGATGGCACGCACCTCATCCTTGGTCAACTCGCCCACGGGGAAGAGGACGTGGGCCAGTTGTCCCTGGTTCAGCACGTGCAGGAAATAGGACTGATCCTTGCGGGCGTCCCGACCGCGAAGAAGCTGGTAACCGCCCGCGACGTGACGCACGCGAGCATAGTGGCCCGTGGCCAGGAACCCCGCCCCCAACGCCAGGGCTCGATTCAGGAGCAGGCCGAAGCGGATCGTGCGGTTGCAGGGGACGCACGGGTTGGGCGTGCGACCGGCGGCGTACTCGGCGACGAGATAGTCCACCACCTGGGCCTTGAAGGGGGCTTTGGCGTCCATCAAGTAGAACGGGATGTCGAGTTGGTCGGCGACGCGCCGGGCCCGGCACACCGCCTCGGGCGTGCAGCAGGCGTTGGCGCGCGCGTCGTCCGGCCCACGCTCGGCCCACAGTCGCAGCATCACGCCGATGACCTCGTACCCCTGCTCGACCAGGAGCGCCGCGGCGACGGCGCTGTCCACGCCGCCGCTGAGCGCGACGACGACCCGTGGGGTAGCCCGTCTCATCCGCCCGCCCGCAGCCGTTCGACGACGGCCGGCAGCACCTCCAGCACGCGCGCCACGTCGGCCTCGTCGTTGGCGTGGCCCAGCGTGAGGCGCAGGCTGCCGATGCTCCAATCCGGGGAAAGCCCCATCGCCGCGAGGACGAACGAGGGCTCCGGTTCCCCCTCGGCGCAGGCCGCGCCGGAGCTGGCGGCGATGCCCTCCACGTCCAGGCCGAGCACGACCGACTCCCCCTCGACACCGCGGAAGGCGAAACTGGCGTGGTGGGCCAGGCGATGCACGGGATGGCCGGTCAGGCGGCTGCCGGGGATGGACCCCAGGACACCCTCGATGAGCCGGTCGCGCAGGCGGCACAGGCGGGCCGTCTCGGCCACCCGTTCCTCCTCCACCAGGCGCAGCGCAGTCGCCAGCCCCACCGCTCCGGCGACGTTGACCGTGCCCGGGCGGCGGCCGCGCTCATGGGCGCCGCCCGTGATGGCGGGCACGAGCGAGGTACCGCCCCGCACGTAGAGCAGCCCGACCCCCTTGGGGCCGTAGAACTTGTGGGCCGAAAGCGCCAGCAAGTCCACGCCGATGTCGTCCGGTTCCAACGGAATCCGGCCGGGAGCCTGTATCGCATCAGTGTGGAAGACCACGCCGCGCTCGCGGCACACCCGCCCAATTCTGAACAGGCGCTGCACCGTGCCGACCTCGTTGTTGGCCGCCATCACGCTCACCAAAACGGTATCGGGACGGATCGCGGCCGCGAGGTCGTCCGGGTCGACCTGCCCGTACCCATCGACCGGCACCCGTGCGACCTCGAATCCGAACAGGTCGCGCAGTTGGTCCACTGTCTGGCCCACGGCGCGATGCTCGATGGGGGTCGTGACGACGTGGTTGCCCCGCCCACTCTGCCGGGCGGCCCAGGCCACGCCCCGCAGCGCCAGGTTGTCGGCCTCGGTGCCAGAACCGGTGAATACGATCTCGGCAGGGCGGCAGCCCAACACATCCGCGGTGATCTGGCGGGCCTGCTCCAAACCGCCCGCGGCCGCCTGGCCGAAGGCGTGGGGCGACTCGCTGTTTCCGTAACTCTCGCTCCAATAGGGAGCCATCGCCTCGACCACCCGTGGGTCCACGGGCGTGGTCGCG
>DATKTN010000134.1:0-20599 GCA_035531135.1 Anaerolineae bacterium
CCTACCCCTGAAGGAGAGTAGCGGGCCAGCCCTATCCACAGTATAACTGGGATTGGGGGTGCTCTGGATTTCGCTTGTGTTACGACGACGTTTCGACGGCTCTACGTTCGACCAAGACCTGACAGGTTTATACGAATGTGCTTCATTAACCTGTCAGGTCTGGGTTCTGGCCCTGCGAACAGACATGAAACAGGGACCGGTTCCTGAAGAGCCGGTCCCTGTTCTTTCTAACCTACGCCCGTAGGGCTTAAGCTACTGAAAAACCACCTATCCTCCAAAGCTCTTGAGGACGAGCGGCAGGTAGATTCTCTCTTCAGCCGGGCCGGTGGACATGACGCTGAACTTGGAAAAGTGGTTCAACTGGAGCGTGATCTCGTTGTGGGCCGTGTCCACCACGTAGCTATCGGCCAGGGTCCAATGCCCGACCAGCGTCGAGTAGTAGACCGGGACCAGCATGTGCTCCGAGATGCCCGGCGGCAGCTTGGGGTCGGGCGGGTAGGAGAAGGTCATCACCACGTTCTTCTTGAACTGGGTGATCTCTTTTCCGTTCTGGTCGATCGCCCATATCTTGTATCCCGCGCCGATGATCTCCCGGCCGGGTTCTGGCCGCATCTCCTGCGTGGGGAAGATGAAGAGCGTGACCGTGCCGGAGTCGACCAGCGCCCCGGGCGGGATGAGGAGTTCTACCCCGTCGGGCATGATGATGGTCTGCATCTGGGCCGCGTCGAAGCTGACGATGAACGGCTGGGGGAGCGGCCAGGGGCCACCCAGTTTCAGATCCTGGGTCGCCTGGCCGACGGGTGGTGTGGGTGGGACAAGCCCGTTCGCTTCGGGGCTCTCGTAGAAAACGCCGTTCTCCCGGTCCTCGTAGACCGCGCCCACGTGCCACACGGTGCCGGAGACGACACGCAGCGTGTAGGTGAAGGTGTTTATGCTGGAAGTCATGGCCGTGGTCTCGGCCCATTCGCCGGTATTGGTCCAGCCCCAGACGTAGGCCGGGTGGGTGGCCGTGGCGACGATGCCGGGGGCGAAGCGGATCGTGCCGTGGATCTCGCCGTCCAGCTCGCGGAAGCGCAGATCCTGGTCGATTGCCGGGTTGGCCGCCGAGACCCACGGGACGTCGATGGGGCGCGGGTTCAGCCAGCCCAACACCTTCAGTTCGTCGCCGGGCAATGCCGCGCCCACGACGTAGCCGCCTTCTGGCACGAGCAGTTCGAAGGCGCCGTCCGGGCCGCTCTCGGCATGGGTCTCAAAGTAGCCGGCGAAGGGGGACTCGCCCTTGGCAAAGACAAAGACCCCCGGCAATGGCGTGCCGTCAGGCTTTTGCACGTGGCCACTGATCGAGGACGCGATCGGCCACACCTCAAAGTCCTGGATGGTGGGAACCGGGCCGGAGTGGGCCGTCACCACCGTCACAGTCGGCGGCGCCGCGTAGCCGCTGGCCGGGTCCACCCAGGCACGCAGGTGCCAGGTACCGGAGACCACGCCCAGCTCGTACCGGGCGCTGGCCGGGTCCACGCCGGCGACAGTCCAGTGGCCGTGCTCGTCCTCGCCAAAGACCCTGGCCCAGATGCCGCGCGCCGGCGCCGGCGCCGGGGGCGTCCCGGCGATGACGAACAACGTCCCCTCGATCGCGGCATCTTTGGGCTCCAGGCGCACCGCGACGTCGGTCAGCCACTCGCCAGGGGCGACTGGCAAGGGGTCGGCGCCACCTGAGACGTAGGGCGCGTGGGGCGGCAGGTCCAGGCCGACGTAGTACGTGTACCCACCCCTGGCCTTGAGGTCAAACGTGCTGTCCCGCATGGGCGCGTCCGAAAAGAACTCGGCCTTGTCCGGCGCGACTAGCTGCTCAGCCCTGGCCCAGCCGTCCAGACCCCAAAGCCGGTGGTCGTCCCTGGCATCTACAGCAAACCCCTGGATGCGGGCGTCGGCCCAGCTCAGTTCAAAGTCCACGCCACGCATCTCGCCGTGCGGATGCACGAACACGACCCGTGGATGGTAGCGAAAGACAAAGGGCAGATCGGGCCCTGGCCGGGGCTCGACGAGCCACTCGCCGCCGATGACGGGCATGGTGTAGAATCCACTGGCGTCGGTCTCGGCCAAACTCCGGCCAACCCCCTCCGGCTGCCAACTGGCGACAGCGACGCCCGCCACGCCACTGCCGAACTCGTTGATGACCCGGCCCGTGATGCGGGCGTCTTTCAGCAGGAGTCTGACGTCGCCCACGTCGTAAGTAGCGCCAGGCCCGACAGAAACAGGTATAGGCCCTGGCCCTTGCAGCAGGTGGGCGCCCAGGTGGACTACCAGTTCGTACGAGCCGTCCGGGATGGGGATCTCAAAGCGGTAGTCGGGCCCTAACCCGGCGTCGTTGCGGATGCCGTCGCTGCGCAGTTCGACCCAGATATCCTCGGGCAAGATGTCCTCGTAGGGCGGGTTACCGTCACACGGGGCGCCGTCAGGGCAGACGACCCGGCCGGTCACCGTGGCGTTGGTGGGGATCACCTCCAGGTTCACCGTCCTCGTCTCTGGATCTGTGTTCTGCGCGAAAAAGACCCAGGCGGGCGGTCCTGGAAAGATCCAGGGCGCCGGCGGACGGAGCGGTTCCACGCTCACGTGCCACTCACCGCCGGTCACGCTCAGGTTGAACCCGCCGTCCACGTTCGTCGGCCCTCCGGCATACCCTGGTCCGTCGAGTTGCCGCGCGTGCACCTCTGCGTCAGGCACGCCAACGTCCGTCCCCGCCACGACGACCCGGCCGTGCACCGTCTTGAAGGCCCGCTGCAACGTGAGCACGCCCACGTCTACCAGGGTGTCGGGCTGGGCGATGGTGATGGTGAAGGGATCGATGGCGATCAGTCCCGCACCCTGTGGGCCCCAGGGCGGGCCGACGTGGAGCCAGAACTCGCCGGGCGGCACGGGCACGCCCCGGAAGGTAAAGGTGCCGGACACGTCGGTGCGGGTCTCTTTCCAGTAAGAGTCGTTCCACAGGACGGCCCACGCGTCGTTCAGCGGATAGCCGTCGGGGTGGTGGACGATGCCGACCACGTTGGTCGGCGGGATGCACATCTCGAGGATCACGCTGTTGGAGATCGGCACGACCGTCTTGGGCTCCGGCGAGACGTATTCGCTTCCGGGCGGCGGCAGGACCTCCAGTGTGTAAGGCACGCCGACATTCATACCGCCGAGCTTGAACTCACCGGTGATGTTGGTGGAATCCCACACCAGAAAGCCGCTGCGGTGGGCAGCGACCGTCGCTCCCTCGATCCGTTTCTCGGGGATCGCGTCGCACTCCCGCACGTAGCCGCTGATGCGCACGTCGGTCAGGAACAGGTCGACGGGGGTCATTTGCCCGCTCAAGACCTCTACCTCCACCGGCAGCGAACCGGCGAAGAGGGAGCCGGGAGGCGCGAATGCACGCAGGATGTACATGCCGGGGGGCAGGTTAAGGATGGAAAAGGAGCCGTTCACAGGATTGGCATCCGCGCCCATCCAGGGCTGACCGTTCACGTCTCGGATGTGGATCCACCCGCCCGATGGCGTGCCGCCGGGTTCGTGGAGAAAACCTTCGATGCCGCCGGGGGCATTCTCGGGTCCCTCCGGGCTGGCGGAGAGCGCGACGGCCGACATCACCGTCAGCGTCAGCGCGAGGCCAGCCACCAGAGCGACCGCCAGCCACAACAGGTGAAGTCGGGGAATATGGACTTGCCTTTTCATTTGATGTTCCTCCTTCCTGGGTGGTCACCACACGTGCTGCGGTGACCCATAAATCGAACGCCGTATCGGTCTGGACGCGCTATCACTCATCACTTTATCCTATCACCTCCCCCGCTATTCTCTCAGCCTGACAGTGGGATCCGCGGGTACCGCTGGGTAGTACAGAGAGGCAACATCGGGGGGCCACCCAACTGTGGGCGAGAGAACTGCAGATTCCTCCAAACGCTATCATCTATTATAACACGTCTGTCAACCTCCCGGTGTGGGCTGGCGTCAGCCGCGATGGAGCATTCTTCAGGTTTCACGTTTCACGTTTCACGCATCACCACTGGCAAGTAGACCTCCCACCACGGCCGTACGTCGAGCGTGACCCGGGCTTGCTCCATCACGATGTCCGGCATGTCCCAGCCCCGGGCATCCATCACGTCCTGAAAGGCCCGCCGGAAGCGCAGTTCGACGGTGGCCGTGATCGGGCCGCCGGAATCCGGCAGGGCGAAGGCATATGCCGACGCGTCGCTGCCCATCGCCGGGATGCGGTTGTCGCTGACGATGATGGCCTGCTTCCAGTAGCTCACCACCGGCGATTCGCCGGTCTTTACATCACGGAGCACCTTGGCATAGGCCTTTCCTGGCTGTGCGGCCTGCGCGCCGCCCCAGCCGGGTACCATGGAACCGCCCAGGTGGGCGAGGGGTTGTCCCTGCCCGTCTGTTGCCGTGACTGTCAGGATCATATGGCGGCCGGGGAAATCGGTGGGCACGTGGTGCCCGGCGTCGGTGTTGGTGATAACCACTGTAACCTGGACCCGGTCTGCCACCTGCCGGGCATCTACCGTCATGGTCACCGTGTTCTGCAGCAGCTCTACGTCGGCCGCGCCGGGCTGCAGATGCGAGGCGATCAGCGCCGGGTCGCGGATCAGCCCGCCTCGCTCCGGGAAGACGAAATAGTCCACGCCGGTGGGTTTCATGTGGCAGGCCTGGCACTCGATGCCCTGGGCCGGGTACGGGCTTTCTTGCCACTCCCGGAAGGACTCATAGATCGGCGTGCCCCAGAAGCTGAACTGGTGGCAGGGGGCGCAGAACTGGCTCTTTTTCTCCAGTTCGAGGAAACTGACCCGCCGGGTGACGTCGTCGAAGGGGCCGTAGAACATGTGCGTGTCCGTCGGCGGGCGGTTCAACTGCATCGATTGCACGCCTGGCACGTTGGAGTAGGGGAGGCCGGTGGCCGGGTTCAGGTACGCGGCAGCCACCTTGTGGCAAAAGTCACAAAAGACGCCCTCGGCCTCGACGCCGGTGAGATCGTTCATGTCGGCGGTGAACGGCCGGTTGGCCGCCGCGCCCGGCGCGTGGCAGTTGGCACAGTTGCCGGCCGTGCCAGGAAAGTCGAGCTTGTAACCGGGGGTGACCGTCGTCGTACCGGTGACGTCGGTGCCGTTGTACAGCGAGAAGAAGCGCGGGTTGGCGCCCGCTCGCCCGTGCGCGTTGTCCACCCACTGCGGGAAGGCCACCATGCAGTGGCCGCAGCCGATGGGGTTCCCCGGGTCGGGCATCGAGGTCAGCCAGGGGTAGTCCGGGTTGTCGCCGGCCGGGTGGTGGACCAGCGTCAGCGTGACGCCTGACTGGCTGGGCACGACGTCCACGCCCGAGGGCCAGTAGCTCTCGGCCCAGGCGGTCACGGTGACGGTGAACCCCTCGGGCAGGCCGCCCAGCGTGAAGGAGCCATCGACCGCGCTGGTCGTGCTGTTGGCCGTCGTCCGCTGGCGCACCGTCGCGCCGGCGACCGGCCCATCAGCGTCGACGACCACGCCACTGACAGTGCCCGCGGTAGATCCACTGGCGGTGGTACCATCCTGCGTCGTCGCCGTCCGGGCCAGCCAGAGCCAGGTCACAGCTCCCAGGGCCAGGCTCGCGGTGATGAACCGTGTGGCACGTTTGCTCATTTCTCCACTCCCCCTTCCCCGCCGTCAATCGGCCGCGTGGTAACGCAGGACCAACGGCAGGTAGGTCCGGTTGGACAGGTCGAGCGCAGCGTCTCCGACGAACACCTGTTCGCCCTGGATGGTGATCGTGTTGGCCTGGACCACCGTGGCGCTTCCGCTTTGCCCCCGCAGCAGCAGGCCGATGGCGAAGGTGTCGGACAGGCCGGGGCGCCCCTCGTCGCGCCCGACCAGGTCCAGGTTGGGAAAGTCTTGGTGGAGCGCCGCCGGATCAAAGGTGATGCGATACGTGCCGCCGCTGGGCGTCACCTGCCCGTGCGCCAGGATGTACCCGGGCATGCTGATGGTATAGTCCACCGTGGCACCGCTCAAACCTGCCGGTACCGACCCGGTGATGGCGATCGGCTTGACTTCATCCCCGAAGGACAGGATGCCCGATGCCGGCGAGGATACGTCCAGGCGCGGGCTGTTGGCCGGCACGACGTAGAACCAGTAGCGGCCATCCTCGCTGCCCAGGACGTCGCCCGATGGATAGGGAGGGACCGTCGTCCCGCCCGAGCACTGCCCGTCGTGCCAGACGCGCACGTCCACCGCCCACAGCCCTGCCTCGTCCACGATAAAGTCGTCGTCCGGGTCGTAGAAATAGCCCACGTGATTGGCACGCCCGCCGCCCAGGTGTCGTTGCCCGCCGGGTGCGGTGACCGTCACCGCCACCCGGCTGTCGAGCGTAGGCATCACGTGGCCGCCAAAACGGAACACGTCACCCGTCTGGAGCACCGCGCCGGGTCGCGTGCCGGTGGGCAGGATAAAGATGTGGATCTGCTCGCCCTTGAGCGTGAGGATCGGGCCACCCTCGATCGTCCAGCCGCCGTTGCCGGGACCGGCGAAGGGGGGCATCACCCGGCTGCCGGCCGGGTCCTCGTCGGGGATAAAGATCCATCCCGAGCCCTGGCCCAGGTACTCGTTGTGCCCGCTGTCCAGGTCGCGGTAGACCGCCCCAACGTACTGGAACTTGAAGTCGTTGGGCTGGTCCCCCTGCACGCCGACGCCCAGTTGGTCGTCGTACAGCGTGTCCAACCGCCAGTAGCCGCCGCTCTGGCCGTCCTCGGCCACCAGTTCGCGGACGCGGACGCCCGGCCGCTGCGAGGAGCGGTAGCTGTAGGCGATCTGATCCACGTCCCCGATCTGATCGACGTCGTCGGGGACCGCGCCTCCGACCTGGCGCAGGACGAGCTGGGCCGGCCTCCCCGACCGGGTACTGATGAACAGCGGGATCTCGCCCTTGCTAAAGCGCTCGCCGAGGTCGCCAGGGGACGACAGCGGCGGGTACGCGCGGTTGGCGCGGGCCTGGACGGCGGCCTCGACGGTGCCGACGGTGTCCTGCACGCTGGCCCCCAGGATGAGCGAGTCGCCGCCGTACGCGTTGTCGCTCATGCGGCTCCAATATATGTCGCCATTGTAGTAGGGGTTGAGGCTATGGGATATAGCTCCCTTGGGGATGGTCAGGTCGCGGCTGGACACGAACCAGTGATTGGGGATATACGTGAGGCTGTCCAACCCGCGCCGGCCGTGGGCGATCAGGTCGGCCTCGCTCCGGGGCGTCATCACGACCCCGCCCCAGGTCATCGCTCCCACGTACAGGGCCCCGTTGGCATCGGTGTACGTGGCGGTCAGATCCAGGCGGTATTCGCCAGGATGGGTCACGGTGACTGGTGAATGGGTAGATTGGTAGGCCGGTGCAAAGTGGCCGTACAGGTTCGCCCGGCCGCTCAGCGTGTGGGTGATCGCCTGCGCCGGGTCAGAGTCGGGGTAGAGGGTGAGCGTCAGGTTGACGTCCGCTGGAACGCGGGGGTAGAACTGGATCGCCGGGTTGAAGGCGTCGCCCACGGCCAGGGGCGTGCCGGGCAGCACACCGGGGTCGATGTCCAGCGGGTGGGCGATCCACACGTCGTACGTGCCGCCGCCGGTGTACGAGTTGCCCCAGACGTCGCTGATCGCGCCGGTCATGGTGATCACGTGGTGGCCGTACTGGTCGAACGTGACCCGGAACCGGTCGGAGGCGGCTTTTAGCGAGTAGACGTCCTCCAGTTGGACCGTGCCGCCGTTGAGATCGTTGCCAGCCCGGGTGGTCTTGGTGCGGTTGAAGGATTGGGCAAAGGGTTCGCTGCCCAGGTCGCGCACCGTGCCACCGGGCTCTTGAATCTCGACGTGGAGCTGGCCGCCCGGCAGGTCGAAGGGGATCAGCGGCGGAGTGGGCATGCGCCGGTCGGTGAAAGAGATCATCGGCAGGAAGGGCTCCAACCGGTAGGTGATCGGCCGGCCGGTGCGCACGTCCAGCGGCGGCGTATAGTACGGCGCGCCCTGGGAGACGATCTGCGAGGCCAGCTCAAAGGTCCCGCGATCCTGCCGGGCGCCCGTGCCCCGCGTACCCTGCACAAAGTCGTCCATCAGCAGTTGCCAGACGAGGCGGGGCCGGGAGTCTCTGGCGGTCTCGCGGGACAACCCGCCGATCTGTTCCACCCGGATGGGCGGCAGGGGGGCTTCGTGGGGTTCGAAGGTGTGCCGCACGACGTTCGCCGCCAGCCAGGTGGTGCTGGTGGGCACGCCGGTGAAATCGAGCCGGATCACCGGGCGGTAGATGCCCGGGAGCAGGTCGTCGGGCAACTGGCCACCGACGGTGAAATCACCTGCAATCGTGTGACCGCCGAGGTACCGCAGGTTCGTGGCGGTGAAGCCGATGTCCAACGGCTCGTCGGGTCGCTCGACCCGCTGGATGGGGAACCCCGTCGGCGTGAGCAGGGAGGACATAAAATAGTTCTCCGCGGCCACCGGTTGGCCATGCTGATCGAACAGCATCCTCAGCGCGCCCAGCCAGCCGTTCACCGATATGGCCCCCACGTCGGTGGTCGTGGTGATCGCGGGGCTGTACAGGCGCACCGTGCCCTCGATTTGGAACAGGTCGCCAGGGGCATAGGTTTCGCCCGCTGCCGGGGGTGTGCCTGGCCCATCGTACAGGTAGAGGTTCAGGCCACCGTCGACGTCGCCGATGAGCAGGTCGGCGCTGCCGTCGCCGTCGACGTCGGCGGCGGCGGGCGTGGCGTACTCGCCGACGTCGATGTCGGGATGTACGGTGGAGACGAGCTTCCAGGCAGGGCTGTTTACTGTGCCGGTGTTGCGCACGTATGCCAGCGAGCCGCTTTCCAGGCCCACCAGCATGTCCAGGTCGCCGTCCTCGTCCACGTCAAGGAAGGACGGTGCGCTGTGACTGCCCAGGTTTAACCCGGCGTAGGGATGCACAGGTGAGGCCCAACCGGGCGACGTAGCGCTCCCGGTGTTCTCGACGAAGGTCAATGTGCCCTCCTCATCGCCGATGAACAGATCCAGATCGTTGTCGCTGTCAATGTCCACGAAAACGGGCGTGCTCCAGCCGCCTACGTCCATGCCGAGAAAGTGCGTGGTGCTCAGTATCCAGTTGGGTGACCCGGGCGTGCCCTCGTTGCGATAGTAGTGGATGTTGCCTCCGGCACCCGTCTCGCTCTGCCAGCCTCCCTCGCCGATGAACAGGTCATAGTCGTCGTCGCCGTCGATGTCGGCAAACGTGGGGAAGGCGTGCGGGTGATTCGGCCCGGACAGGGTCAGCAGGACATCATCGGGCTGCCAATCGGGGTCGGTCGCACTGCCGACGTTGGTGTATTGATAGACGTTGCCGTGCGCCTGGCCGAGCAGCAGATCCAGGTCGCCGTCGTCGTCCCAGTCGGCCAGTGCGGGAGCACTGTCGCCTGCCAGGTCAAAGGGGAACGAAAAGGTCTGCTCCGCCCACGCAGGCGGCCCGCCGTTGAAGAAACGCAGCACGCCCCAGTGTTCGCCGACGACCAGGTCTTTGTCGCCGTCGCCGTCCCAGTCGCCGGCCGCAGGGCTGGTGGCGCAACTTCCGCCGCCGTAGCCGATCGGGTCGCTGGCGACGCGCGTCCAGGTGGGGTTGGAGGCGGAGCCGCCCCTGCGGTACCAGACCAGTTGGCCGCACAGCCCCACCAGGAGATCACGGTCGGCGTCGCCATCCAGGTCGACGAGGGCCGGTTGCAGCCAGTCGCCCGCCTCGCTGATGCCGCCATAATTGGCGGTCCGCTGGGTCCAGGCCGGGGTGGCGGGCGTGCCGGTGTTCTCGAAATGATAGACGGTGCCGCCCTCGTGCCCCACGAGCAGGTCCAGGTCGCCGTCGCCGTCCAGGTCGTCCAGCGTGGGAGCGGCATTGGTCCCGGCAGGCAAGGACACGTCGGGCGTGTCGGACCAGGTGGGCGCGCCGGGCGTGCCACCGCTGTAGGTGATGGAGACCGTGCCGTCATCCGCGCCGACGAACAGATCGGGCACGCTGTCGTTTGTCACGTCGCCCAACGCCGGGTAGGCCCACCAGTCAGCGGCCACGCCGGCGAAATCGGACGTATCATACTGCCAATCGGGCGACGTGGCACTGCCCCGGTTGCGGTACAGCACCAGGTGGCCGGCCCGTTCGCCGACCAGCAGATCCAGGTCGCCGTCGCCGTCCAGGTCGCCCAGCGCCGGGTGGGTCCAGTTGAGGCCGCCCAGGTACAGTCCCGGCACCACCTCGCCGTCGTAGGTGCCGGTGAGCACCCGCGTCCACTGGCCCTCGACGACGACCGGGCTGATGGTGCCGGTGATGGCCCAGGCCGAACCCACATAGTTGCGGGTGATGTTGGGGTCGTCGGCGTAGGACTCGATCGCCCCGGCCGCGGCAAAGGGCAATTCGTACTCACTGCCGGTGTGGGCGTGGGGCACGTTGATGATCGTGCCGGGGAAGGGGTTGATACCCTCCGAGACGCCGACGTCCAGGTCGTTCCAGCGCCAACTGGCCGGGCCGTGTTTGACCATGACCGCCGAGCCGGGCGGGGCATAGATCCGGGCGGTGAAGCTGCCGTCGGCCTCCGAGACGGCGTGGGCCTGGTGGCCGGCGTTCAGGTTGACCAGGAAGACGTGGGCCAGGGGGAGAGCCGCGCCGGACGTGCCGGTGACGACGGCCTCGCCCAGGTCGTCGGGTGGGCCAACGGTGATTTTCGAACCGTCCGGGGGATCGTAGGGAATGGGATGCACGTAGGCCGTGTTCAGGACCATATCCACGGTCTGGTCGGCGGCGCGCAGGTCGAAGGACTGGCTGGTTTGGTAATACCCGGCAGGAACGCCGGCAGCAGTCACGTAGTAGACGTCGGGCGGAAGCACGCTCTGGTAGTGCCGGCTGCCGTCGCCGACCCACTCGAGGCCGACCCATTGGTCCTGGGGTATCCGGGTCATCGGCGTGGCCTCGAGCCAGTCACCGCCCTTGAGCGCCGTCCCGTCGCTCCCGATCAACTGCAGGGTGAGCAGGTTGCCGGTCGCGAGAGAGAAGTCCCGGGTGAAGCTAGCGGTGACGCCGGCCATCCACAGGTTGACCATGGCCAGCCGGGTGGACCTCTCAGGGCGCACGTGGAACCATAGCTCGCCGTCGGTCTGGATCGAAACGGAATAGAAACCACTACCGCTGGTGATGGCCGTCTGCCAATCCTGAGGTGAACCGACGCCGATCCAGGCGTCAGGCACAGGGCCGCCGGGGCCGCTGACCGTGCCAGAGACGGTGATGCTTGAGGCGAGAAGGGATAGCGTGTCGCCGGTTTGAATCGCCGCCGGCCCGAGCTCGTTTCTCCGGGCAGCGGTCCATCTGGGGACTGGTCCGGGGCCACCCTGGGCCGAGCTTTTCAGCAACAGCACGGCCGCCAGGACCAATGCTGCCAGTGCCAGGATATAGACCGTTCTGGGTGCAATACGCATGTGGTTCCTCCACAGGTAGCGGGCTGAGTATACACCCGTCAGCGCCGTATTCAAATATCCGCTGCGCACGGCCACTACTCGAATGGCAGCGCCATCATAAAGGCAATCAGGTCCTGAAGCCCGGCCTCCGTCAACAACTCGCTCACGTCGTGCTCATTCCCCGGGCTGGGGCGAGTGAGCGCGTCGTGGAGCGTGGGGGCGCTGCCGTCGTGAAAGTACGGGGCCGAGTCGCACAACCCGCGCAGGCCGGGCGTATCGTAGGCCGGGCCGATTCTCTCGTTGGCGGTGGCGGTGCCCACGTCGTGCATCTGTTGGTCGGTGTAGAGGGGCGAGGGGTGACAGGTAATACAACCCAGCGCCGGGTCGTTGAAAATCGCCTGCCCGCGCCGCTCGGCCTCGCTCAGCGGCTCGCCCTGGGCGTGGGCCGGGCTCAGCGGCATCTGCAGCGAGTCGATGAAGGCGGCCAGGCAGTCGAGGTCGTAGGAGCGGCCCTGGTTCGGCGGGTGGTGCACGCAGTCGGCCGGGGAGACGGAGCAGTTCATCTCCCCGTCGATCAGCCCGCTGCCAAAGTTCTCCTTCCGGTTGGCGAACTCGGAATCGGCGGACTCGTCCCACTCGCCGGACCAGCGCAACGGGTAGGTCTCGATCATCCCCAGCAGGCTCGTCGTGTTCCGTGGGCCGGCGAAGCCGAACGTCCAGGTCCGGCCGTCGTGCTCCCCCTCAAAGTGGCAGGTGTTGCAACTGATCCACTGTGCGAGCGACAGGCGCGGGTCGTCGCTGGTGTGGAACAACCGCTTGCCGTTCAACAGGGCCGGCGGCAGGGGGATGCCGGTGACGGTGATGACGGAGGTGACGGTGTAGCTGCCGGTGTCCACCACGCTGACGGTGCCGGCCAGCGTGTCGTTCACGTAGGCGGTGCCGCCGTCCGGCGAGAGGACGATGCCCCGGGGGTTGTCGCCCACCTCGACGTGGGCGGCGAGCTGGTAGCGCTGGCCGGTCAGGTCGATCACCGAGACGTCGTTGCTGGCGGCGTTGACCACCCACAGTTCCTCCCCGTCGGGCGTGACGGCGGCGTCGAACGGCAGCCCCACGCCCGGCGGGTCCAGCGTACCCAGGTCGATCTGCTGGCCCACCAGGTGCTGCTGCGTCGCCAGGTCAACCAGCGAGACCACGGGGAAGACGGTCGTGTCAAAGGTCAGCGCCGGGTTGGCCGTGTTGGAGCGGGTGTGGGGGACGTAGGCGCGGCGGCGGTCGGGCGAGAGGACGATCGACTGAACCAGGTTGCTGTCGGGCCAGAGACGGAGAGTAGAGAGTGGAGAGTGGAGAGTGGAGAATGAAGAATGGAGAATGGAGAATCGAGAATGGAGAGTGGAGAATGGAGAGTGGAGAGTGGAGAGTGGCAGGTGGCCTTTGAGGATGAGGGGGAGGTAGATGGCGAAAGGACGGATGGTGAGGATGGTGATCGTGTTGGTCAGCAGGTGGGTGACGTAGAGGGTGCGGCCATCGTCGCTGATCGCCAGCCCGCCGGGGCGATCGGCTACCGAGAGCGTGCTCACGGTCTCAAACGCAGCGGTGTCCAGGACGTGGAGACGATCTATGCCCTGCTCGGCCACGTAGAGGCGGGTGCCGTCGGGGCTGACGACGACGCCGTAGGGCCGGTTGCCGACAGCCACCTCGGTGATGACGGCGCCGGCAGCCAGGTCCACGACAGAGACGCTGTCCGAGCCCCGGTTGGCGACGTAGGCGCGGTGTCCGGCGTCATCCACGGCCACGGTGCGCGGATCCAGGCCGACGGGCAGTTCGGTCACGGCGGCCGGCATGCCGGGGTCGACCAGCGTCAGCGAGTTGGAGTCGGGGTTGACGACCAACAAGGTGGCGCCGTCGGCGGTGGTGGCGATGGAGGAGCTGGCGCGCTTGATCGGACCGAGCGGACCACGCTCTGCTCCGTCCGAAGCGGGCGCACCGATCATCAGGAACAGCCACATAATCGTACAGCACGCGATCAGCAAAACTCGCCGGTGGTTCATCGTCTCTCCTTACCATGCTGCAAATTCAAAAGCGCCCATGTCCGGAGCCGAGCCCAGGTAGGGCACCCCCACGTCCACCCCGGCGTCAATGCAGGACGAATCGGGCCGCAGGTGGACGTCGGGCACCGCGGGGTCCACGAACCGTGGATCTGCCGAGACATTGCCCGTTTGGAAGGCTCCGCTGTTGATCTCGTCCGGCGTGTACTCCGTACCCTGATTGAAACAGCCGTCGTCTGGCCGGGAGGCACACTCCAGTCGTTGTGCGTGGCGATTACCTGCCAGGTGCTCTCTCTCTCGACGACCAGCGCCGGGGCCCAGAGGTTTTCGGCGTCGTTATTGTACGCGACATTGTTCTTGAAAACAAGCAGACTGTCCTCAGGTGTGCCGTAGACGCCCAGTTGGTCCTCGACCCAGAACCCGGCGTCGGTGTTCTCAAGCGACACGTTGTGGTACCATTCGACGTGCCAGCAGCCTTCGTAGCACAAGAAGCCCGACGCCGCACCGTGTCCGGCCCAATCCGCGCCATTCCGCCAGGCCACGTTATTCCGGTAAACGACGTGATGCGAATCAGAGTTGATGGCAAATCCGGCGACGCCGTTGTCGGTGGAAAAGTTGCGTTCGAACGTGACATCGTGGGATAGCTCGCCACGTTTCGGCCAATCGGACACGTCGAACCCGTGTATGGTGTTATGATAGGCCGTGCAGGTACTCACAGTGACGTGGTGGCCCTGGTTGATCGCCAGGCCGTGCCCCTCAGCACCCGTATGGTCATGGAAGCTGGAGTCTCTCACGACGCCGCGCGCGGCCGACAGTGTGCCATCCTCAGAGCCGATGATGTTCAGGCCGTAGTAGGCGTTGGCGTAGGCTTCGACGTGCTCGATCACAAAGCCGTCCACCGCAGCCAGGTCGACACCCGACCAGCCGTTGTCGTGAAGGACACAGTCCCGGATGGTGATGTCGTGGTAGGGTTCTGCGGTACCCCCGTCGGTAGCGATCCCGCTCCAGTCCATGTGGCGAATGGTAAACCCCTGGATCACATAGTGGCCGTGCCCTTCCACAATCGCGATACCGGGGTAGCCATCTGCGGCGTGTGACCCGTCGATGACGACCTCTTCCGATGGCTGGCTGGCCAGCGTGATGGGCATACCCGGTGCGCCGGAATGGGCGAAGGAGATGCCTGATTCGTAGTAGGTGCCACCCTGGACGTAGGTCGTATCCCCCGCCGTCATCGTGCTCGCCGCGTGCTGAATGGTCAACCAGGGACCATTTTGCCCGCCCTGGACCGTGGGGGACAGGCCGTCGTTGCCGTCGCTGGCCCCTGGCTCGTCCACGGCGACATAGTACACAGTACCGGCGGGCGTGTCCACCGGACTGGAGGTGGCGGCAGCGCCTGTGGCCGGGGGCGAGGCTTCGGCCTGAACCTGCGACCAGCCCGGACGAGTCAGCTCAACCCGTGGGGTGGTAGGCCAGGTTTCGTCCTCCACCTCGGGCAGGCCGGCGCCACAGGCCATGGCCAGGCCAGCGAGAAATACCAGCGTCAGGGAGCCTGCCGGGAACTGGTGGTACCTATTCATCTTGCAACCTCGTACTTCTGCCTCCCCGGTGCTTCTAATCCGGCTCGTGGCCAGGGTTGATCGTCAACTGGTCCAGGTCGCGCACGGTGACGAAGGGCACGTATCCCCTGGCGAGCGATTTGGCGTAGGCGTCGTCCACATGGGCCGGCGTCGAGGCATAGTCCACCGTCAACACCAGCTTGCCGGCGTTTTTGAAGACGTCCAGGTAGCCCTCCAGTTCGGCGGTGGCCGCTGGCGGCGTCATCACGTCATCGTCGTCGTAGCCGTAGTAGATGTCCTCCTGGCCGATGCCGTCCACACTGCCCAGGTAGGCCGGCACCTCCTCCGCCAGTTGGGGCGCGTTCTGCGGAAAGACGTAGAAATCGGGATCGCGGGCGCGCGCGTGGGCGCGGATGGCGGCCACAAAGTCGACCATCTCCTGCGCGGCGGTGGTGCGGCCGCGGTCGGCATAGTACTCGTAGGCGTCGATGATGTCCAGGTAGGCGCCGTCGAAGCCGGCGTCCAGCAGCCGGTCGGTGTAGCCAGAGATGATGGACTGCCAACCGGGATCCCAGTAACGCACCTTGTAGTTTCCCGGCCAGTCTGGGTTCTCGGCGTCTAACCATGCCGGGTTCCCCGGCGTCCAACCCTCCTGCCAGTAGAAGCGATAATCCTCGGCCTCGCCGATGCTCATGTAGGCCAGCACGACCTTTTCGCCACCAGGGCTGTGCTTGAGCGCGGCGATCTGTGCCGGCGTGAACTCGCCGGCCTCGGTCCCGTCGGCAGAATAGTCCATCACGACCAGGTCGTAGGCCGTGTTGCCGATAGCAGCCAGGTCGAGGTCCTGAAGCTGGTACAGGACGTCGTTCACCTCGGCCAGCGATATCGGCTCAGTCACCGGGCCGCTGCCGTTCAGCACGATCGGGAGGCAGGTCGTCGCCACGGGGGTGAACGTCAGGACGCCGGTGTAGCGGAGATCGCTGTCGCTACCGCCATCCTGTCCCGCTATGGCGGAAGCCGTCCATTGTGCCCCCGGCGCACATCCGGACAGGGCGAGGTGGCACAGCAAGACCCCCATAGTCGCCCCGGCGAGCGCTATCACGGCCAGGGCAGCTCGTGACCACCAACTCCACGACTTGGCCTTCAGGTCTTGCATGGGCGATACACCTCCCTTCATTGATTTCTACGCACCTGGCCCGAGTCGGGGTCCACCATCAGCGATGACGTGTCCACCGCTTCAAAATCCGAGCCCTTTACGTCGTGGAGCGCGTGGAGCGCGTCGTTGTCCCACCGCTCGTCGGGCACGCCGGAGATGAACCAGGACGAGCCATTGTCGGCCAGGATCATGCCGTACGTCTTGAGTGCCCGCAGGATGACCTGCACCTCCGCCGAGAAGCCTGAAACGTTTAAGTCGGCCCGCAGCCGAAAGCGCTGGCCCATCGGTGGATATTGCTCCCCGGTGAGATTCGACGCATAGTGGCGTGCGGGCCAGACGTATGCCCGGCGCGTCTGCGGCGCGGTGAACCGTAGGGCGTGCCGGATCTCGCCCGCGGCCACTTTTTCGTAGCGCACCAGCCCTGGCAGGATCGGCAGGCCCGCCGCGTCGGCCGAGGTCCAGCCTGCGGGACGGAGCGCGTGGCTGCTCAGATCAAAGATCGCGCCAGACCCGGCTTCCCAGCTCCCGCCGGGCTGCGGAAAGGCATAGAACATCTCATACAGGATGCAGTTGTCGCGGTCGAGCACCAGGACGTGGCGGTCGCCGTCGCTGTCTGGGCCGCCCTCGATGGGTGCGTCGGGGGGGATGGGGTAGGGGCCGGGGTCGCTCTCGTCGTCGTACTCAAAGGTGACGGCCACCTTGGGCTGGGAGCCCGGTACGTCGACGTAGGGGATGCCGATGGGCCCGCCGTCCCACGTGCCGGAGCCAAAGTCGGCGTGCACGTGCGCGTCGGCCCCGATGGTGGCGACGTAGGCGTCCGAGTTGGCGTGCACGGGGAGCGTATCGACGGGCGTGTTCCACACGTTGTCGGCAGGAAAGACGGCACACCCCGCCACCTGGGGGGACGCCTGCGTCGTCAGGATCGACGGCAGGTATATGAAATAGTCCTCGCCAGGGTAAGTGCTGTGCACAACGAGGTGATGGGAGAGATTAGAGCCGGGGTCCTGTGCCCGGACGCTGCCGGTCAGCGCCAGCAGCAACCCGCATATGGCCAGCAGACTGGTCCGGATGTTGAGTTTCATCTCAAGGTCTCCTGTCCAAAGGTGCCTGGTACCTTCCGGGCGTCGTTATTATAAGCGATGTTGTTCCTGAAAACCAGCAGGCTGTCCCCAGGCGTAAGACCTGACAGGTTGATCAGGGGCAACCTTGCGTCGAAAAGTGAGCTGTGAAACCTGTCAGGTCTGAGATGCATCCTTCAGCACGATCGGCAGGTAAACCTCGTTGCCGAGGACGACGTTGCCCCACAGTTCGACGTTCACCGCTCCATCGACACACAGCGCGTGCAACCGGAACCCGGCCACGCGAGCGCCGTCCCCGGTCACGGTCACGCTGCGCAGGTAAGTGCGCGGCGGGCCGGCGAACGACTCCAGCCGCACCGCCTGGTCCACGCTGACGCACTCGGCATAGCTTCCGGGGCAGACGACGAGCGTGTCGCCGGGGTTGGCCGCCGCCAGCGCTGCGGCGACCGTGTCGTAGACGTGGCTGCCGTCAGTGCACGGCGCGGAGCTGGCCGAGACCACGCGCCGCTGAGGGACAGCCGGATCGAGCGCGCGCCGCGATACACCGCCCGCCTTCTGCGAGACGTAGAGGCGCGTGCCGTCGGGCGCGATCTCGAACGCATAGATCGAGCCCTCGCGCATCAGCCCGTCGTCAAACGCGGTCCAGCTCTGCCCCCCGTCGCGCGTCTCGTACACCTGGCCGTTGTACGTGCCGTAGATGAGGTGGCGCGGGTTCACCGGGTCGAGCGCGAGCTGATAGTAGCCGTCCTCGAAGCCGACGCCGTGGGTGCGCATCTTGCCGACGTGGAGGTTGTTGCTGCGCTCGTACCAGTGCGCGCCGCCGTCGGGCGTGGCGAATACGCCCGCCGGGAAGGCGGCGATCGTCATCTCGTCGGGATCTTTGGCGTTGATCGCGATAGAGGTGACCGCCTGCCAGCTTGAAGGGCCGTCGGGCGCTGGCGTCCAGCTCAGGCGGCCAGGCGTATCGGTGGGCGAGCGCCACAGGCTCTGCATCCCGTCGTTGGTGCTGGCCCAGACGTGCGAGCCATCCTCCTCGACCATCAGCGTGTACACGTACCGGTTGCCCAGCCCGGCGTTGGCCGGCAGCCAGGTGGCGGCGCCGTCGTCGGAGCGGTACACACCGTAGCCGTAGATGCCCAGGTAGAGATTATCTGGATCCGCCGGGTTGAAGGCTAGCGCGTAGTAGCCGTTACGGGTGGGGTCGGGCAGCGTGAAGCCGGGCAGGCCAAAGTTGGCTTCGTTCCAACTGTCCCCACCGTCGGTCGACTTGAAGACGCCGCCAGGGAAGGATGTGGCAAAGAGTGTGCCGGGACGGTCAGGGATGCTGAGCAGTTGGATGGCGTGGATCTCGGCCGTGGGGCCGTGGGAGCCCTGCCAGGTCACGCTGTGGTCGAGGTTGACCGTGGCGGTGTACACGCCGCCGCCCAGCGTGCCGACATAGAGCTGTCCATCCCCGGCGGCGACAACTGAATAGCTCAGTGGAGGGCCGCCCGGCTGCTTTATCCAGGTGTCGCCGCCGTCGGTGCTGACGTAGAGGCCGCTCCCGGTCGCGGCGTAGATGGCGCCTGCGGCAAAGTCGAACCCCTTGCCGACGACGCCGGCCGCCTGTTTCTCCCACGTCACTCCCCCATCAGTCGAGCGATAGATGCCCGGCTCGTCGTCGCCATCCGGCAGACCCGGCGGGCGCATATAGGCCGGGAAGTTGCCCGAGCAGGCACCGCCGTAGAGCGCGCCGTCGTCGGGGTCCCACGCCATGGCGTTGAAGCCAACGTCGGGCAGCCCGCCGGTGACCCGTTGCCAGCTCTGCCCTCTGTTTACTGAGCGGTAGAGGCCGTAGACGTGGGTCGAGGCCAGGAGGAGGCCGGGCTGGTCGGGCGAGATCGCCAGGCTGATGGCGACGCGCGGCAGCCCGTTCGTCACGTCCTGGTAGCCTGCCCGGGTGACGCGGAAGAGCGAGCCATCGGCACCGTACCCGCCGCGTTTGAAGGCCGAGACGTAGACCGTGCCGGATTGGTGCGGGTCGACGGCGAGCGCCTGCAGGCGGCTGTACTCGGGCCCCGCGTTGAAGCGGCGCCACCAGTGCAGCCCGCCGTCGGCCGACTGCCACAGCGTCGGCCCGGTGCGGTCGGTGGCGTAGACGACCTGCGGATCACGCGGATCGACGGCCAACACAGCGGCCGAGGCCGGCGCTTCGAGCAACATGGTCCAGCTCGCGCCGCCGTCCTCCGTCTTCCAGGTGCCGCCGCCCCACACCCCCGCGAAGGCCACGTCCGGGTCGGCCGGATCGCGGGCGAAGGCGTGGATGGTGCTGAAGGTGAGTGCGCCGTTGAGGGGCGACCACGAGTCGCCGGCGTCGTCGCTGTAGTGTACCCGCCCCGGTGCGCCGATCTGCCCCAGGTAGAGCGTGCCGGAGATGGCCTCGTCGGCCGCCAGCCCGCGCAAGACCACCCCACCCGGCAGCCCTGCGTTCCCTTGCGACCAGGTCGCGCCGCCGTCGGCGCTGCGCCAGAATCCGCCCAGCCGGGTCGTCGCGTAGGCCTGGTCGGGGGCGTGGGGGTCGTAGGCCAGGCCGAACAGGTCGTCGTCGGGACCGGCCAGCCGCAGGACGGGCCGCCATGGGTATTCGTCTCCCAGCGGGGCGACGTTGTGGTACAGTGTCAGGTCGCCCTTGTCGAAGGCCAGCACGTTGTCCGGGTCGCGCCCGTCGGCGGCCAGGCGGGTGACGTAGGCCAGGTTGTTGCTGGGGCTGACCGAGCTGGTGCGCTCCCAGACGGGAGGGGCGCTGGGCCAGCGGGTGTGTACCCCGCTGCCGTTGGTGGCCGCGTAGAGCCGTCCCCGCGACTCGATCAGCCGGTAGACGGTGAGCAGGTTCAGGCCGGGGGCGTGGTCCTGCCAGGTGCGGCCTCCGTCTTCCGAGCGGATCAGGTGCGGGCTGTCCGGCGACCACCCGACGCCAGCGTAGACCGTGCCGGAGATGGAGGGATGGAAAGCGAGCGCGTAGGTTTCGGCCTGGAAGCCGAGCGACGGGGCCTCCCACGTCTGGCCGTAGTCGGTGGAGCGCAGGAGAGGCGTATCGGGCGAGCGGTTCAACCCGACGAGGACGCGGTTGGGGCTGTGGGGGTCGGCGGCGATGACGGGGAACTGGACGTCGCCGCCCACCTGCAGCGATCGCAAAGATCGCTGGCTGCTACTCAAGCTGATCGGGGTGAGCGAAACCGCGTTCCAAGTGTCACCGCCGTCGTCGCTGGTGTAAAAGTAGCGGCTGTCGCCGCCCAGGTACAGCCGGTTGGAATCGGTCGGGTCTATCCCAATCTGGCGC